>CAYHHH010000260.1:0-1552 GCA_964356125.1 uncultured Bifidobacteriaceae bacterium | reverse complement strand
AGCAGGGGGGCCAAATTTGGGCATCGAAGTGGGCCAGATCAGAGTAGCGAAATCACGTTCTGCACCCAGTCGGCCGGCAGCTTCTGATCGTCGGGGAAAAAGAGCACGTAGCCGACGTCGATCACGTTCTTGCCCTGCTTGCGGAGCAACCGAATGAGCGCGACCGGATCGCCCGTGCCGCGGTCGGCAAGCAACTGCGCGAGGCTGTATCCCTGGACGGTGACGAACGTCTCGATTCCCTCATCCACTTCAGCGGCAGCGACTTTCTTCGACGTCTGTGCTTTCTTGGCCATGCGGCGATTGTGTCACGAGCCGCCGCGAACACCGTGCCCGCGACGCGCACTGCATCCTGCGGGACCGGAGGCGAAACCCGGAACCTTGGCACGCGGGACTTGGGACCTCGCCCTATTGACTGCCGATGCGTGATGCGTGATGATTGATGCATGAGGACGACCCTTGATCTCGACTTCGACGTGTTGCAGGCAGCCAAGGAAATCGGCGCCTCACGCGGAGTGTCCGCCGGTCAGGTCGTATCCGAGTTGGTCCGCAAAGCCCTCGCGTCGCCCGCCACAAAGAAGGTGCGTAACGGCGTGCCGCTGCTCTCGCGCAAAGCCGGATCGCCGCCGCTGACGATGGCGGCGGTCAATCAACTCCGCGACGAGTAGCGCACCAGTGGCCGCCGCGCGCGTCTCGCTCCTCGACGTCAACGTGCTCGTGGCGCTGTTCTTCCCCGATCACGTCCATCACGATCTGGCGCACGATTGGTTCGCCGATCACCGCACACAGGGGTGGGCCACGTGTCCGCTCACCGAAAACGGCCTCGTGCGCGTCGCATGCCAGCAACCCTCGGACGAAGCGCTCGTGCGCCCGGTGGATGTACTCGGGAACCTCGAGCGCTTCTGCAAAGACAAGCACCATCGCCCCTGGACAGATGTGGTCTCACTGACCGACGCGTCGCTCTTCGCGCCGCAGTTCATTCGCGGTCACCGGCAGTTGACCGACGTGTACCTGCTCGGGTTAGCGAAGAAGATGGGCGGCCGGCTCGCAACGTTCGATCGCACGATTCCAGTGAAGGCCGTACGCGGCGGCACCACCGATCTGTTGCACGTCATCGAGCCGTAGCCCGTCCTGGTGTAAACGCCCAACGGCTCCCGGCGGTAGAATGCTATGGGCAAAATGCCTGCGAAGGTGCCAGTCGAGTCCTTCGGAAATCCTGGAGCATTCACCATGAAAAAGTCTGTTTCGTTACGCGTCGCTCTGCTGGCGATCGCGAGCGCTGTCGTCGGCATGTCGTGGTCGGTCGCCGCGCATCAGTCCGCCGATCCGTTCAAGTCCCTGTCATTCCGTGAACTCGGCCCGACCCGTCAGGGCGGCCGCTTCGTTGACTTCGCCGTCGTCGAAGCCACGCCGCGGATCTTCTACGCGGCCAACGCCACGGGCGGCGTCTTCAAGACCGACAACGCCGGCCTGAACTTCACGCAGGTGTTCGAGAAGTACGGCGCGGCGTCGATCGGCGCGATCGCGGTGTCGCAGTCGCATCCGGACGTGCTCT
>CAYHHH010000259.1:0-1573 GCA_964356125.1 uncultured Bifidobacteriaceae bacterium | reverse complement strand
GCCAGTTCCGCCACTTTCGCGCGCGGAGAGTCCTGACGAGGTTAACACGGGACGGCGGTCATTTGCCCCGGAGTGCCCGCCTGACGGCTTTCTCGGCCGTCGCCCAGCGGATGGCAAAGGCCTGAAAGGCCGGGTCGGGCAGATGCTGCGCCCACTTTTGCGGCCAGCTCTGGGCTGCGTGGAGCCGGTCGCGCAGGCGGACCCGTTGGTCGACATGGACCAGCGTATTCGCCGTCGCCAGTTCCGACCACAGGCGCGGCAGGTCCAGTTGCAGCGGCCGCACCGCGCCGCCAGGCTTGCGGCCCACGAAATACAGGTCGTGCGAAACGGCATTCTGAAAGAACGCATGAGCCTCGAACAGCGCCGCGAGGTCGAGCCGGCGCTCGAAATCCTCGCGGTTCAGGTTGCGGTAGTAGTCCCAGCCCACCGACTGGGAGCCGGGCGATTCTTCCGGCCGGGTTCGTGTGGTGCCGTGTTCGAGCCGGCCGCGTGACGCGCAGGTTACCAGCACGACGCCGCCAGGCTTCGTCATCCGGTGCATGTTCACGGACGTCTCGCACCAGCGCGGGTTGTGTTCGAAGCACTCGCACGAGATGGCGAGATCGACGCTGTCGTCGGCCAGCGCGAGTTCGTGCCCCGGGGCGATCACGTCGACGCCGGGTCCCGCCGACAGATCGACGCCCGTGTAGTTACTCCCCGGGAAGAACGGCCGGATCGATCCGTTCACGTCGGCGGACCCGATCTCGAGCACGCGCAGCCCGGCCCAGTCCGCGGCCATGTGCCGCGCCGCGATCTCGACAAACTGGAGTTGTTGGTAGTGTGCCATCGGAACGGGGGTCGCGAGGGTGAGCGTAACATGGCCTCGTTCCGGTCAGCCCACACCGGGTAGAATCAGCTGCGTCATGGTCAACTTCCCGCGCCGGCTCGTGGTTTCCGCTGCTCTCCTGGCAGCGACCGTGTCGTGTACCGCGGCCCCGCCCCAGTCAGCAACGGTGTTCGAGCTCGGCGGACTGACGCGGGCCGCCGCCGACACGGACAAGGGGCCAAGTCTCCACCACTACACCGAAGTGTACGAACCGCTCCTGTTCCCGTGGAAGAACGATCCCATCGCGATCTTCGAGATCGGCGTCGCCGACGGCGGGTCGCTCAAGATGTGGCAGGAGTATTTCCCGAAGGCGACGATCGTCGCCGTCGACATCGAGGACAAGTCACGCTTCGCCAACGCGCGGGTCAAGATCGTGGTGGCCGATCAAGCCCGCCGCGACCAACTGAAGCGCGCGGTCGATGCCGGCGGCGGCAGCTACGACGTGCTGCTGGACGATGGCGGCCCGGGCCGATCGCCCGGCGTGGCCCGGAGCAGCGCCTCGAAATCGCTGGTGACCATGAGAAAACCGAGCGACCAGGCCAGCCCCGCGGCCCCGCGCCAGCGCCGATGACGCGGCGTCCGGCGACGTCGAGTGGTCCCCCAGGCAAGCCGTGTCCAGTATTCCCGCGAAACTCGGCGGTCGCGCCGGGCGATCTCTTCATCTCCGTTAACCGCCACTCCAGTTCAAACCGATAAGGTGCAAGGCAG
>CAYHHH010000258.1:0-1609 GCA_964356125.1 uncultured Bifidobacteriaceae bacterium | reverse complement strand
AGTGCCACCGTTCCGCGTGGGGAAAATGGTCCATCGTCCTCACCCGCAACCCGAACGCCGTGCAGATCGGCCTCACTGCGACTCCACGCCAGATCGAGTGCGACGAGAACACAAGGGAAGCCAAGACCGACGCAGAGGTGACCGCCGACAACATCAAGTATTTCGGCGAGCCGGTGTACGAGTACGGCCTGGCGCAGGCGATGGAGGACGGCTACCTGGCTGCGTGCGAAATCCAGCTCGCCCAAGTGAACCTCGACGCCACCGGTATCACGGCGGCCGACATCATCGCGCGCAATCCGCGCAACGCGAATACGGGCCAGCCGCTCAGCGCCGCCGAAATCGCCGCGGTGTACGAGAAGACCGACTTCGAATCCAGTCTTCTCCTGCCGGACCGCGTCAACGCGATGTGCTACGACCTGTTCTCGCAGCTGGTCGCCAGCGATCCGGCGCGCGGAAGCGTTGGCGCGCCGGTGCACGCTGGCGCGTCGGCGAACGCTCGGCAGAGCAGATTAGCCGTGCGTCGGTACCCGCGGCCTCTCGATAGGGTGGTCGTCGAGGTAGGTGGCGAGAAGCTTCACGCCCCACGTATATGTAAGAAACGACTGAAATATTATGATTATGAGTATGGGTGGGGCACTCTGCCTACTACGTTTTGAGACCCATAATTGCTATGTGTCTATAGTGCTAGACACATATGACATCTTCGATCTACACTGTTCAAGATGAAGGCCCGGGAGCTGAGGCGGATCCTCATATCGCGGGGTTGCATCGAGGTGCGGCAAAGGGGCTCTCATCTGCGTATCGAATGCGGTTCGTGCGCCACAACGGTGCCGGTCCATTCCGGCGAGGACCTCGGCCCTGGGCTACTGCGCAGCATTGAACGGGACCTTAAGCCGTGTTTGGGAAAGGGATGGTTGAAAAAATCATGAACGTTTATCACGTGGCCTACGCACGAGACGAGTCGGGCTGGTGGGTTGCTTCCGTTCGCGAGGTGCGCGGATGCCACACGCAGGGCCGGACGGTCGACGAAGCGCGGCGCCGTATTCGGGAAGCCATGGAATTGTTTGTGAACGATGCGCGCTCGGCAAAGCTCGTCGACGATGTGAAGCTGCCGACGACCGCAGCCAAGGCGATCCGCGCGTACGCCACGTTGCGCAAGCGGGCAGATCAAGACGACCGTCGTGCGGCCATCGCGGCGCGACGAGCCGTGCGGCTGTTGCAGGGTGGAAAACTGAAGATGAGCGCACGAGATGCCGCCCGCTTACTGGGCGTCTCACATCAGCGAGTCCATCAGCTGGCCCACGACGAAGGCTGAATCGGTACTGGCAGGCCACTGGCAGGGATGAGGCGTCACGGAGGGGTTTTCGTGGTTCGGCGTCGGAAGCATGATCCTCAAAAACACGTCAGAATAGGCCGATTCGTACCCGCTCGTCCCGATCGCGAAACTTGATTTGGCGGCTTAAAATCCTGTGACCTGAAAAGGTCGTGCGGGTTCGATTCCCGCCCCCGGCACTTCTCAGCACATCTTCCGTAATCTGCCAATCTACCAATCTTCCAATCTACCAATCTACCAATTCCCTACCCGCGGCCAATGAACGGCATCTTCGTC
>CAYHHH010000257.1:0-1703 GCA_964356125.1 uncultured Bifidobacteriaceae bacterium | reverse complement strand
TCGTGTTCTACATGCTCCAGCAGTACTGGAACACCTGGTGCGAGCGCGTCGAGGCGGGCGGCGGCGAGGGGCCGCTCTACGTGAAGAACGAGGTCGAAGCGGTCCTAAGAGGGTGTTGACAAATTCCGCTCCTGGCCAGAAATCGCGCTTCTGGGCGCTTTTCGTCCGGCCAACCCTGCGTCGTACCAAGGGTACGACTCGGGTTGGCCGGACGAAAATCGCCGCAGAATCGCAATTTCTGGCCGAGAAGCTTCATTTGTCAACACCCATCTAAGATGCGGTCACCCGGCGTACGGTTTTGTACGTTTATATTGTAAAACATGCCGCTCTACGCGGGTGTTGCCATTTTCGTGCAAGCGCCGGGGCCTGTGTTCCTCGTGCGCGGGCCGGGTGATGGCCGACACGTCGATCCACATCGTGGACAACGTGATCGCAGCAATTCCGGTGCGGCAATACGTGCTGACGCTCCCGTATGCGCTGCGCGAGTGGGCGGCGCGCGATCACCGAGTACTCACCCTGATGAACCGCGAGCTGAACCACGCCATCTTCGCCTGGCTCAAGAAGCGAGCTCGCAAAGAGGGCATCGACGATGGCAAGCCCGGCTCGATCACGTTCTACCAACGATTCTCCGACGGACTGCGCACCGCGCCGCACATCCACCTGCTCGTCAGCGACGGCGTGTTCTACGAGCGCGCCAACGGCAAGCGCCGGTTTCACGCGACGAACGTGCCAAGGCAAGAGGACATCGAAGTCATCGTTGAGCGGATCGCGAAGCGTGCCGTCATCGCGCTCGACAAGTTGCGCGACCGACCCTCCGAGCACAAGGACGAGGCGCTCGCGATCCAACAGCCGTTGCACCTCGGCGACACGCCGCGTGAGCGAAAGAAGTCGGCGGGCGTGCCAAAGAAGCTGTGCGCGTCGGCGGAGGGATTCAACCTTCACGCCGCGACGCGGATCGCTGCACGTGACAGGAGTGGGCTAGAAAGAATTTGTCGCTATGTTTCTCGTCCCGCCATACCTGAAGAGCGCCTCCAACTCATCGACGAGGACGAACGCGTCAAGCTGACGCTCAAGCGCCCATGGGGCGACACGACCGCGCTCGTCTTCGAACCGCTCGAGTTCATTTCGCACCTCGTGACGCTCATCCCAAGGCCCTACGACAACCTGACGGTTTACAACGGGATCTGGGCCGGCAACGCCAACGGTCGCGACGAGGTGCTGCCCAAGCAGAAGAAGTGCCGCAAGGGCAATCGACGCACGCGACGGCTACGATGGAGTGAGCTCCTATCCCGGACCTTCGGAATCGACGGACTGCGGTGTGGTGTCTGTGAGGGCCGGTTGATGGTCATTGCCGTGATCACAAAACCTGAGCCGCTGGAGGCGCTGTGTGCGTGCTTGCACTTGCCCGCCGTACAACACCTGAGAGCGCGCGCAAGAGCGCCGCCCATCGACGACTGCGACTGGAACGACGGCCCGCCCGCCGACGCGTAGCGCGGCGTGGCACCATCGGACGCGCTCGACGGGACGTGATCGTCGAGCTGCGTCCGACGAGCCACCGATCCTGGCATTGGCGATGATCTTCACCCGCTTTTCGGCGAGCTGCCGCCGCGAAAAACACCAAAAACAGATTTTCTGGCCGCTCACGACCCGTGCTACGATGGGTGCCGTGAGGTGCGCTACTTGGAACATGCCGTTGAAACTTC
>CAYHHH010000256.1:0-1752 GCA_964356125.1 uncultured Bifidobacteriaceae bacterium | reverse complement strand
GGTGTGCACAACGAGACAGACGCCGGGGCGGCGCCGTCCTACGATCGATCCATGATTTCAACCATTCTCATCGTGCTGCTGATCCTGTGGGTGCTCGGGCTGGCGACGTCGTACACGCTTGGAGGACTCATTCACATCCTCCTCGTCATCGCCATCATCGTCGTGCTCCTTCGCGTCATCAACGGCCAGAACCCGCTGCGCGGGTAGCTTCGGAATGAGATCGACATGACCAAGAACGACGTCGAGCCGGACGCGGCGGAGTCCGCCCGGGACAATGCCGAAGGGGTGAGGCGGCAGGCAGAGGACGCGCGGCGGGAGCGCGAGCGCCTGAGGGAGGCCGGAGAGGCCGCCAGGGCCGCCAGTGAAGACGCGCGCATCGCGGCCGATACGGCCCGTGACGCCGCGATGGAGGCGGTCGCCGTAACAGCCGAAACGCTGAAAGTGACGCTCGAGCACATGAAGATACTCGAGGAGATGAGGCGGACGAGCCGCGAGACCGAGATCGCGACCAAGCCCAGGCCGAACTAGCGCTCGACGCCCTGCCCGGCCATCGAGCTGCGGAACGCCGTCGCGAACATCTCCCACACCGTCACGAAGAGCGCCGCGAGGATGGGCCCGACGATGAAGCCCATCACGCCGAACATCAGCAAGCCTCCAAGCGTCGAAAAGAAAATCATCAGCTCGTGCATCTGCGTGTCCCGGCCGACGAGTATCGGGCGGAGCAGATTGTCGAGGCTTGCGATGACGATGGCGCCGAACGCGAACAACCCGATCCCCCGCCACACCTCGCCGGTCATCATCAGGATGATCGCCGCCGGCGCCCAGACGAGCGCGCTGCCGATGCCGGGGATGATCGACAGCGCGGTCATGACGGTGCCCCAGAAAATGGCGCCGTCGATCCCCACCGCCCAGAATGCTAATCCTCCGACCACGCCTTGCGCGATGCCCGTGAGGATGGTGCCCTTCAACGTGGCGCGTGTGACCGAGACGAACTGGTCGAGCATGTGCTGCTTGTCGGCGTCGTCTATCGGCAGGTAGCCCATCACGTTTCTGAGCAGCGCCGGCCCGCCGATCAGGAAGAAAAACATCGTGTAGAGCAGAATCACGAAATGAAGAAGGAAGACGGCTGTCGCGAGTGTGGTCGCCGAGAGCGTCGAGAATACGAAGGCGCCGGCGCTGCCGACCACCTCGCCGGCCTTGGTGAAAATCTGCGCGCGGTAGGGCCGAATGAAACGATAGCCGGGGAGCGCGCTGAGCCGCCTGGTGAATTCGCCCGGCCGGTCCACGAGGCGCTCGAGCGTCGGGCGCACCGTCTCCGTGATGCGCAGCGCTTCGTTGGCGCCCGCGCCGAGCACGGCAAGCATCGGGACCACGACGACGACGATCAGCACCAGGAGCGTGGCGATGGCGGCGACGCCGCAGTGGCTGCGGAACTTGCGGTTGAACCACAGGTACATCGGGTAGCTCAGACCGGTGAAGATGGCCGCGAGCAGGATGGTCAGGAGAAACGATCGGATCATCGCGACGAACGCGATGGAAATCGCCGCCAGCAGCAGAAGCAGCGCCGTCTGCCGGAACCGGGTCTTAGTCATGAGCGGCAAGTTGAACAGAAGGCCAGAAGACCAGAAGAATTCTTTCTTACAAATCTCCTGCTCTTCTGATCTTCTGTAAGGGTTTTCGACTATGCGCCCTTGCGTGAGCCGCCGAACATCAACGCGACGCCGCCGGCGATCGCGACGATGCCGAGAATCG
>CAYHHH010000255.1:0-1752 GCA_964356125.1 uncultured Bifidobacteriaceae bacterium | reverse complement strand
AGCGTCCTGGCATCGCCGGGTTTCAACGTCGCGATCGACTGCGACGCGTCTCCGAGCAGCTGCACGCCGCCCAGCGCCGCGGCATCCAGCGTCATGCTGACGTCGTTGGCGATGCCCTGGCCCTTGTTGGTCACCGTCGCATACAGCGTGAACGGTTCGCTCCGGCGCACCACGGTCGGCACCACGAAGCTGACATCGAAGAACGGATTGCGCACGAGCACGCCGCCGGTGGCGCGTCCGGAGACCGCGATCGGGCCGGTGGCCAGTCCGTCGAGCACGCCCTCGATGTCGAAGGCGATCGAGTGGTAGCCCTCGAGGTCGCCCCGGACCAGGAACTCCGCCTGCCCCTGTTCTCCGGGACCAAGCGTCGTGAGGTCGTCGGCGGTGCCGGGCGCGCCGTCGGCACCGACACCCGCGATGGCCATGGTCAGCGGCTGCACGCCATTCACGGTGTCCGCGGGCGATAACGGATCGTCGGCGGAGCCGGCAACCAGGTCCGCGCCCGGTGGCAGGACCAGCGTGCCGGTCAGGTCCTTCACCGTGAGATTGGCGGTGCCCGGCGTGCCGTTGCCGACAAACAGCTGCGCCGAGAAGAACTGCCGCAGGTAGCCCACCTCACCCGGGATCACCAGGACGCTCGGGATCCGGATGTCGTCATCGTCGAAGTTCAGTCCCAACCCGAGCCCGGGCCCCAGCTTGGGGACCTTGAGCATCATTGGGAGGATGCGCGGCGGGCTGATGGGATCCTGGAGGCTGTCAACCCGGAGCTGCGGCAGCGATTGCGGCACGGGCAGGGCCACGCCGTCGCGGTCGAACACCACCGGGAAGGCGACTTTGACTGCCTTGGATTCGAGCAGCAGGCCGAGCGTGAACTCGAAGCCCAGGTAATCGTCGCTGTCGAGGACGATGCCCTTGTCCTTAATCTCCTGGAGGGTCAGCGGCCGCGTCTTCACCGACGTGATGAGGACTTGCTCCACGACATCGATCGGAACGGTGTGCGGCTGGAGATCGAGCAGCGGCCGGTCGCCGCCGACAATCCGCAGGTTGGCCAGTGTGTGCTCGCCCGAGAGGGCCATTACCGGCAGCGGCAACACCAAGTCGGTGGCCGTGCTCGACCCATCGACGGATTGCCAGACGGTCACGGTCTCCCCGAACGACGGCCCCGACAACTCGCCTTCCACGCGGAAGGCGCCCAGCAGGCGGGCCACCGCCCCCGGCGTCACAGGTGTGCCGCCGGCCCGGATCAGAATCCTGAGGCCGGAGGCGACGTTCTTGGGGATGGCCGGCCGCGCGCCGTCGACGGTTGCGCTGAGGCCCACCAGCGCCAGCTCCATCTCGCCGATCTTGCGCAGCGACTGGGCCTCAGGCGCCGCCAGGGCGCCGAGAATCAGGACAAGAGCGAGCGGGAGGATCGCACGCGACCGCATGACCTACTCGCGCATTCTGTGCTGGTCATGCGATCACAAAGGGGCAAACTCTGCGTTCTTTGCACGGTGTTTGCGGCCGTCTTGGCGCGAAACATGCCGATCCGGCCGACGGATCGCAAGAACTGCTACTTCGCCGGGTAGTCGTAGAAGCCGCGGCCGGACTTCTTGCCCAGGTGACCCGCCAGCACCATCCGCTTCAGCAGCGGCGGCGGCGCAAATCGCATCTCGCGGAACTCCTCGAACATGATGTTGGCGATGTAGTAGGTCGTATCGAGGCCGACAAAGTCGAGCAGCGTGAACGGACCCATCGGGTAGCCGCAACCGA
>CAYHHH010000254.1:0-1789 GCA_964356125.1 uncultured Bifidobacteriaceae bacterium | reverse complement strand
CTTACGCCCCAGGAAGTTCGCGATGTTGTCGGGCTTGACTGCGTGAATCGCGGTGCGGACGATCGTCTCGTAGATCGGCTGGAGCGCGTCGCGCGACCGAAAGATCACGTCGGTGGCGTACTCGACCTGCATCAAACTCCAGTGGTAGCTGGCGTCATCGAGTTCCTTGATGACGGGGCAACACATCAAGGCGTATCGGTCGAGGATCTTGTGGAGAGCCGCAGCATCGAGCCCATCAGCGAGACGTTGGGCGGCTTCGAGATCGGCGATGGCTACGAATGCGTTGTCGTTCGTTTGGTAGGCGATCCCAGCCTTGCTGAGTTCGCGCGCCACGGGACCATGACCGTTGAAGTAGAACTGAAGTCGAAACGGGCACCACGTCGGAACCCGCACGTAACACATGCCGAGCGCCTCATCCATGAAGTAGAAGTAGTAATGCAGGCACTTCCCTGTGTCGGGTTTGAGTCCCGTTCGCCCCGTGGCCTTGTCGTGCCACGGCTTGTAGGACGAACAGCCCTCCATTGCCGACAGCACCGCGACGAGCCCAGGGTGCTCGCCCCGCTTGGCAAGAGCCTCCGCAACGCGCGCTTCCTTGCGTTCGTTCGTCTTCGCGACGAACTGAATCTCGACGCCGTGCTCTTTGGCGAGACGTTCGGCATTCGCACGAATGGCGTCGCGCAACGGCTGAGTGAACAGCGCGTAGTCGAAGACCCGAATGCCCCGGTGGTGCAGGAAGATCGACATCCCATCCGCGTAGCACAGTTTTGGCAGCGTCCCTTGAATCACAACGCGGTCGAAGCAAGAAAGCGTACCGCTGATCTGGGTGGCGTAGCGGTCAAGCAGTGAGCCCATAAGACACCCCCGTCGTTCTCATCAGCGTGCCACTGAGACAAGAAGAACTCAATAGTTTCGGGGTCCAGGGGCGAAAGCCCTTGGCGGGTCCGGGCAGCGCCCGGTTGGTTCCGGCTACGCCGGGTTGGGCACTGCGCAAAAACAAGTTGGTAGTCTGCGAAGTCCGCTCGCGGCCGAATCGCGGCTTACGTCCTCGCGAAAAGCTGCGACGTGCGAAGCGCACGCCTCGCTTTTCGCTCCGGGCGCGCGCGCGATTCGGCGCACGATCGAACTTCTCGACCGACCAACTAATTTTTTCGCAGCGCCTTATTCGGCGTGCATGACGGCGGGAAAGTGCGGCAAACCCGCAGTGTACGAATTCTGTAACCTGGGCGTGAGCGGCAAGACGCAGCACCCAATCAACTGCATTAATTGGGCGATGGCGAGCAGCTACTGCGCCTACGCGGGCAAGCGCTTGTGCACGGAGGCCGAGTGGGAAAAAGCGGCGCGAGGCACGGACGGTCGGAAATATCCTTGGGGAAACGCGGACGCCACGTGCGACTACGCCGTGATGACCCTTATGGACCTTGGCTGCGGCACCGGGTCCACGATTGCCGTTGGGTCGAAGCCCTCAGGCGCGAGTCCGTACGGCGCACTCGACATGGCGGGCAACGTGTACGAGTGGGTTTCCGATTGGTATTCTTCGTACGACCCAGGGAAATCCAGCAAAGATCCACAGGGGCCTTCTGGCGGCTCCGAGCGTGTCCTTCGCGGGGGCGGTTTCGGCAGCGGCGGCAGCGTCGTGCGCGCGTCGAATCGCGTTGGTTACCCCCCCACCGATGCGCCCGAGGGCTTTGGTGTCCGCTGCTGCCGCTCGCCCCCCTGATCATCTGTTTCGCCGTTCTCGTGCGCGATTGTGGCGGTCTTTACATCGGACTTTCGCACAAGAGCCGGCGGC
>CAYHHH010000253.1:0-1851 GCA_964356125.1 uncultured Bifidobacteriaceae bacterium | reverse complement strand
GCTCAACGGCGTCGAGCTTGTAGATATCCTCGATGACGCGGTGCTCGCTCCACTTGTCTTCCTCGGCGCGGCCCTTCAGGCCATTGGCGAAGTACGCGGCGGCGTTGGTGGAAATCTCGTTGCCATGCAGATCGAGCGAAAGCGAGAACCACAGGTTGATGTGGCGCTGGATCATCTCGAGATCAATGCCCCCGAACTTGCGAACGTCACCCGAAAACCCGATCTCCTCGCTGCGCAACAGTTCGCAGGTGCGCTTGACGATGCGGGTGATGCCCGTTTCGCCGACGAACATGTGATGCGCTTCCTCCGTGAGCATGAAGCGCGTCGTCCGCGACAACGGGTCGAGCGAACTCTCCGACAGCGAGAGCAACTGACTCTTGCCGTCGCGGTCGGTGAACATCGTGAACATGAAGAAGTCGAGCCACGTGTCGATGGGCTCATTGAACGCGTCGAGGATGCGTGGCTTGTCGCGATTGCCGCTCTGGCGCGCGAGCAGGTCTTCCGCCTCGTCGCGGCCGTCACGGCCGAAGTACGAATGCAGCAGGTACACCATCGCCCACAGGTGGCGGCCTTCTTCCACGTTCACCTGAAACAGGTTGCGCAGGTCGTAGAGGCTCGGGCAGCGATGGCCGAGCCAGCGCTGCTGCTCGACCGAAGCGGGCTCGGTGTCGCCCTGCGTGACGATGAGGCGGCGCAGCTGATTGCGGAACTCGCCGGGCACTTCCTGCCACACGGGCTGGCCGAAGAAGTCGCCGAAGCCAATCGTGCGGTTGACGACCGGGTCGGCCAGGAAGATGCCCCAGCGGTACTCGGGCAGTTTCACGTATTCAAAATGCGCCCACCCGGCGGCATCCACGCTGATCGCCGTGCGCACGTACACCTGGTGGTAGTGCTGGAACCCCTGCGGGCCCATGTCTTTCCACCACTGGATGTAGGCCGGCTGCCAATGCTCGAGCGCCCGCTGCAGGCGCTTGTTCATGTGCAGGTCGACGTTATTCGGAATCTTCTCAGACGAGATCATCTCGACATCCTTGTCACAAGACCTTCAACATGGGGGCCATGGGGAGCCATGGGGGAAGAGCAAAGACGAAAGACAGTTTTTCGAAGAGCTCTTTGAAAGCCTGAGGGTTTGGCCCTTCCCCATGGCCCTCCATGGCCCTCCATGTTGAGTGCACTAGGTCCTACCAAAATCAAACTCAGCGCGATCCGACGTGCCGTAGGACGTGAGCGCGCCCTTCGGGCCGACGGCGTTCGGACGCTGGAAAATCCAGTTCTGCCACGCCGTGAGGCGGCCGAAGATGCGCGTCTCCATCGTCTCCGGCCCCACGAAGCGCAGGTTCGCTTCCATGCCCGTCAACGCATCCGGCGACAGCACCGTGCGGCTCTCAATCGCCATGCGCACTTCATCATCCCAATCGATCGAGTCGGGCGCGGAGGTCACGAGCGCGGCCTCGTCGGCTTCAGTCGGATCGAAGGCGCCTTCGTGCGCGAGCGCCGCGCCCACCCGCTCGGGTTCGCCGTAGAAGCGCGCCTGCAGACGCGTGATGCCGTTGCTCATCGGATACATGCCCGCGTTCATCGACGACAACTGAATCCGATTCGCCTGATCGTCGTCACTGAGCATGTAGGAGCGGTCGGCCGCGAGCGCGAGTTCGAAGAGCGTGCCGGCGAACGCGTTGCCCGGCTCGATGATCGCGAAGAAACTGCGCGCCGTGAGGTCCACGCGCTTGAGCGTGCGCTTGATGAAGTGAATCGTCTCGCGCACGAACCAGTGATGCTGGTGCTCGAGCAGGATCTCGTCGGCCTGCATCACGAGCGCGGGATCGCCCTCGGCCTTGAGGACCACCGTGC
>CAYHHH010000252.1:0-1931 GCA_964356125.1 uncultured Bifidobacteriaceae bacterium | reverse complement strand
CGCGGATCTCGGCTTCGTCGCGCACGCCGCCCAGCGACATGCGCACGAACTTGCGGTTCATCGCGCGGGCGATGGACTGGCCGAGCGACGTCTTGCCCACGCCCGGGGGGCCGACGAAGCAGAGGATCGGGCCTTTCATGTCGCCCTTGAGCTTGCGCACCGCGAGGTATTCCACGATGCGCTCCTTCACTTTCTCGAGACCGTAGTGGTCGGCGTCGAGCACCCGCCGTGCTTCGACGGGATCGAGCCGGTCTTCGGTGGTGACCGACCAGGGCACTTCGAAGACCCAATCGAGATACGTCCGCACCATTTGGTACTCGGGCGAGGATGAGTTCATGCGCTCGAGCCGGTCGATTTCGCGACCGACGCTGACCGCGACCGTCTCCGGCAACTCCGCCTTCGCGAACTTCTCGCGCAGTTGCTGGATTTCGGTGGGGCCTTCGCCGAGTTCCTCCTGGATCGCCTTCAACTGCTGTCGCAGCATGTACTGGCGCTGCGCATCGGACATCTCCTGCTGCGCCTGCGATTCGATCTTGCCCTTGAGTTCGAGTACTTCGATCTCCCGCTGCAAGGCCTGTGCGATGGCGGTGAGCTTGGCCGAGAGGGAATCCTCCTCGAGCAGCGCTTGTTTGTCGTCCGCCTTGAGATCGAGCAGTCCCGCGAGCACGTAGGCCAGCCGAAGCGGATCGTCGATGGCCGACACCAGTTGTTTCATGTCGGGCGAGAGGCCCGTGGCCACTGAGAGCGCGCGTTCCACGAGTTCGTGCACGTGACGCACGTGCGCTTCGACTTCCACGGTCAACACCGCGGGCTCGGGTTTCGGATGGATCCGCGCCTTGAGCAGCGCGCCGTCGCGCGTCACGAGCTCGGCGTGCGCGCGCGCGACGCCCTCGACCAGCAGCCGCAGTCCGCCGGGGCCGGCCGACATCTGGCGAATGATCGCGACGGTGCCGATGTGATGCAGGTCGTCGGGCGCGGGCTCGTCGACGTCGTTCTTCTGCTTCAGAAAGAGCACCATGCGATCGCCGCTGAGCGCGCGATTGACGGCGTCGATCGAGAGCTGACGGCTGACCGACAGCGGCGCGACCGCGAGCGGCAGCACGACGCTGCCGCGCAGCGGAATCACGGGCAACTCGGTGGGCAGCGCGGCGAGGCGCGGTGTGGTGTCAGCGGTCGGAGAGGCCACGAAGCGAGTGTAACTTGATACCATCACGCGCATGGCCCTCAACGAGCGCGACTTCTTCACGGAAAAGCCGGAAATGAAACCGATGGCGCTGACGTGTCCCAAGTGCGCGCATCGGCAGGAATATCAGTTCAAGTGGATTCGCCGCATGAAGAAGGAGCGGATTCCGCAAGGGGCCGATGAACGGGACCGCGCGCTGTTTGCGAAGCTGAAGGACTACCTGGTGCGCGCTGAGGATTTTGCGACGTGCGGCAAGTGCAAGCGTCGCTTCGAGATCCCGTCGCATCAGAGTCTGGCGATGTACGAGCCGCTCGAAGGACTCCCGAAGGACGACTACGATCAGTAGAGGAACGGGACCATGCGCCAGCGCACGCGGCCGACGTAGGCGGCATACGCGGGACCAATCGACGCATGCAGCGATCGTTCTTCGAGCGGAATAGCGATCACGAGGTACGCCGTGCTGATTGCGGCGAACACCAGACGTGTCCCGTTCATCGTTGACGGCGTCCACACCAGGAAAAGCCACGCGAGATAGATCGGATGGCGCACGAGCCGGTACGGTCCGTGCGTCTTCAGGTCCGCGGCGTTCGGGTTGCGCGCCATGAATCCGCGGGTGCCGGCCAGTTCAAACATGTCGAGCATCACCGCGGACTGCAGCGTGAGCCAGGCGCCGAAAAGGGACAGCGCCCGCAGCGTCCAGGCCGCGGCGCCGTCCGTGTGCCACAGCACGCCGGGCACCGGCTGCCAC
>CAYHHH010000251.1:0-1957 GCA_964356125.1 uncultured Bifidobacteriaceae bacterium | reverse complement strand
AGTACGTAGGGCGGGTCTTGTTCTGTAGACCCGCCGGTTTCTGTAGACCCGCCGAAAAACCGCTATAATTAGTAGTTCAGATGTCGACGCTGCTTCCTGTCCAGACGGAGTTCGAGAAGTCGCAGATCTCGGAGCGCCAGCCGCTCCCCGAGCGGTATCTCGGTCTGTCAGACGAAGAGCTCGATCGCCGCATCACCGCCGCGAAGGGAGCGCTCGGCACGCGGCTCATCATCATGGGCCATCGCTACCAGCGCGACGAAGTGATCACGTTCGCCGACTACATCGGCGACTCGTTCCGCCTTTCGGGCGAAGTGGCGAAGCATCCCGAAGCGGAATTCATCGTGTTCTGCGGCGTGCACTTCATGGCGGAAAGCGCCGACGTGCTGTCGGCGCCGCATCAGAAGGTGTTACTTCCCGACCTCGCCGCCGGCTGCTCGATGGCCGACATGGCCGCGATCGATCAGTTGGAGACATGTTGGGAAGAACTGTCGATGATGGGCATCGGCAGCGTCATTTCTGTCACCTACATCAATTCGTCCGCCGCCATCAAAGCCTTCGTCGGCGAGCGCGGCGGCATCGTCTGCACGTCGACCAATTGCGCGGCGACGCTGCGCTGGGCGTGGGAGCGCGGCGAGCGCATCCTGTTTCTGCCCGATCAGCATCTCGGCCGCAACACGGCCTATAAGATGGGCGTGCCGCTCGACAAGATGGTCGTGTGGGATCCGCATGAGATGTACGGCGGCCAGACGGTGGAGCAGCTGCTCGACGCGAAGATGATTCTGTGGAAAGGGCACTGCTCGGTCCACGAGCGCTTCACCGTCGCGCAGATCGCGCGCATCCGCGAGCAGCATCCCGGCGTGCGCGTCATCGTGCATCCCGAAGTGCCGTGGGACGTCGTGCAGGCCGCCGACGACAGCGGCTCGACCGAATACATCATTCGCCAGGTCACCGACAGCGCGCCCGGGTCCGTGTGGGCCGTGGGGACCGAGATCCATCTGGTGAACCGGCTCGCGAAGAGCGTCGCGCCGGAGAAGACCGTGCTCTCGCTCGACCAGTTCGGATGCCTGTGCTCGACGATGTTCCGCGTGTCGCCGAACCATCTGCTCTGGATTCTGGAAGGACTGGTCGAAGGCCAGGTGCACAACCGAATCGTCGTCTCCGACGAGCAGAAGCACTGGACGAAGGTCGCGCTCGATCGGATGCTTTCCGTTCATTAACTCGCTTGGTAGGGCGGGTCTTGCAGTTCAAGACCCGCCCTACGCGCCAGCTCAGAGGAGGACAATCGTGGCACACACACTTCCGCCGCTTCCGTATGCGTTCGACGCGCTCGAGCCGCATATCGACGCGAAGACCATGGAAATCCATCACGGCAAGCATCACAACGCGTACGTGACGAACCTGAACGCCGCGCTCGAGAAATATCCCGAGCTGCAGTCGAAGAGCATCGAGGACCTGCTGCGCGACATCAGCAAGGTGCCCGAAGACATCCGCGCCGCGGTGCGCAACAACGGCGGCGGCCACATGAACCACTCGGCGTTCTGGAAATGGATGGCCCCGAAAGCCGGCGGCGCGCCGACCGGCGCGCTCGGCGATTCCATCAAGTCGACCTTCGGCAGCTTCGACGGGTTCAAGGAGCAGATGACCAAGGCCGGCGTCACGCGCTTCGGCAGCGGGTGGGCCTGGCTCATCGAGCAGAACGGCAAGCTCAGCATCGAGAGCACGGCGAACCAGGATCAGCCGATCATGGAAGGCAAGAACGCGATCCTCGGCGTCGACGTCTGGGAGCACGCGTACTACCTGAAGTACCAGAACCGCCGCCCGGACTATCTTGCGGCCTGGTGGAACGTCGTGAACTGGACTGAAGTCGCTTCGCGGCTCGGCAAATAGGGATTTGGGATTAGGGATTTGGCCTGCAACGCGGATCACACGCGTGACGCGGGTCATGTCTAATCCCTAA
>CAYHHH010000250.1:0-2024 GCA_964356125.1 uncultured Bifidobacteriaceae bacterium | reverse complement strand
AGGATCGAGGGACGCCGCAGGCAGCGCAGGCGATGGTCGCGAGGCTGATCGCCGCCGGTTTTCCAAAAGAGGACCTGGAAGTCACCGGCCATGATGCCCGGGCGCAGAACGTGGTTGCGCGGTATCGAGGACGGAATCCTCGCGCCCGCGCAGTGCTGATGATGGCGCACATCGACGTCGTCCCGGCGCGGCGCGAAGACTGGTCGGTCGATCCGTGGACGCTGCTCGAGCGCGACGGCTGGTTGTACGGCCGAGGATCGAGCGACAACAAAGCCGGCGCGGCCATGCTGATCGCGAACGTCATCACGTTGAAGCGCGCCGGATGGCAGCCCGAGCGCGATCTCGTCATCGTGCTGACCGGTGATGAAGAGACGGCGCAGAGAAGCATTCAATGGCTGCTCGAGAATCGGCGCGTGGTCGCCCAGGCGGAGCTGGCCTTCAACACCGACGGCGGCAGCGTGGCGCTGATGGCAGGGCGGCCGGCCATTTTCGAAGTGCAGGCGAGCGAGAAGATTTACGCGGATTATCAGCTCGAAGTGGCCGACGCCGGCGGCCACAGCTCGCTCGTCAGACCCGACAATCCCATCTACACGCTCGCGGCTGCGCTCACGCGGATCGGCGAGCACCAGTTCCCGCTGCATGTGAACGACGTGACGCGGATGTTTCTCGAGCGGTCTTCGGTCACCGAGAGCGGACAAACCGCAATCGACATGCGGGCCGTCGCCGCGGTGCCGCCCGATCTCGCGGCGGCCGCGCGGCTGTCGCGCTCACCCTTTTACAATGCGCAGCTTCGGACGACGTGCGTCGCCACCAAGGTGGATGCGGGCCATGCGAACAACGCGCTGCCGCAGCTGGCGCGCGCGGTCGTCAATTGCCGGATTCTGCCAGGCCTTCCCGGCGCGGATGTGCAGGCGGTCATCCGGAGGCTCGCCGGCGAGAAAGTGAAAGTCACGGTGATCGAGCCGCCCATCGCCAGCCCGCCGTCCACGCTGACACCGGCGCTGTTGTCGCGCCTCGAACCGCTCGTTGCGAAGCACTGGCCGGGCCTGCCGGTGATCCCGATGATGGCAACCGGCGCGACCGATGGCATGTACACGCGAAGCCGCGGCATCCCGACCTACGGCGTCTCGGCGATTGAAATGGATCCTGAAGACGCGCGCGCGCATGGCAAGGACGAGCGCGTCGGCGTTGAATCGTTTTACACAGCCACGCAGTTCTGGCTCGAACTCATGAGGGCATTTGGTGATGACACACGCTAAATCCGTCGTTCTCGCGCTGCTGGTGTTCACCGCGACCGCATCCGGCCAGCAGTCGCCGATTGGCTATGACGACACGCCGATGCAGCCCAACGGCAAGTGGCGCGTGCACGACGGCACGCGGCCCTATCCGAACGTTGTGACACCTGCGACCGGCGACACGCCGGTGGCTCCGCCATCCGATGCCGTCGTGCTGCTTGGCCTCACCGACGATCTCAGCGCGTGGCAGATGACCGACGGATCGGCCGCGACGTGGGCGATGAAAGGCGGCGTGCTCTCGACCGGCAAGGGCGTGCTTCGAACGAAGCAGCAGTTCACTGACGTTCAGTTGCACGTCGAGTTCGCCACGCCGTCCGAGGTGAAAGGCGACAGCCAGGGGCGCGGCAACAGCGGTGTGTTCCTGCTTGGCCACTTCGAGATTCAGGTGCTCGACAGCTTCCGCAACATCACGTATCCGGACGGTCAGGCCGCGTCGATGTACGGGCAGTATCCGCCGCTCGTGAATGCCGCGCGCCCCCCCGGCCAATGGCAGACCTACGACATCGTCTTCACCGCGCCGCGCTTCGCCGCCGCCGGCACGCTCGAAAAGCCCGCGATCGTGACGGTGCTGCACAACGGAGTCGTCGTGCATCACGCGACGCCGTTCTGGGGCCCGACGCGTCATCGCAGCGTCCTGCCGTATACGCGCGAGATGGCGAGCGGCCCCATCGCGCTTCAGGATCACGGCAATCCCGTGCGGTACCGGAACATCTGGGTACGTGCGCTGAA
>CAYHHH010000249.1:0-2218 GCA_964356125.1 uncultured Bifidobacteriaceae bacterium | reverse complement strand
CGTCGCCGAAACCGAGAAGACCGCCGCGCTGCTCCCCAGGGAATTCAGGATGCTCGGCATCACGCCGGGCCGATGGACGCCGGCGGTCGTGATCTCGCGGCATCAGGCCCTGGCGTCCAATGCCAGCGAGGAGGTGCGGTCGATTCGCGCGATCAAGGCCATCGGCCTCGACCGAACGCGAGAGCTGCTCTACTTCCAGGGCGGCGATCCCCGCTTCGAACTCGATCCCGCCATCGATCCGCGGACGTTTCCCGACAACGTGCTGGACCTCTACACCGCGTTCCGCGCCAGCATCCAGTTCAGGCCCGAGGATGTGTTGCCGGAGTACCGAGGAGACGCGACAATCGCGGTCGGCGCGCCGAATGCCATCGCGGCCGATCCGGCCGGACCGGTGTCGCTCGAGACGGATCCGCGGGACATCGGATCGAACAACTGGGTGGTGTCGGGTTCGAAGACCGTCAGCACGAGGCCGATCCTCGCCAACGATCCGCACCGCGTGATCGCGGCCCCATCGCTGCGCTACTGGGTGCACCTGGTGGCGCCGGGCTGGAACGTGATCGGCGGCGGCGAGCCCGTGCTCCCTGGCGTATCGATCGGGCACAACGAACACGGCGCGTGGGGCCTGACGATTTTCGGACAGGACGCGGAAGACCTGTACATGTACGACACCAACCCGGCGAATGCGAACGAGTATCGCCACAAAGGCGGCTGGGAGCCGATGCGCGTGGTTGCCGACACGATTTCCGTCAAGGGCGCGAGGCCCGAGCCGGTCGAGTTGAAATACACGCGTCACGGTCCGGTAGTGTTCGAAGACCGCGCCAACCGCAAGGCCTACGCGCTGCGCGCGGGATGGATGGAGCCCGGCGGCGCGCCGTACCTCGCCAGCCTGCGGATGAACCAGGCCAGGAACTGGGAGGAGTTCCGCGAAGCCTGCAGCTTCAGCCACATGCCCTCCGAGAACATGGTGTGGGTCGATCGCAGCGGCACCATTGGCTGGCAGGCGGCCGGCATCCAGCCGATTCGGCGCAACTGGAGCGGCGTGCTGCCGGTGCCCGGCGATGGCCGCTACGAGTGGGACGGCTACCTGCCGATCAAGGCGCTGCCGTACGAGACCAACCCGTCACGGGGCTTCATCGCCACGGCCAACAACTACCTGCTGCCCGACGACTATCCCTACAAGAACCTGTTGCACGTCACCAACTGGGCCGATGCGTCCCGCGCCTCGCGCATTACCGAGGTGCTCGGCTCGGGCCGGCTGTTCAGCGTGCCGGAAATGACGCGGCTGCAGAACGACGACCTGTCGGTGGTGGCGCGGGCGCTGACGCCGCTCCTGAGACGCGTCACCCTGTCGAACGCCGCGAGCGCGACGGCACGGGACCTGCTGACGAAGTGGGACTTCGTGCTCGACAAGGATTCGGTCGCCGCGGGCGTGTACGCGATGTGGCAGCGACGCATTCTCGACAATGCCCGGCGGGTGGTCGTGCCGGCTGAGGCGATCAAGGCGGTGGGCGCCAACCTCGTGTCGACCAAGCGGGTCATCGATTGGCTCCATGCACCCGATGGCCGTTTTGGCGCCAACCCCATCGCCGGCCGGGATGCGCTGGTCGCACGCAGCATGGACGAGGCGATCGCCGAACTGACCAGGCGGTATGGCCCCGACATGCAGGGCTGGAAGTACGGCCAGGAGCGCTATCACCACACGCTGTTGCGTCACCCCTTATCGGGCGTCGTCAATGCCGCCACACGCGCGAAGCTCGAGGTCGGTCCGCTGCCACGCGGCGGTGACGGCATGACGGTGAGCGCGACGGGCAATGCCGACAACCAGGCGTCGGGCGGATCGCTCAAGATCATCGCGGACACCGACGACTGGGATAACTCGGTTGGCCTCAACACCCCGGGCCAGTCGGGCGATCCGGATAGTCCGCACTACCGCGACTTGTTCGAGCTGTGGGCGCAGGGGACGTACTTTCCGATCGCCTACTCCCGCAAGAAGGTGGAGTCGGTCACCGAAAGCGTGACCCGCCTCATGCCCGCGGCGACGAGCACGCAACGACAATAACAACAGGAGACAAGGAGTTCAGGAGCTGGAGAGTTTGGGTTCTCCTGATCTCCTGAGCTCCTGTGCGTTAAGGCTTGACGCCGTAACGCTCGGCGAGAACGTCGAGATGATGCTGCGCGTGGCCGGGAATGATCCAGCAGATGGCCCGGGCCGTCACGG
>CAYHHH010000248.1:0-2230 GCA_964356125.1 uncultured Bifidobacteriaceae bacterium | reverse complement strand
AAACACGATGAACTTGCGCCTGGTGAGCGCCATTACGCCTCCACTCCGCGGAGTTTCCAGTGCGATCGCGCGGCGACCACCAGGCCGACGACCGTCGCCGTTGTCACCAGGATCAGGAACGGCTCAATCGGCACGCGATGGCGGTAGTTCGATTCGAGCACGACGTGGGGAAGCGTCCGCGAGACGATCACACCGACGACAAGGGCAAACCCGAGCGCGCGGGGACTTGGGCCCCACGCCCCGCGCCACGCCGCGATCAGCCCGGCGGCAGCCAGCAAGTACACGTAGCACCAAAGCCCGTAGTAGTACGGCGACCCCTTCGAGAGGAACACGAGATCGAAGCCGCCGTAGGGCTGCGAAAAGAACTGCAGCGCGATGTTGCGCGAGTAGGCGCGGCCGAGCGTGGCGAGAACACGCCCGGGTTCGGTGAACATCTGCCTGGCCGCAGCCTGCGGTGCGGCCATGGGCCCAACAATCCCCGCCCGAATCGTGTCGGGCTCCATTTCACCGACATACAGGCGGTCCAGGTGCACCCGCAGAGCCATTCGCTTCTCCGCGGTCGCCACCATTGGAAAGACAAGGGGCGCCAGCACGACGCCCACGCCCAGCAGCATTGCGCTTGCGGCTCGGAGCGATCCGCTCCAGGCCCGCCGCTTGAACACGATTGGTATCCAGAGAAGCACGAACAGCAGGAAGAACATACCCGTTTCCCGAATGGCAATCGCCCCGCCAAACACCATGCCGATGCCCACCCACGTGGCCCATGCCGGAGGCGCCAACCGGGTCGCCCGCATCAAGAGCCAGACGACGAGCGTCGTCATGAACACGTCGATGGCCTGGTGGCCAATCGCCGCTGCGGCGAACAGCAACGGATAGCTGATCGCGGCGAAGACTGTGGCAACCCGGGCAACCACGGCGCCGTGGAGGTCTCTCGCTACCGCATACAGGAGCACGCAAGCGAGGGCGCCCAACACCGACTGCAGGGCGCCGAGAACGAAGTAGCTGTGCCCGGCCAGCGTATAGACGCCGCTGGCCAGCCATACGTAGCCCAGCACCAGCAGCGGAAAGCGATTCGTGAACGACTCCCGCACGCCCTGGCCCGTGGCGATGGACCACGCCAGTTCATCGTAGACTGGGCCATCCGCGCCGGTCTCGAGGTAATTCGGGTCGGTCATCACGCGGCGCAGGTACAGAATCCGAAGGCCAAGTGCCAGGGCGAACATCGCCATGAGAAACAGGCGTTCACTGCGAAGCATCTCGCCAATCGGCGGCGGCAGCCTTGCCACTGACGACGTCCAGAAGTGACGCGCCAGCGCGATGAGGACTCCTACAGCCAGCCCGCCGATTGCCGCCGGAAGGTCGTGCAACGCCATTGCTGCCGCGAACACTGTCGCGCCCACCAGGATCGGCGCATCGACCAGTGCCGACGCACGGGCCCCGGAGCCAATCGCACGGCCCGTGGTGATCGCCCACCATGCTGCCAGTGCCAGTACTGCTCCGCAGAAGAACCGCGCGTATTGCCAGTAGAAGGACGTGCTGAACGTCGAGGGCTCATCCAGGCGAGCAGAGTAGGCGGCAAGCAACAGCAGCACGTGAAGAACGATCGCGACGACGGCGGCCCGGGCGGCGACGAATTGGACGGGCCCCTCGACAACCTGCGTCACCAGGTAAATCCACAGCCCTGCGGTGAGCCAGTATCCGACCGGGAAGACAACCTCGTTAGCCCCGGTCGATGCGATCGACACGACCCATTGCAGCCGATCGGGTACGGCCATTACCGCCACTACGGCCACCATGGCCAGCGCCAGGCCACCGGTCAGCAGGAGGGCACGCCCCATCGGCCGTGTCATCGCGTTGGGGCCTGGCTCCACGTCGTGACAGGTACGACGGCCAGAACCTGGTTGCCGGAAGGACCGTGAATAAGGAACGATAGCGGTCGGTCCCACGCGTGACATCCACAGCCGATCGCCCACCCCTGCTCCAGCCGACGATCGCGCGTGTGATCACGCGCCTCAATATCGGCGGGCCGTCCATTCAAGCGACGCGTCTCACCAGCGCGCTCGAGCGTCACGGCTATTACACGCGCCTGTTCCACGGACACCTCGGCGACGGTGAAGGCGACATGTCGTACTTGATTCCGGCGGGTGCCGACACCGTGTATTTGCCGCGACTCCGGCGTCGGCTGTCGCCGATCGACGACATCCGGACGGTGTTCGCGTTGTATGCGCAG
>CAYHHH010000247.1:0-2302 GCA_964356125.1 uncultured Bifidobacteriaceae bacterium | reverse complement strand
GCATGGTCTCGTTTCTGCCGGATCCAACTGTTGACAACATCATCGGTGCGGCGATCGAAGTGCATCGAGAACTGGGGCCCGGACTCCTGGAGTCCGCGTACCAGACCTGTCTCGCCTACGAACTCGCGCAGCGAAAGCTCGAGGTGCTTCGAGAAGCGCCCGTGCCCGTTGTCTATAGGGGCCAGCGCATCGACTGCGGGTATCGCATCGATCTACTGGTCGAAGGCGACGTCATCGTCGAAGTGAAGAGCGTCGAGGCGCTCTTGCCGATTCACACGGCCCAGGTGCTGACGTATCTGCGCCTGACCGGCGCGCGGCGAGCACTGTTGCTGAACTTCAACGGCCTGACGCTGAAGGAAGGACTGCGCAGTTACCTCGGACAGGGGAACGGAGTTCCCATCAGACGGCGCGGAGAGTAGGAACTACCCGCGAGGTCTGGCGGCCGCCGCCGGCGGCCGGCGACGAATGAGCGAACCCGAGAACGAGAGACCCGAATGATCGCTGGGCTCTCTCGTTCTCGGGTTCGTTCATTCGTCGCTAGCCTGGCGCCTTCGACAGGCTCAGGCCAAGGAAGCCGGGCCACCAGGCCTCGCGGTACAGAAGCTCTTGATCTTCTCCATGGAGCTCCATGTATCTCCATGGTGAAACGCTCTTGATCTTGATCTACCGATTCCCAGCCGCCGTCTTCAGCTTCGCCGTGCCTGCATTGATGGCGGCCACGACCTTCTTGGCTTCCGCGTCGAACATCGCTGCGTCCCTCTTCTCAACGGCTTCACGCAGCGCCGGGAACGGCCACGGCGCGTAGCCGGTGGTCAGCCCCGGTCCGATCAGCTGGTGCTTGAACCACGGACGGCCCGGCAGGCCCTGCGGGTTGAGGAACGCGCGCTCGACTTGTGTGAGCGCCTCGCTCATTTTCGAAGCCGCGCCTGCGTCACCGGCCGCGGCGATGCGATCGGCCGCCGCGTCTGCGGCTTTGCCGGCCGCGTCGAACTCCGTGATGGCCTTGGTGATCGACGAGAAGTCCGGCGTGAACGCGTTGGCGCCCGCGGTGCGCGCGCGCTTCGCGACGTCGATGCGCATGTCATCGAGGTCGTCGCCGATCACGCGCGCGTAGCCGCTGAAACGCAGCGGCGCCACGTCGGCCGATGCGATGCGCATCGTCAGCAATCCGAATAGGCGCGCGGCCGCCTGGTGATAGAGGAACTCCGGGTCGCCGTAGAGCGACATCCATCGGAAGTTGTCGTACACGGAGTGATACACGCCGTAACTGCCGCTGAAACCCATGTCGGTGGACGGCACGCCGAGGAAATCGAGAAACGCGGTGTAGTCCGAGCCCGATCCCAGGCGGCCGAGCTGCAGATCGAACGGTTTCTCGGTGCGTCCCGCAGGGCCGTCGAGATTCACCGGGGCGCTCTGCGCCCATGCGCCTTTGCTGCGCTGTTCCCACAACGCGCCCACGGTGCCGCCGACCTTCGGCTCCGGCACCATGTTGGCCACGTCACGCATCACGTCGCGCAGCGACGCCGTGCCCGACGCGCCGAAGTTTGGACCCGTCACGGCGACGTCGACGTTGAGATACGCGACCGCCTTCTGCGACAGCATCGCCGCGTGATCCTCGGCCCACTCCGTCGAGCCAACGAGTCCGTATTCCTCGGCGTCCCACGAGCAGAACAGGATCGTGCGCTTCGGCTTCCATCCCGCTTTCACCGCCGCGCCGAGCGCGCGCGCGGCTTCGAGCATCGCGGTGGTGCCCGAATTGGGATCGACCGCGCCCGGCGTCCACGCATCGCGGTGATTGCCGGCGACGACGAGTTGATCGCCGGTGCCGGGGATCTTCGCGATGACGTTGTAGATCGGCTTGAGACCTTCGTCCATCTCGACGTGCATGTCGACCGCCGCGCCGCCAGGGCCGACGTGATACGCGAACGGCAGCCCGCCCTGCCAGTCGTCGGGCACGCGCGCGCCGCCCATGTGGCGCAGCAGCTTCTCGGCCTCGCGATACGAGATCGGCAGCGACACGATCTTCGGCACGTTCGTCATCTGGTCGCGCGTGATGCGCTTCGCGGTGGCTGTGGACGGCACGCCGCCCGGCGTGGACGGATCGCCTGGTTGGAGCGAGAGGAACTGCACCGAGCCGCGCTGAATCGCGGACGCGGGCCGCATCGGGCCGTCCGGATACACGTCCCCCTTCATGTACCCGTCGTCGGCCGGGTCGCTGAAGATGAGAATGCCGAGCGCGCCGTGGTCCTGCGCCTCTTTGACCTTGAGGCCGCGGAACGGGCCGCCGTAGCGCACGAGTGCA
>CAYHHH010000246.1:0-2394 GCA_964356125.1 uncultured Bifidobacteriaceae bacterium | reverse complement strand
CGTTAGACAGCTGAACGGCTCCTGGGTATTCTTGTGGCAGGGAATCGTCATGAACTGGCAGGAACACATCACGATCGATCCGGCTGTTCTTCACGGCAAGGCTTGCATTCGCGGTACGCGAATTCCGGTTGCCGTGGTGCTGGCCAATCTGGCAGACGGGTTGACCGCCGACGAAATCATTCGCAGCTATCCATCTCTCACCACCGATGGAATCCAGGCCGCCTTGGCGTACGCCGCTGATTTGGCGCAGGAACGCGTTCTACCGCTTCCGGCGTAGAATTCGCGCGTGCGCGCGAAGCTCGACGAAAACTTGCCGGTTGAGGCAGCCGAGCTTCTTCGCACTGCCGGTTGGGAGTGCGACACCGTTCGCGACGAAGGGCTGGTCGGCGCGGAGGATTCCAAGATCGGGGCGGTGTGCCGGGCTGAAGCGAGGGTGCTTTTCACGCTCGACCTGGATTTCTCGGACATCCGTGCGTATTCGCCGAAAGAGTATGTCGGCATTGTGGTGTTTCGACCGGCTGAGCCCAGTCGACGGATGGTCCTTCAGATGCTCGTCAGGGTTCTTCCTGTCCTGGCTGCGCAGTGGGCGGACCATCAACTCTGGATCGTCGAGCCAGATCGTGTCCGTGTGCGGGGCGCCAACCATCCAGCTGTCTAACACTGCATGCACCAGACGGCGCTCCCCATTCGTGAAGCGCCGCTGGTGATGCATGGACGTTGGCCCGACGAAAAGCCGGACGGACGAACTCTGGACCGACGATGTAGAGTATCGGCGTGCCGGAGTTATCGCGGTTTTTCGGAATCGTCATTCGGATGTTCGTTGAGGCGGGTGGCTCCCATCATCGCCCGCATTTTCACGCGTACTACCAAGACCAAGCGGCGGTCTTTGCCACAGACACGATCGAATGCCTCGGCGGCAATTTGCCCAAGACCCAGCAGCGGCTGGTGGAGGCCTGGGCGGAGATTCACCGAGACGAATTGCAGCACGATTGGGATCTCTTGCAATCGGGCCAGCCACCGGTCAAGATCGAACCACTCAGGTAACGCATGCCTCATCCTATCCATCGGGTCACGCGGTTCGACATCGTCGGTCCGTATACGCTGACCGTGGCGTTCACGGACGGGACCACGCAAGAGATCAACTTCCGGCCGGTGTTGCACGGCGCGCTGTTCGGTCCCCTGCGGGATCTGGCTGTGTTCAATGCCGTGGCCCTTGACCCGGAAGCCGGTACGCTGACTTGGCCGAACGGTGCCGACTTCGATCCGGCGACACTCCACGACTGGCCCGCCGTGTGCGCCGAACTCGCCGCGCGGGCTCAGACGTGGACGGAACCGACACTGAACGAACCGCGGGCCAACACGCGAATGGAGCCGACGCGCCGCTGAAGAGCGACGGCGCGCGGCTCATTCGCAACGTTGGGCCGACCCAAGAACCGCCTTGCGCTCGCTCTGCATGCTATTCTTCGCCCATGGGTCCAGTTGACGCGCTTTACGAGAACGGTCTCCTCCGGCCGGTGTCTCCGCTTCCACTGCGTCCGGGTGAGCGTGTGGCCGTCATCGTGGTTCGGAAGGCGGACCCCGCGCGGTGGGACCTCGCGCGCTTGGCTGCCCACGGCGACGACGACTTGGCGCTCGCGGAGGCCGGGCTCGACGAATGGGCTGCCGCTCTTGACCGCGAGGATCGGGGGTGACACGCGGCGAGATCTGGTGGGCCGATCTCGGGCCGTTCCGCACGCAGGAACAGACCGGTCGTCGCCCGGTCATCGTCTGGCAGAGCGACACCTTGACGCGCCTGCTCCAGTCCGTTTTGGTTGTTCCCCTCACCACGAATCTCGATCGTGCAAGGCTGGCGGGCACTGCCCTGGTCGCCGCGTCTGAAGGCGGCCTCGTTGCCGATTCGGTGGCGCTCGCGTTCCAGATGCGCGCTGTTCCAAGGAAGTCGCTGAAGACCTTGATCCGTGCGCTCACAAGTGAAGAACTTGCGGAGCTCGACTTGGCTACGGACGAGGCGCTTGGGCGGATCGAACCTGTAACAAAACCGGAGGAGTAGCGCAGCCCAACATCGCGCTGCACCCGACGGCCGCGGCGCTATCGCTGAGCGGCCGCGGGTGAGCGCGATCGTTGATATGACTTCGGATGTCAACTGCACCGAGGTGCGGGAAGAGACATTTACATATCCGCGCTCTTTTCTCTGGTGGCGTTTGTTTCGAACACACCCGGGTCAGCGCCGAGATGGAGCCAGTCACACCGACGGTTGATCCTGCTGAGATCCGTGGATTGGGTACCATCTGACTGGGAACCGTCAACGCGCCTGCCTCGATCTAGGAACGAGGATCGGCCGGAGCCGCCTCTTAACGTCGACGAGGGCTGCGCGGAACACCGGGGCCGCACCCC
>CAYHHH010000245.1:0-2555 GCA_964356125.1 uncultured Bifidobacteriaceae bacterium | reverse complement strand
AACTGGATCCCTGTTTCAGTAGTATTTGAAATAATGATCTGCAAATCTACGGATGACGTTTCGACGAGCGCTTCCGCGATACCGGCAGAGACGGCGCCGATACCACCCGAGCCCGTGGACGCGATACCGGTGAACGCGTTGATGACGCCGACGACCGTGCCGAGCAGTCCGACGAACGGCGCGGTCGCGCCGATGGTCGCCAGGGCGCTGACGCCCTTCTTCAGGTCGTTCGCCGTCAGCGCGGTCGCGCGCTGAATCGAGCGGCGCACCGTGTCGAGCAGTTCCTCACGGCTGAGGCCGCCCGCGTTGTCCTGCTGGAACTGATATTCCTGGAGGCCGGCGAGGACGACTTTGGCGAGGTGGCTGTAGCGATAGTTCTTGTTGGTGGAGATGGCGATGGCGTCCTTCAGGCGGCCGTCCTTGAGGTGCTTCGCCACCTGCGGCGCATAGACCTTCGACTGGTTCTTCGCCTGAATGAACGTGTAAATGCGCTCGACGGCGACGCCGATCGACCACATCGACATGAAGAAGAGAATCCAGGCCACCGCCTTCGCGACGAAGCCCATCTGACGCCACATTTCGATTAAGTCAAGTGAACCGCTTTCCATCGTCCGCTCCTTAAATGAAGACCTGTGTCCGTGTTTAACGCAGAGTGAAATTCACCGTGACCGTCATGATGACGGGCACCGGCACGTTGTTCAGCAACGTCGGCGTGTACTGCCATTGCCTCACCGCCTCGACGGCCGCCGCGTCGAGGAGCGGAATCGACCGCAGGACGCGCACGTCCTGCACGCGGCCGTCCGGGCCGATCGTGGCTTCGAGAATCACGACGCCCTGCACGCGCGCCGACTGCGCGATCGGCGGATACGTCGGGGCCTGGTCGCGCACTTTCTTGGGCGGCTGAATCGCGCCGCCGACACGCACCGGCGCCGGTGGGGGGGGCGGTGGCGGGGGCGCTTCGGGCACGCCGCCGGGAATGCCGCCGACAACGCCGCCGATGTCACCGGTGACGGTCGCCACGCGCTCTTGCGAGACGTCGAGACCGGTTTCCGGCTTGATTTCGGAAGGCGCCTGCACGGGAGCGGCCGAAGGATTCGTTTCCATCACCGGCTTGGGCGCCGCGGCCTGCGGCGGCGGCGGCGGTGGTGGTGGCGGCGGGGGGGGCGGCGGAGCCGAGATGAACGCCATCATCGACGGTGGCGTCGGCAGCACGTCGGCCGCCAGAAGCGGAATCACAATTAATACAGCGATGAGCGCCACGTGTGCCAGGATCGACAGCGGAAGCGTGTACCACTGCTTGCTTCCGACGGAGATCGAGGGTTTCACGATGTCACCGAACATCTCGCGTGCCACGTCAGTCCTCCTGCCGAATTGTGAGGGGCCGCTTCTCCAGCGGTAGTGCGCAACTTAAGTTGCGCCCTACTTGAGCCCCTCGCCCGCTAAAAACGAGTGTCAACGAAACCCGGCACTCGAATTAGACACCGCAAAGGCGATTCTGGTCCGAAAAAATGCGGAACCTGCATCGCGAGAGCGGACCCACCCGAATAGCCCTGCCGTTTGAGGAAAACCCGCGAATCATATGACCGGGTACCCCCAATGTCAACACGCAAAAAGGTGCGAATTGTCGCAAAAGGCCGCAGATTTCGCGGCGCGCGGCGACTCGATCACCCGCCGTGCGCGAGCTTGATCCGCATGGCGTAAAACGAGCGCCACACGAACACCACCGATGCGCCGAAAAACAACGCCGCGAGCAGACGCGTCAGCTGCGGCCCCTGGTTGGCGGTCAACTGCACCGCCAGCTCGACCGCCAGAAGCCCGAACAGCGTCGTGAACTTGATAACCGGATTCATGGCGACCGAAGACGTGTCCTTGAACGGATCGCCCACCGTGTCGCCAATCACGGTTGCGGCGTGGAGCGGTGTCCCCTTCTCCTTCAACTCGACTTCGACGACCTTTTTGGCATTATCCCAAGCGCCGCCGGCGTTCGCCATAAAAATCGCCTGGAACAGGCCGAACAGTGCGATAGAGATCAAATAGCCAATGAAAAAGTAGGGCTCGACGAAGGCAAACGCAAGCGTCGAAAAGAACACCGCGAGGAAAATATTGAACATCCCTTTCTGCGCGTACTGCGTGCAGATTTCCACGACACGCTTGCTGTCGGCGACCGAGGCCTTCTCGACCCCGTCGAGCTTGATGTTCGCCTTGATGAATTCCACCGCGCGGTACGCGCCGGTGGTCACCGCCTGCGTCGACGCGCCGGTGAACCAGTAGATCACGGCGCCGCCGGTGATGAGTCCCAGCAGGAACGGCGCGTGGAGAATCGACAGCTTCTCGACATTCTGCGTGAGCCCCGCCGTCAGCAGCACGACGATGGAAAAAATCATCGTCGTCGAGCCGACCACGGCCGTGCCGATCAGCACGGGCTTCGCCGTGGCCTTGAAGGTGTTGCCGGCGCCGTCGTTCTCCTCGAGCAGGTGCTTCGCCGTGCTGAAGTCCGGTGAGAATCCGTACTCGCGCGTGATTTCATCCTTGATGCCGGGAATGCCTTCGATGAC
>CAYHHH010000244.1:0-2587 GCA_964356125.1 uncultured Bifidobacteriaceae bacterium | reverse complement strand
TTTGCCGCCGGACTTCTTCATTAGTCGCGGGGCCCCCCCGCCCCGCTCCTCGCCGGATCTGTTCGTCGTTAATCCGTCCGAACTCCCGCAGCAGTTCCTTCGAGCGCTCGTCGAGCACTTTCGGAAGCACGATTCTGACCTCGACGACGAGATCTCCGCGCTCGCCGCTTCGCGGCGACGGCGCCCCTCGTCCTCGGATGTGAAACCGCTGTCCGGTCTGCGTGCCCGGGGGCACGCGCAGGCGCGCCGTGCCGTCAGGCGCCGGCACGTCGATCCTGGCGCCGAGCGCCGCTTCATGAACCCCGATGGGCATCGTGATGTGAAAGTCATCCCCCGCACGGACGAACGTCTCGTGCGGCTCGACTTCCACGGCGAGATAGAGATCGCCCACGCGGCCCCGCCGCTCGCCCGCGTTTCCTTTTTCCGGCACGCGGATCCGGGCGCCGTCGCTCACGCCCGCGGGAATCCCGACCGTCATCGTCTCGCTGCGCATCTCGATGCCGAGGCCGCCGCACCGCCCGCACGCCGTCTGCTGCAGCCGCCCCGAACCGCCGCACGCGTCGCAGCTCTTCGAGAACACCATGCTGCCGCGGCGCGATCGGATGATGCCGCTGCCCTGGCAGCGCTGGCACCGCGCCTCGACGATGTTCAGCGATCCGGCACCGCGGCACGACTGACACGTGTCGCGGCGCGTCAGGGTGATCTGACGCTGCGTCCCGCGCATCGCCTCCTCGAACGTCAACGACACCGCGGCGTGCAGGTCGGCGCCGCGCACGGGCTCCGCCGCGTTCGCCTCCTGCCGTTGCGCGAAGACTTCGGCGAACAGATCGCCGAAGGTCGTGGCATCGGTGTGGGCCACTCCACTAGAGAAATCGAACCCCTCGAACTCCACGGAGACCGATGTCGACACGGCGGCGAGCGCGCCGGCGTCGTACCGCAGCCGCCGCTCGGGATCGCACAGTGTCTCGTAGGCGCGCGTGATCTCCTTGAAGCGCGCTTCCGCCTGGTTGTCACCCGGATTGATGTCAGGGTGAAACTTCCGCGCCAGCCGCTTGTAGGAGCGCTTGATCTCGATCAAGGTCGCCGCCCGCGCGATGCCTAAAAGCTCGTACAGATCCATGTCGCTCTTGGGATTAGGGATTGGGGATTCGGGATTGGGCCTGAACGCGTGACACGCGTGGCCGCGCCAATCCCAAATCCCTCATCACAAATCCCTATTTGTCGTCCACAACCTCAGCATCAATGACATCACCCTGCTTTTCGCCGGCGGCCTCTGAATTCGCCTGGCCGCCCGACGTACCGCCACCTTGGTCGGTACCGGCACCTCCACCAGATTGCGCGTTTTTGTAGAGGCTTTCTGCCGCCGCGTGCTGCGCTTTGTTCAGCGCGTCCATCGCCGCGTTGATCGCCGCGACATCGGTGCCGGCGCTCGCCTTCTTCAGCTCCTCGACTGCAGACTCGACCGCTGCGCGATCGCTCGACGTGAGCTTTTCGCCCGCGTCCTTCAACATCCGCTCGGCCGCATAGCCCGCCTGGTCGGCGCGGTTCCGGGTTTCGATCTCGTCGCGCCGCTTCTTGTCTTCGTCGGCGTGCGACTCCGCCTCCCGCATCATCTTGTCGACCTCGTCCTTGCTGAGGCCGCTCGACGCGGTGATGGTGATCTTCTGTTCCTTGCCCGTGCCGAGATCTTTCGCCTGCACGTTGACGATGCCGTTGGCGTCGATGTCGAACGTCACTTCGATCTGCGGGATGCCGCGCGGCGCAGGCGGCAGGCCGATGAGATGAAACCGCCCCAGCGTGCGGTTGTCGCGCGCGAGCGGCCGCTCCCCTTGCAGCACGTGGACTTCGACGCTCGTCTGATTGTCGGCGGCCGTCGAGAAGATCTCGCTCTTGCGCGTCGGGATCGTCGTGTTGCGCGGGATGAGGGTCGTCAGCACGCCGCCGAGGGTCTCGATGCCGAGCGACAGCGGCGTCACGTCGAGCAGCAGCAGGTCCTTCACTTCGCCGGCGAGCACGCCCGCCTGAATGGCGGCGCCCACGGCAACGACCTCGTCGGGGTTCACCCCCTTGTGCGGCTCTTTGCCGAACAGCTCCTTCACGATCTGCTGGACGCGCGGTATGCGCGTCGAACCACCGACGAGCACGACCTCGTCGATCTTGCTGGGGTCGAACCCCGCGTCGCTGAGCGCCTGCTTGGTCGGGCCGACCGTGCGCTGCAGGAGATCCTCGACGAGCTGCTCGAACTTCGCGCGCGTCAGCTTCATCGACAAATGCTTCGGGCCGCTGGCGTCCGCGGTGACGAACGGCAGGCTGATGTCGGTTTCCATCACCGACGACAGCTCCATCTTCGCTTTCTCCGCCGCTTCCTTGAGGCGCTGCAGCGCCATGCGGTCTTTCGTGAGGTCGATGCCGTCGCTCTTCTTGAACTCCGACGCGATCCAGTCGATGACCTTCTGGTCGAGGTTGTCGCCGCCGAGGTGCGTGTCGCCGTTGGTCGACTTGACCTCGACGACCCCTTCGCCCACTTCGAGAATGGAGATGTCGAACGTGCCGCCGCCGAAGTCGTACACCGCGATCGTCTCGTCCT
>CAYHHH010000243.1:0-2594 GCA_964356125.1 uncultured Bifidobacteriaceae bacterium | reverse complement strand
CGCCGCGATTCCTTCCAGAATCATGCGATCGAATCAACAAAGTCGTACTAGGCACGCAATGTCGGTTGATTGCCATCCAGGCATCAGTCATAGTGCCCACGAGATGGCGACCCGTCTTCTGATTGTCGATGACGACGCGGAGCTCACCACCCTATTGCGTGAATTGCTCGCCCAGGAGGGGTTCCAGCTTGATGCGCATCCGGGAGGCGTGGATGCACCCGCCGCCATCATCGCCGGCGGCTATGCGCTGGTTATTCTGGACGTAATGCTTCCAGAACTGAATGGTCTCGAAGTGTTGCGGCAGGTCAGACGCACGTCCAATGTTCCAGTGATCTTGCTGACTGCACGAGGCGACGACGTCGACCGAGTTGTCGGCCTCGAGATGGGGGCTGACGATTATGTGCCGAAGCCGTTCAATCCTCGTGAATTGACTGCGCGAATTCGAGCGGTCTTGAGACGCCTTGAGCCTCGGCCCGCCGACCGGGACAGGGCCACGTTGCGGGTCGACGACGTCTCGTTGAATCCGGCGTCACGGACCGTTGCTCGCAACGGGACTCCGGTTGAATTGACGACGGTTGAATTTGAAATCCTGCGGCTGCTGCTCGAGTCTGCCGGGGTAACCGTAACACGTGAGGCTATTTCCGACCAGGTGCTTGGCCGTTCGTTCGATCCGTTCGACCGTAGCATTGACATGCACATCAGCAAGCTGAGGCGGAAACTCGGCCAACGCGGGGACGCCGGCGAACGAATCAAGACGGTCAGAGCCCTCGGCTATATCTACACGCTGCCAGACAGGTGAGTTGTGCGAGGCATCGCTCTTCAGATCTTCGTGAGCTTCTGGCTCATCTTTGCGGTGCTCATTGCAACCTTCGCCCTGTTGCCGGCGCAGGGCGCGGACGTGCGGTTGCTGGATCATCTTCAAGGGGTCGGCGCGGTCGCCTCGGCTCTTCTCGAAGAAGAAGGAGCGGAGGCGTGTCGTACCTACAGCGACACCGTTGAGAGGACCGCCGGCATTCGCTTCGCGCTGGTTGCGACACCGGGTAACGTTGTGTGCGGAGCGACCGATCCTACGGCCGCTGTGCCGGGCTTTCAGGCGGACAGCCGCGAATGGCTTCGGCAACCCCGCGTAAGCGTCATCCAGATGACGGCTCCGTCCGGCACACGCCTTAGTGTTGCCGGTGAAGCGATGCCGACCTTTTGGGCCGCAGGCGTTCGGCCGCCATTTCCCTATCGCGCTGTGGTATTCGCGATCGTAATCTCCGGCTTGGTTTGTTTTGCTACCGCACGGTATCTTGCGCGTCCCCTTCGACTGGTGCGAGACACCAGCTATCGCCTGGCTGCCGGCGACCTTCGGGCGCGGGCCGGGCCGATCGTGGGGCATCGGCGCGACGAGATCGGCGATCTCGTTCGCGATTTCGACGCCATGGCCGTCCGCATCGAGGCGCTCATGCACGCGCAAACACAACTCCTCACCGATATCTCGCACGAATTGCGGTCGCCACTCGCGCGCCTGAATGTCGCGCTCGAACTAGTGCGCCGAAAGGCCGGACCGATGGCAGGCGCGGACCTGCAGCGCATTGAAACCGAAGCAGAGCGCATGAACGATTTGATTGGCCGGATGCTGACTCTGGCGCGAGCGGAGAACGATCTTCACCTGCCGATGCTTCCGGTCGATCTCGAAGCAGTAGTGCGCCGGGTAACCGATGATGCTGATTACGAAGCTCAGCGTCAGCACAAATCCGTCGTGCTCGGGCACGCGGCGGCAGTGACCATCAAGGGAGACGCTCAGCTGATTGCGAGCGCGATTGACAACGTCGTCCGCAACGCTCTGCGCCATACGCCGACGAATTCGGCGGTGTTGGTGACACTGACGGCAACCGATGACCAGGTCGTCATCGGTGTTCGTGATCGTGGCCTGGGTGTCCCAGACTCGGAGCTGGAAACCATCTTCATGCCGTTCCACCGCGTCGAGGCCGGCAGAAACCGGGAGACTGGCGGCGTCGGTCTCGGCCTGGCAATCGCGCGACGGGCGGTGGCGCTCCATGGTGGCACCATCGTCGCCGGCAACGTCGCCGACGGAGGCCTTCTCGTATCCATTCACCTGCCTCTCCACCGGGACGCCTCCCCGGCAAGCTGAACATCTGAATCCTTAACAACTCACCGACAACGCTGACCATTCTTTACGAAGCTTCGCCGTGTCTTGACGGCGTGGCCGCTGCGGCCATCGTCCAATAGCAGTAGGATATGGCGCTCAAGATTCACGCACAACGGCTGTTCATCGCAGTGATAGCGGCCGCGTCAACGGCATGTGCGACGTCACAGGCCCTTTCGACGACCTCTGTGTTAACGCCGCCCTCTCTGTGGAGTGGTACCGCGGAAGGAGTGGTCATTCTGTCCTCCGATCGTGAAGTGATAATAAGCGGGGGCGTGAGGCCACAGTCGGGGGAGATGACCGAATACCTCTACTCGCACAGACGGCGACGTTACGCTTTCCTCTCACACGTTGCAATAGCACGAGTGGCCGGGAACGGTGCGGGAAGCGTCAGCGATTGATCAGAACGCCCATCCCATAGCCCGTGTGCGTGGGATCGCCC
>CAYHHH010000242.1:0-2677 GCA_964356125.1 uncultured Bifidobacteriaceae bacterium | reverse complement strand
AAGCCACCTAAGCGAACGGATGTGTCACGATGTAGGGGAGCGAGTCAGCGGAGGTCGCCAGACCCGCCGACGAGCTTCTTCCCGGGCACCTTGCCCTCCTCTTCCCTGAAATTCGTCGGCGCGGGCGTCGTATAGCGGCCGAAATAGAAAAACGCCTGCGTGTTTCTCGTGGTGTTCAAGACGGCATGCACGGTCTCCCCGTCTGGCGGCACGAGCATGGCCGTGTTGACGGGCATCTCCCGGATTTCAGACCCAAGTTGCAGGATGGACGCACCCGGGCCGATGTTCGTCCAGACTTCCTCCCAGTGGGGCGGGTGCGTATGCGGCCTCCCAATGGACATCGGCGCCAGGTAGACCACGAGAACCTTTTCATTCGGATGCAGGCCGTCGGAGGGATGGAACAGGTTCTTGGCCATGTAGCTCCAGTGCGCGTTCTGTTCGGCGAACGGCAGCAGGCTGGCGTCGCGCACCAGAATATCTTTGCGGGGAGTAACACCAGACGGATTGTCCCAACTGACCATCAACATGTTCACCGGTGTATCAGAGGTGCTGGTCAGACGATGGGCCGCACCGGGTGGTATCAGCACGGCGACGCCGTGGCGCAAGTCCCAGTATTGCGTGCCGTCATCCAGACGGCCCTCGCCATCCTCGACGAAGAACAGTTGCTGATAGGGCACCTGAAGCAGGGCCGTGCGATTCCGGGGCATCAGAGTGACGAGCGCAAAATTGCTGCGGTATTCGAGCACGGCACCCGGTGAACCCGGCATATGCGGATCGCCGGCCCGGAGTATCGAACGCGTCAGGATGACGTCATGGGTGACGACCGCGGTTGAGCTGAGCGGATTGCCGATATACCGGTCGACGTCGCTCTCTCGCGGGCTGTCGGACGGCCTCTCTCGCGAAGGTTGTGCCGGCGTTTGTGCCAGAGCACGCTCGTACGCCGAGCACATTCCAGCCACGGCCAGCAAGACGAGACCAAGTCGCTTCACCCGCGAGAGTCTGCCATGGCCGCGCGGGCAAGGCAACGCGATTCCGCCCTTGCAATCTTGTGGAGCGGGAATCCGCCTAATGGCCGACCTTCGCGGTCTTCGTGTGTGTGTGCTGCATCACGCCGTGCTCGTCGTAGAACTCGAATACGGCGATCGGCGTGGAACCCGGCCGCACGGTGACCTTCAGGAATCCCCCCGACGGTTCGCGGCTGGTGTACGGCTGCGTGATCAGCCTCTTGGGATCGTTGCCGAAGGGATCGCCTGGCCCGCGGCCCAGGCGTGAGTTCTCGTCAACGAGCGCGCCGCTCGAGAATTCCTCGATGCCTGTGGGATCGATCGAATGGTACTGCCAGTGCCGATCGCCGGTGATGATGTAGAAGTGCTTCTCCGTCAGCCCGGTCTCGCGCAGCCACGCGAAGAACCGATCGCGCTCACGCCGGAAGCCACCCGCGTTCGTCATGTTGTCGCGCTTCAGATCGTCCTGCCCTTTGAGCCGCTCCGCCGCTCGCGGCGGCGCCGACGATGTCGCGGGCTTGGCGCCCTTCTGCGTGGCCTGCGCCGTTCCGCCAACTTCGGAGCGGTAGTGATCGTCAGGACCGACCATCGGTGTCGGTGAGATCAGGATCTTGAACGTGGCGTCGCTTGCCGCAAGCGTCTCTTTCAGCCACGTCATCTGCTCCGCTCCCCACATCGTCTTGTCCGGCGCATCCGACATGTTGGGGCTGCGGAACTCGCGCCCCTCGGTCAGCCAGATCTGCAGATCTTTCGAGACGCGGTGCGTGCGATACGGACGCGGATTGGTGTCGGTGGGCGCGACCACGGGCATCTGTTCTTCGAAGATCGTCTTGCCCAGAGCGGGAGACGGCTCGACCGTCCCGGTGTTGTCGGAGTCGTTGTAGCGGGTGTCGTGATCGTCCTTCTCCCAGTAGGTCGCGACCTGCCCCATGAGGTCGACCATGCGCGGCTGCACGAACTGCTCGTGCCAATAGCGGCGCATGTCCGCCGGTGTCTGGGCGTCGCTCGGACCGGAGTCGTAGTAGACGTTGTCGCCGGTGCCGACGAAGAAGTTCGGCCGCGCGTCGAGAATCGTCTTCAACGCGGGGTACCCCAGCTCGCGGTCCGATCCTTTATACGCGCGCGGGCTCCGGTAGAACTGGTTGTAGTTCATGCCGGTCACGACCACGAAGCTCACGTCGGTGGCGCCGCCGGCGCCTGGAAGCGTCTTGAATGAACGCGTGGGTCCGGTCTGCACGTTCTTCTCGTCAGGTCCGTAGATCAGGCGATAGAAGTACGTGGTGCCAGGCGTCAGCTTCTCCACCCGCTTCTTGAAGATGAAGTCGTGCTCGGCGTCGGCCTGCAACCACTCCGTCGTGGTCGAGCCCGCGAAATCTGACGAGCTGGCAATCTCGAAGCGTCCAACGCCGGATGCACCCGGCACGTCGCCGTTGACCAGGGTCTTCGCCGACGTGAGGCGGGACTGAAGAATGACGCTGTCAGAGGTCACCTCTCCCGCCATTTCCCCCTGTCCGTTCATCACCGTCGGCGGCGTCGTGCTCTCGGCGGGCCGATCGGTTCTGCCCGCACACGCGGTGGCGATTGCCGATAAACCGACAAGGAGCGCTGCCAATCTCATGTGACACCTCGCTGTCGGCGGAGTATACGCCTAAGCGGCTCTTCCGGCTGCGAAG
>CAYHHH010000241.1:0-2846 GCA_964356125.1 uncultured Bifidobacteriaceae bacterium | reverse complement strand
AACGGACCAGGCTCAATTGGAGAATGGACAACTGTAGCATGTCCCAAGGTCGGGAAGGGCCGAGTGCCACTCGGCTTGTTCTTGCGTGAACCTGTCGCAGGATCCGCGCTCTTGTGTTGGTTGATGAATCGGATCGCGCTCTCGGCGGGTTTGTTTCGGCGGCGATGGCGCATCCCTGTCATGCTGGTCACGCAGATTGAAATAATCGGCACTGGCCTTTGCTGGGGAGCCTGCAGCAGTGCTGGCGCGCTGGGGTGCCCATTGGGGTCCGTTGCGGGTGTGATCATCAGGCTCCATGATATGACTGGGGTGGATGTGTGTGCCAGCGGAATTACCATTCAACTAGGCGACGGCGATTATTCCGAGACCATCGGCAAGAATGGAGAATGCAGCTATAGCGGTTCTTGGGACCGCCAAGGTACTTACGTCGTCCTGATTAGAAGTATGGAGTGGAAATCGGCAGAGTCGAATCCACAATCGCTATCAACTCGCGGCGGGACGTGTGGTCCGGAACCGACGGTCTTTCATTGGGTCGTCGAAGCCGTCGCGAGAAAGTAAGACGGATCGTATCCGTTCACGGGGTGAATACAGAGTGCCTTCGGTTTCAGCCGAACGTCACGCCTCGGACGGTGACGCGCGCCTCGTCCGGCGGCTGACGTCGGCTACGGGGCATGATCGCAGGTTGGGGGGCAACGTGCATGGCTGGATTATCCGTAACGATACGCGAGGCGTCAACTCGCATCGAACGCGACAGCACCCCCTACTTCACCCCCACAATCACCCCCCCAACCGCCTCAAACGCAAACCCCGCCGCGGGCGGAAGCGGAAAAGAAGCATGGTATGTCCCAAGGCGTTAAATCCTTCCGATGAAAGTTATCCACAATCGTCGGGTTCGATGAACTGTGGATAACTTTTCCGTCGTGGACGGACGGGCGAATTTGACTACGGTGTTCGCGTGGTGGGGAGGATGGCGGAAAAGACGCTGGCGGCGCCGGATTTCCGACGACCCCGAAGTTTATATGGCTGCCTCCTCCCACGCGGGGTACCCCGGTTAAGAGAATTGGTGGCGCGCTCGTCGCGACCCCGAATGAAGCACCGTGCTGGGGAGTGACCTTGGTCAGGCTCGCGTGGGTGGAGGGCCTCCTTGCCCGTTTTACACGAAAAGGAGAATTGTCATGAGACGTGTAGGCATCGATATTGGCGTCGTGGCGCCGCATCGCGCGGTGGTGTTTGAAGACGCAGAACCCATCGGGCGTCCGTTCAAAGTGGACCGAACGCGGGCGGGGTTCGACGAACTCGTTCGGCGCGCCAAGGTGGGCACCAGCGGGCCGGTTGAGTTCGTGATGGAGCCGAGCGGCCTCGGTTGGTTGCCGCTCGCGGCGGATCTGAGCCTTCAAGGGCACGCAGTTTTCGTGCCGAAGCCGCAGAAGACATCGGCGTTGCGCAAGTTCTACTCGGCGTTCGCGAAGACCGACTGCGAGGACGGGCGAGCGCTCGCGATGGTGCGGCACGTCGATCCCGGAGGCGTCTTTGCCCTTCGCGTGCGGATTGGCGCGCCCACGCGCATCGAGGTCAAGCAACGCGCGCGATGGGTGCGCGAGGCGGCACAATCGAAGCAGCGAATTCAGGGCTGGTTGATGCTGGGCAACCCGCACCTGGTCACCGCGTTCGGTGGCGACCTCTTTGGTACTGTCGCAAGCGCGTTCCTGAGGCGCTACGTCGATCCGTTCCTCGTCAAGGAGCTGGGGTTCGACGGCCTCTGCGCGTTCTGGGAGCGACACGCGCTGCGCTGCAACACCGCACGTCGAAACGAAGCCGTGTTTGCCGCGTGCGAAACCACCTGCGCGATGTATGAGCCGATGCGACGGGCAGGGCATCTGCCGTTCGACTATCCGGAGCTGCAGGCGCTCATCACGCAGGAACTCGAGCACATCGAGTTCATGGAGAACCAGGTCAAGGCGATTGAGGCGCGCATCGCGCGTCTCTACCGGCAGGTCGATCCAGATCGAACGCTCGAGCGCGAGATCCCCGGCGTCGCCGAGGCGATCGCTCCCGCGATCGAAGCGTTCGTTGGCGATGTCGAGCGGTTTTCGAACTGCAAGCAGTTCGCGGCGCACTGTGGGGTCGTACCTCGGACCAAGCAGACCGGAGTCAGCGAAGGTAGCCCTCGACAGCGCATGACCAAGGGCGGCCCACCCCTCATCCGGCAGTACCTCTTTCTCGCTGCGGAAGTCGCACGTCGCAATGACCCCGATCTCGCGGCCGCGTATCAGAAGGCGATCGATGGCGGCAAGCACCACTACTCGGCCGTGATCATCGTCGCTCACAAGCTCGCGCGGAAGATCTATGCCGTCCTTCGACTGCGAGCCGCCGCGCGAAACGCGATCGAAGCGGGCCAACCCGAACTCCCCGTCGCGTATCGCATCGTCGAGCCGACGACCGGCGCCGCGCTGACGTCGGCAGAAGCTCGCGAGCACGTTCAAGTGCATTTCCCGTCGAAGGCGGCCCGAACGCGCCAGGAAACTGAGGCGGCAGAGGCCGCGCGCTCGAAAAAGGGGTCGTCCGAGAACGCCGCCACGCACGCGCAAAGCGTACCGCCAACGCATCGGGTACACGCTCCCTTGGTCCAAGGCAACACCCTGGCGTCTCAAATCGGAGCCAAACTGGAGATGCTCCAGCGACACCGAATTTGTGGACAAGCTGGGGATAACCCTGTGGACAATTCGTTGGCAGGCGTGTTCAAAAAGATCATCGACGACTGCAAAAAGAGGGTTGAACCGACTTAGAGAATATAAACGCCCTTTTGGCGGATCGGCTGTTTCATCGGCGTCCACACGCCATCAAGT
>CAYHHH010000240.1:0-2925 GCA_964356125.1 uncultured Bifidobacteriaceae bacterium | reverse complement strand
ACCCCGGGCATCACCTATCACTACAAGGTGTCCGGCAACGGGATGAATGGCGAACTTCACGTCGATGCCGCGCTTCGCCAGCTGCTCGTACAAGTCGTGCACACGATGCTGCGCCTGCGACACGGCCATGCCGTAACCCGGAATGATCACGACCGTTGAGGCGTTCTCGAGCAGCTGCGCCGCATCCTCTGCGGTCGCGCTCTTCGCCGTGCGCTGTTCGATCTGGCCGGCGACGGTCTTCACCTGGCCGAAGGCGCCGAACAGCACGTTCGTGAACGAACGGTTCATCGCCTTGCACATCACGATCGACAGGATCAGGCCAGAGGCGCCGTCGAGCGCGCCGGCGGTGATGAGCAGCTTGTTCTCCATCACGAAGCCCATCGCCACGGCGGCGAGACCTGCATAGGAATTCAGCAGCGAGATGACCGTCGGCATGTCCGCGCCGCCAATCGGCAGCACGAGCAGCACGCCGAACGCGAGCGCCAGCACGATCAGCGCCGGAAACAGATACGTGCGGCTCGGGTCCATCATCAACATGACGGCAATCACGACCGCGGCCGCGAGCAGCGTGCCGTTGATGACGTTCTGTCCGCGATAGACGATCGGCCGGGTCGGAATCACTTCCTGCAGCTTGCCCGCGGCGACAAGGCTGCCGGTGCATGTGAGGTAGCCGAGGATCACCTCGACGGCAATCGCGCCCATGCGGAACGTCGTCAGCTCGTCGTGCTCGGCCCACAGGAAGTACTTCGCCGTGCCGACGAGTCCCGCGGCGAGCCCGCCGAAGGCGTGGGAGAGCGCCGTTCGCTGAGGCACGGCGGTGAGCGGCACCCATGACAGCGGCACACCGACGAGCGCTCCGAGCACGAACGGAACGGCGATCCAGCTGTATCCGACGATCAGCGGATGCATCATCGTGCCGATGATGGCGAGCGCCATGCCGCCGACGCCGGCGAACACGCCGCGCCGTGCCGTGGACGGGTCGCTCATCCACTTGAGCGAGAAGATGAACAGCGCGGTCGCGACGAGATAGACCAGTTGTATGAACTGATCGATCATGCGCGCCCTGCGCTCGGTGACGGGCCCTGCCCCGAGGCTCTCGAAGGCTCCCTCTTCTTGAACATCTTCAGCATGCGATCCGTAATGAGAAAGCCGCTGATGATGTTCGTCGTCGAGGCGAAGACGGCGATGGCGCCAAGCCACGTGCTCAGCCCCGACTCCTGCTCGCCCGCAAGTAGAATGGCGCCGACGACGGCAATGGCCGAGATGGCGTTGGTCAGCGACATCAAGGGCGTGTGCAACAGCCGCGAGACGCGGCGGATGACGTCGAGACCGATGAACGTCGCCAGCATCAAGACGAAGAGACCGTCGACGAAATCGAACTGCATAGGGCGCAAATGTTACCTCAGTCTCCGTTCGCCGCGCTGCAGCACCGCAACTTCCGCCTGCTCTGGACGGGACAGCTCATTTCGTTCTCCGGCTCGAACATGCAGACGGCCGCGTTGTTATGGCACGTCTCGCTCCTCGTGCCGTCCGGCCGGCGGGCGATGGCGCTCGGCATGGTCGGTCTGGTCCGGCTGATGCCGATTGTCTTTTTCTCCATCGCCGGCGGCACGCTGGCCGATGCGTCCGATCGTCGCCGCGTGATGCTGATCACGCAGGCGGGGATGGCGCTCACCGCGCTCGCGCTCGCCGTGCTGGCCTTCCGCGGAATCGATCACCCATGGCCGATCTACGCGCTCGCGGCGACAGGCGCGGCATTCGGCGCGTTCGACAGCCCGGCGCGGCAATCGCTGATGCCGACGCTCCTGCCGCGCGAGCACCTGCCGAACGCGATCAGCCTGAACGCGATCATGGTGCAGATCGCCTCGGTTGCCGGTCCGGCGATCGGCGGCCTTCTGATCGCCACGCTCGGCGTCGAATGGGTCTACGCCCTGAACGCCGTCACGTTCGTGTGCGTCATCGTCGCGCTCCTGATGATGCGCGACGTCCCAGTGCGAAGCGCCGGCGACATCGGCGACTTCAGCGTGCGCGCCGTTCGCGAGGGATTCGGCTTCGTGTTTTCCTCGCCGATCATCCGCTCGACGATGCTGCTGGATTTTTTCGCGACGTTCTTCTCGTCGGCGACCGCGCTGCTGCCGATCTTCGCGCAGGACATTCTGCGCGTCGGCGCGAGAGGATACGGCTGGCTGTACGCGGCGCCCTCGGTCGGGGCCGTGTTGATGAGTGTCGTGATGGTACGGTCGATCGAAAGGATCGACCGAAGAGGCATGGTGCTGCGCAATGTCATCCGCCAGCTCGGCACGCCAGATCACCTGCGAGGCCGGATGACCGGCATCAACATGGTGTTTTTCCAGGGCGGCCCTCAGCTCGGCGAGCTCGAGGCCGGCCTCGTCGCGCAATGGATTGGTCCGCGCGGATCCGTCGTGACCGGCGGCATCGGCTGCCTCATCGCCGCAGGCTGGATTGCCGCCCGCACGCCCGCGCTGAGAAAATATCGCCGCAGCTCGATTGACGCGAGCGAAGGAGGCCGACTACGATCCATGGTTCGATGACACGGTACGCAGGCCTTCCGCCCATACCCGAACGCATCCGCCGCCTCGACGAGCTCGCGGCCAACCTCTGGTGGAGCTGGCAATACAGCCCCCGCAAGGTCTTTCGCGACCTCGACTATCAGCTGTGGCGTACGACCGCACACAACCCGGTGAAGATGTTGTGGCTGGTCACGCGCGAGCGTCTCGAGCAGATGTCGTGCGACGAGGAATTTCTCCACACCTACGACGACGCCGTGAAGGGGCTCGACGCGGCGCACGCCGCGAAGAACACCTGGATGTCGCGGCGCTTTCCCGATGTGCAGCACACGACGATCGCGTACTTCTCAGCCGAGTTCGCGATACATCAGTCGCTGCCGATTTATGCGGGCGGCCT
>CAYHHH010000239.1:0-2999 GCA_964356125.1 uncultured Bifidobacteriaceae bacterium | reverse complement strand
CGTAGGCCGGGTCTTGCTTTGTAGACCCGGCGTCTAATGCGGGAAGGCCGTGCCCGGCTGCGTGCCTGAGATGAAGGCTTCGTTGATGCCCGTCGCGCCGTCTTCGGCGACGCCGCCGCTGCTCGCGTTGACGGGCACGAAGACAATATTTCCGGGCGCGATGAACTCGGGAGGGTTTTTCGGATCGCGCGTCTCGATGTAGGCGCGCATGAACTCGATCCAGATGGGCAGCGCCGCGACGCCTCCGGTTTCGTTGTGGCCGATCGGCTTGCGCTCGTCGTGGCCGATCCACACGCCGACGGTGATATCGGGGTCGAACCCGATGAACCACGCATCGCCGTAGTCGTCGGTCGTGCCTGTCTTGCCGCCGAGCGGCCAGCCCAGCTTGTTCGCCGATCCCGCCGTGCCGCGCTGCACGACGCCGCGCAGCAGGCTCGTCATCACGAACGCCGTGTCCGCCCTGATGGCGTCCTGCGGATCGGGACGGCTTTCCTCGAGCAGGTTTCCGTCGCGATCGACGATTTTCACAATTGGATACGGGCGCATGCGCACGCCGCCGTTCGGAAACACCGAATAGGCTGACGTCATGTCGACGAGCGTGAGGTCCGCGGCCCCGAGCGCCAGCGACAGATACGGCTCGAGCTTGTCTTCGAGGCCGAACCGGCGCGCGTACGCGATGACCTGCTGGGGCGTCAGCGCTTCCATCATCTTCACCGCGGGCACGTTCCGCGAGTCCTCGAGCGCATGCCGCAGCGTCACGCCCCCCTCGTATTTCCCGTCGTAATTCCGGGGCTGATAGGGCGGCTGTCCCGGGCCGGGGTCGTAGGACACCGGCTCGTCCACGATCACGGACGTCGGGGTGTACCCGCGATCGATCGCCGCGGTGTAGACGAAGGGTTTGAACAGCGAGCCGACCTGCCGGTGCGCCTGCGTCGCGCGATTGAACTTGCTGCGATCGAAGCTGAACCCGCCGACCATCGCCCGAATCTGGCCGGTGCGGTTGTCGATCGCCACCAGCGCGCCTTCGACCAGCGGCGACTGATCGAGGGACACGGCAGCGACCCTGCCCGCCGGGTCGATCTGCGTCACGCGCACGTCGATCAGGTCGCCCACCTTGAACAGCGCCGGCGGGGCGCGTCTCGCCCAGGCGATCCCTTCACCGCGCAGCTCGGCAATCTGCTGGCCGATGCGGACCCTCGCGGACGCCGGCGATACATTGACGACCACAGCCGGGACGATGTCGTCTGCCGCAATCGGCTGGGCCCAGCGGTCGTGCTTGTACGTCTCGATGTTGTGTCCCTGCGCGACGATGTTCGGCTTGTCGCGGCGATAGCCGCGGCGCTTGTCGACCAGGCGAAGACCGCGATCGATCGCACGATTGGCCGCGCGCTGCAGTCTGATGTCGACGGCCGTGTGGACGGACAAGCCGCTCTCGTACAGCGCCTTGGCGCCGTATTGCTGTTCGAGATGCTTCCGGACTTCCTCTGTGAAGAAGGGCGCCACCGATCGCACCGGTTGCGGCTGGCCGCGCGTGACGATCGGCGTCTTCTTGGCCGCATCGGCCTGTTCCTGCGTGATATAGCCGTTCTCGGCCATCTCCTGGAGCGTGTAGTCGCGGCGGAACTTCGCCGCGCCGCGATTCATGTAGGGGCTCTGGCGCGCCGGCGATTGAACGATGCCGGCGATCATCGCGGCCTCTTCCAGCGTGACGTCCTTCGCGCGCTTGCCGAAATAGAGGCGCGCCGCGGCTTCGACGCCGTTGGTGCCGTGGCCGAAATGCGTCTGGTTGGCGTAGAAGGTCAGGATCTCGCGCTTCGTGTAGCGCTTTTCGATCTGGATGGCGACGAGAATCTCTTTGATCTTGCGCTCCGGGCTTTTCTGCCCGCGGACGAAGCCGACCTCGTCAGGAAACAGATCGCGCGCGAGCTGCATGGTCAGCGTGCTCGCGCCCGCGACCGACCCGCGCCGAATCGTGTCGCTGGTGAGGCGAATCAGCATGGCCGACACGCTGAGCCCGAAGTGGCTGTTGAAGTCCTTGTCTTCCGCCGAGATGATGGCGTTGCGCAGGTGCGGGGCAATCTCCTCGTACGAGATGACGAGCCGGCGCTCGGTCGCGAACTCGGCCAGCGTCTCGCCGTTCGACGCGTACACGCGCGTGATGGCGCTCGGCGCGTAGTCGTCTAACCCTGAGATGAGCGGCAGGTCGCCGGCATAGGCGAACATGACGCCGCTCAAAATCCCCAGCAGCGCCACCGAGATGAACAGCGCGGCGAGCCCGGCATGGCCGGCAAAGCGAATGACGTAGGTTTTGGCCGATTTCGGCGTATTGTTGGCCGGTAACGGCGGTGTTCTTGCCATTGACGTGCCTAGTGTACCAGTTAGTTACGACCTTGGACTCTGGACCTTGGACTCTGGACCGCAGATTACCTTTACATCACTACACTCACATTTCATAATCACACCAGCCTAAAGGTACCCGCCTTCGCGCCGAATGCTTATCGCTTCGGCGAGGCAGGCTCACGACGAGGACTCTGTATATGAGCAAAATCATCGGCATCGATCTCGGCACCACCAACTCGGTCGTCGCAGTCATGGAAGGCGGCGAGCCCACCGTCATCACCAACCCCGAAGGCAACCGGCTGACGCCATCGATTGTCGCCTTCACCAAAGCGGGTGAGCGTCTGGTCGGGCAGGTCGCGAAACGCCAGGCGGTGACGAACCCGGAGAACACGATCTTTTCGATCAAGCGCTTCATGGGACGCAAGTTCGATGAGGTGAACGAAGAGATGAAGATGGTGCCGTATCGCGTCGTGCATCCGTCGAACGACGACGTCCGGATCTCGGCGGCCGATAAGGAATATTCGCCGCCGGAAATTTCCGCGATGATTCTGCAGAAGCTGAAGCAGGCGGCTGAGGAATATCTCGGCCAGCCGGTGTCGAAGGCGGTCATCACCGTCCCCGCGTACTTCAACGACGCGCAGCGGCAGGCCACGAAAGAC
>CAYHHH010000238.1:0-3073 GCA_964356125.1 uncultured Bifidobacteriaceae bacterium | reverse complement strand
GCCGCGTCTGTGTCTGGCGTGGCCGCGCTCGGTTCGCGTGCCGGTGCGCCGGTGCAGTTTCGGCTTCGACGTGTTGGCATGTGCGAGAGATCCGGCGTCGCGATCGTCTCGTTCGTGAAGCCGGTGCTCGCCAGGCTGCCGTCGAGGTTATAGCTGTAGGTGGTGACCTGATCCAGCGGATCGGTCACAGTTTTCAGGCGGCCCGCGAGATCGTAGATGTAGAGCGTGTCGGTGGTGCCATCCGCGCGGATCTCGCGCGTCACGCGGCCAAGTACGTCACGCTCCCATGTGGTGCGCTGACTGAGTCTGAGAACGGGCGTTCGGTTAACGCTTGAGGCCACTAATACGGCTTATCGTCCTCGCGCGAAATGCGCCGCGTCGAGAGGTTGCAGATGGCGAAATGAACGCCGCGCTTGGCGAGCGCTTCCAGCGGACGGCGTGAACCGCTGTTGAGGGGGTTGGCGGTCGGCGCCGCCGTCGATTGCTGGTTGGTGTAGTGCGCCCCGGCGGCGATGGCCGCCCCGTGCTTGGCCCAGATCTCGTCGTTGAACGCAAACGCCGAGGCCCAATGCCGGAGGCCGAAGACCACGGACACATCGCCATCGTCGAGGTTGTAGCCCGACTTGTTGGCGAGGAAGATGTTCGACACGAACTGCGCCGCTTCGCGAACGCCATCGAGGGTCGTCGCATCGACCACCACCCGGTGCTTCCCGGGAAGCTTGTCGAGCCATTCGTCTTCGGGGTGACGGGCTGGACGAAAGGTGGTCGAGGCCGGGACGGATTGACCGGTCGCGGAGAGTGCCGCGCCCGCCGCCGCCGCGCCAAATCCCGTCAACAGGGCACGCCGCCCCCACAAGTCTCGAATTCCCATGCTCACCTCTCCGTCGGCCGCCGGATCCAGGGCGCCGTCGTCACTCTTTACCGTGTCAGTTGTCGGAGCGATTACGGAGCGAAGCTTGACAGCTGCGCGACCGTCTTGGCGTCGAGCCGCGTCAGCACCTGCAGCAGTAACTCCACCGCGCGATCGAAATCCGTCCGCTGAATTACGCCGGTATGGCCGTGCAGGTATCGCGTCGGCACTGTCATGTTGACCGAGGCGCGTCCGGTATCATACCGCTGAACCTCGGCGCCATCCTCGCCGTAACCCGTGAGCACGTTCGGCTGCAGCGGGATGCGCGCCTGCTGGGCGACGTCGAAAAAGAAATCGCGGAACTTGCGGTTGGGAATCATCGAGTTGTCGAGCAGGAAAATGCCCGGCCCGCCGCCCAGCCGCTCCTGCGCCTGTGTCGGTCCGATCGCCGTGTAATCCGCCGACACACCCGCCTCGATCGAGATGCCGATGTCGGGCCGCGCCTTGTCAACCGCGGTTTGCGCCCCGCGCAATCCAATCTCTTCTTGCGTCGTCGCCACCCAGATGATCTGCGCCGGCAGGGTGAGACCCTCGCTGCGGATACGGCGCGCCGCCGCGATCATCACGCCGAGACCCACCCGGTCGTCCCAGGCCTTGCCCGCATAGCGGCCGTTGGCCATCACCACGAATTCGCTCTGGGGCGCGATGCCGTCGCCCGGGCGAATCCCCATGCGCTCGACCTCTTCGCGCGACAACGCGCCGACGTCGAGGAACGTATCTTCGAGCGACCAGACGCTCGCGCGTTGTGCCGGGGGCAGGACGTGCGTCGTTCGCAGGCCGCTGACCGCCATCACGGGCCCATTGCGTCCGAGGATCGTCCAACGCTGATCGGGGAGGGCCTGATCGAGCATCCCTCCGAGCGTCTTCACGCGGATGAAACCGTCAGCGGTGATGTGCTGGACCATCAGGCCGACTTCATCCATGTGCGCGGTCACCATCACGCGCGGCCCGGTGGTATTGCCGGGCAATGTGGCCAGCACCGATCCGAGTCCGTCGTATTCAATGGCGGCGCCAACCGCGTTGAACTCGTTGACGACGATGCGGCGGACGTCTTCTTCGAACGCTGATGGGCCATGGGCCTCCGACAGCGCCTTGAGCAACTGTGCGGTGGCGTCGAGCGGCGGCGGAGCCTGGGTAGCACCGGCCGCGGCGAGCGCCATCATGCCTCCAGCCAAAAGAACAACGACACGAGCAACAGTGCGCATGAATCCTCCAAGGGGGCGCTCAACGCGTCCACACGAACCATCCGGCCTCAGCCCGGCGTCATATTAAACATGAAAGCCGTCTGGAAAGGTGTGTCGGTTCGGCCATGAAGCGGTTCGTCAAGGAGACGCGGATTGCCCCGCCCCCGGCCAAGGTCTTTGCTTTCCACGAGAGCCCGCAAGCGCTGGCCTCGCTGTTTCCCCCGTGGGAAAGCATGCGCGTGGCCGAGTCGAGCGGTTCCCTCGTCCCGGGAAGCCGCGTGGTGCTCAAGGGCCGCGTCGCGGGCATCATCCCAGTGCGCTGGGTGGCCGTGCATACCGCGTATGCGCCGCCGCATCTGTTCGCCGATCGCCAGGAATCCGGCCCGTTCGCCATGTGGGAACACCGCCACGAGTTCCTCGACGACGGGGCGGGGGGACGATCCTGCGGGATGAGGTGGACTACGCTTTGCCGCTCGGCGCGCTGGGCCAGTGGGTGGCGGGCGGCTTCGTCGAGCGGCAGATCGCGCGCATGTTCGCGTATCGCCACGAGACGACGAAGCGGATGGTCGAATAGGAGGCAACCCCAAAGAATGGGTTGCCTCCACCAAGATTCCTACCGGAACTGCTGCATCAACTTCTGCAGGGCGTCGTTGCCCGGGCAGAGCTGCGCGTGCGGCAGATTGTAGATCGGACCCGGCACGGTGTCGTTCTGGTCGTGCACGTCCTTCGAGTCTGGCGAAATGTAGAGCAGGCCGGTAACGACCTCGCCTTTCCGCTGGTGATCGCGGATGTGCGCGTAGGCGGCGTCGCGGTTGGTCGGGTCGTAGTCCTTCGCCAGCTTGCGGAACTTGACCCAGCTGCCGTCGTGCATCATCACGTTCTTCGCCGAACCCTCTTGGTAGTCGGCGGAAATCTCGTCGGCATGCGGCACGAAGTCGGCCTGCACGACCTCGACCTTGTGCTCGCGCGTGTAGGCGTA
>CAYHHH010000237.1:0-3108 GCA_964356125.1 uncultured Bifidobacteriaceae bacterium | reverse complement strand
ATCGCCGGGTCCGCTCTGACAGCCCAGCGTCAAAACGCCGGCGAGTGCGCAGAGCCGCAGGAGTGGATGTCCCATGAGCCAAGGGTTACCTTGCGTGGCCGCGCTGTCAAGGTCTACGATCCACCCCATGTTAGGGCGCTTGTTCCTCTCGTTTGCTGCGTTCGTGCTCGCCGGGCTCGCGTCGCACGCGAACGCCCAGGAACGCGCACCGAACGTCCTCTTTTATACGCACCCCGCGCGCGAGTGGAACCAGGCGCTGCCGTTGGGCAACGGGCGCCTCGGCGCGATGGTGTTCGGCAACGTCGCCGGCGAGCGCATCCAGCTGAACGAAAACTCGTTGTGGATGGGCGGCCCGCGCGACACGAACAACCCTGATGCGATTGAGCATCTTGCTGAGGTGCGGCGTCTGCTGTTTGCAGGAATGCCCGTCGAGGCCTATGCGGTTGCCGAGAAATACTCGATGGGCAGCCCGTTCCGGCTCGAATCGTACCAGTCGCTCGGCGATCTCCGCCTCGCGTTCGAGCACGAGGGCACGCCCACCGACTACCGGTTCGAGCTCGACATCGACAGTGCGATCGCACGGCTGACGTATCGCATCGGAACCGTGCGCTACACGCGCGAAGTGTTCGCGAGCCACCCGGCGCAGGCCATCGTTATGCGCATCAGCGCCGATGCGCCTGGACAGATCGCAGTCTCGACGTGGATCGATCGTCCGCAGGACGCCACGACGCAGGTTGCGGGCAACGATCGGCTGAATCTCGTCGGCGCGCTTGGCGGCGGCAAGGGGTTGTCGTTCCTCGCGTCGGTGAAGATTCTCGCCGATGGTGGAAAACTCGAGGCGTATCCCGAGCGCATTTACGCCGCGAATGCGAATGCCATCACGCTGATCGTTGCGGCTGCCACGAGCTATCGCGGCAACGATCATCGCGGCTCGGTCGAGCGCGCGCTGTTGGCGGCGAGCGCGATGCCGTACGATAAGCTGAAATCGGATCACGTCGCCGATCACCAGAACCTGTTCCGCCGTGTCACCCTTCAGCTCGGCGCCTTTGCGCACGCATCGCTGCCAACCGACGAGCGGCTCGAGCGCGTCAAGAAAGGTGAGACCGACCTCGGCCTCGAAGCCCTGTACTTCCAGTTTGGGCGCTATCTGCTCATCGCGAGCAGCCGTCCCGGCGGGTTGCCGGCCAACCTGCAGGGCCTGTGGAACGACAGCATGTTTCCGCCGTGGGACAGCGACTACCACCTCAACATCAACCTGCAGATGAACTACTGGCCGGCGGAGGTGACGAATCTACCCGAGCTGCATCAGCCGCTGTTCGACTACCTGGAATCGCTGCGCGAGCCCGGACGCAAGACCGCGCGCGTGCATTACGGCGCCGATGGGTTCGTGGCGCACCACATCAGCGACATCTGGGGATTCACGACGCCGGGCGACCGCCCGCGATCGGGTCTGTGGCCGACCGGCGCGGCGTGGCTGACGCAGCATTTATGGGAGCACTATCTCTTCAACCCGGATCGCGCCTTCCTGGCGAAGGCCTATCCGGTGATGAAAGAGGCCGCGGAATTCTTCCTCGACTACCTGGTGGAGGACCCGCGCGCGCCCGGGCGTCTCGTGAGCGGGCCGTCGGTCTCGCCGGAAAACCGGTACCGCCTCCCGAGCGGGCAGGTCGGCATCCTCTCGATGGGGCCGTCGATGGATCATCAGATCATCACGGGCCTCTTCACGCAGGTCATTCGCGCGAGCGAGATCCTCGGCATCGATACGGAATTTCGTGAGCGTGTCGCGGCGACGGGAAAAAAAATTCCTCCACCTGCCATCGGCAAGCACGGGCAGATTCAGGAGTGGGCGGACGATTACGACGAGCCCGATCCGGGCCACCGCCACATCTCGCAGTTGTTCGCGCTGCATCCGGGCGATCAGATTACGGTCCACGGCACGCCGCAGCTCGCGAAGGCCGCGCGCGCGACCATCGAGCGACGCTTGGCGAACGGCGGCGGCCACACGGGCTGGAGCCGCGCGTGGATCATCAATTTCTGGGCGCGGCTGCAGGACGGCGAGCAGGCGCACGCGAACTACCAGGCGCTGCTCGCGCGGTCGACGCTGCCGAACCTGTGGGATCTGCACCCGCCGTTTCAGATCGACGGCAACTTCGGCGGGACCGCGGGCGTGGCCGAGATGCTGCTGCAGAGTCACGACGACGCGATTCACCTGCTGCCCGCGGCACCGCGCGCGTGGGCCGACGGCGAGTTCTCCGGTTTGCGCGCGCGGGGCGGCGTGACGGTGGGTGCGGTCTGGACGGGTGGAAAGTTGACCGCGGCGACGCTGCGCGCCTCGCTCGGCGGCGTGCACAAGATTCGCGTGCCGGCAGGCACGGCGATCGGCGCGATCCGCTCGGACGATCTCGTCATCGCGTTCCGTCTGCGCGACGACGGCGCCGAGCTGCGACTCGAGCCCGGCCGTGTCTACGACGTGCGTTTCCGTTAACGGAGGATCGATGCGACGTGTCGTAGCAATTGCGATTGGAATGGTGTGCGCCGCCGGATTCGTGCTCGTCGGTTTGGCTCAATCTCCTCAACTACCATCTGCGCCCGTTTACGCGAGTCGCTGCGCTGGCTGCCACGGCGCGGACATGGCGGGCGCGAAAGTGCCGTCGATATTGACGTGGGTCCGTTTTCACGTCGATAAGGAGATCGTCGATCTCGTGCGCAAGGGACACCACGGTGTTCCGGCGCAGCTGCCCGACGCCGAGCTGCGGCAATTGCTGTCGGAGATGCGCAAGCTCGCGGGCACCAATCCCGCGATGGCGACCGGCGGCTACACCGGCAGCCGCACTGCGCCTCTGCCGCCCGAATCATTTCCTCCGTCAGAACCGCGGCCGCCGGCGCCGGGCATCGGTGGCAACAGGCCGTCGACCATCAAGATGGCTGATGGAGGCTCGCGAACGGGAGTCCTGCTCGGTCAATCGCTGACGTCGGCCGTGCTGCTCGAGAACGGCAACACGAAGTTCACGCTGCTCGCGCGCGACGGCGACGTGTACCGCGAGAAGCCGGTTGCGCCGAAGCGCGACTGGGTGATGTACGACGGCTCTCTTACCGGCAACCGCTACA
>CAYHHH010000236.1:0-3151 GCA_964356125.1 uncultured Bifidobacteriaceae bacterium | reverse complement strand
AAGATTGGAAAACCGGGAGACCGTTTCAACGAAACGTACTGCATCATCTGCTTGGACACCGATCCGTCCCATTCCAGTGTCGATCTTGATCTGGACCGATACTTTTTTTCCGGACAGTTTTGCAAGTGTATTCAATCTTTTTGTAATGGTCAGATCGCAAACGGTAGGTTCAAGATCATAGTCAATGAAATCCTGAAGCTGATCTTTGAACGGTGCAGTGAACACATGGATCGGATATGTTATTTTCGCCTTTCGAAGTTCGATCCCTTCTTCTACGAGCGCTACGCCAAAGTATTGTGCCGTTCGCTTGCTGACGATGGACCGTGCAACTTCAACTGCCCCATGACCATACGCATTCGCTTTCACCACAGCCATAATGAGCGGATCACGCCCAATGGCTTTCCGGATGTTCTTCAGATTCGAATGGATGGCACGGAGATCGATCTCCGCAAACGTTGGACGCATATTCATGATTATAGGAACTACAGTAGTGAGTCTTCTCGCAAAGACGCAAAGAACGGCGAAGGAATTTTTCCGCGAATCGCGCGAATCTCGCTGTCCGACAGCTTCAGCAGGTCCTTGCCATCAAATATCACCTCGCCGCCGGCGATGCGGCCCGGCGGGCTTGGGATGAGCCGCATGATCGACAGGTTCGTCACCGACTTGCCCGATCCCGACTCGCCGACGATGCCGAGCGTATCGCCGCGCGCGAGATCGAACGACACGCCGTCGACCGCCTTGACGACGCGGCCGTCCTCGTCGAAGTACGTGCGCAGGTTGCGAACGGAAAGGAGGCTGGTCAACGGTTTCTCAGCCTTTTCTCATTTGGGGATCGAGCGCGTCACGCAGGCCGTCACCAAGGAAGTTGAGCGAGAACAGCGTGACGGCCATCGTGATGCCCGGGCACAGGAGCTGCCACGGGAAGATCGCGATGTTCTGGATGCCGTCGGCCGACAGGCTGCCCCACGAGGCGAGCGGCGCCTGCACGCCGAGCCCGAGGAACGAGAGGAACGCCTCGAGCAGCATGACCGACGGAATGGTCAGCGTGGCATAGACGATGACCGGGCCGAGCGTATTGGGCACGAGATGCCGCGAGATGATCTTCCACGCCGGCACGCCCGTCGCGCGCGCCGCGAGAATGAACTCCTGGTTCTTCAGAGAAATCACCTGCCCGCGGACGATGCGCGCCATGGTGAGCCACGAGACCGCGCCGAGCGCGATGAACAACAGCACGAGCTGCCCGAGCGGCGACTGGCCGCCGAAGAACGCGAGCAGCACGATGACGATCATCATGTACGGGATCGCGTACAGCACGTCGACCGTGCGCATCATGACCTCGTCGATTTGTCCGCCGAGGTAGCCGGCGGTTGCGCCGAACGTGATGCCGATGATGAGCGACACCATCGTCGAGATGATGCCGACCATCAGCGAGATGCGCCCGCCGAGCAGCACGCGCGCGAGGATGTCGCGCCCGGCATTGTCGGTGCCCATCGGGTGCGTCCACGAGAACGAGCCGTCCAGCGCGGTCAGCGGCGGCAGCGAGACGAGCAGCTTCGGATCGCTCGGGATGTAGTCGTAGGTGTAGCCCGTAAGACTTCGAATGATGGGCGGACCGATAGCGGAGGCGACGATGACGAAGCTCACCACCACCATGCCGATCACGGCGAGACGGTTGCGCCGGAGACGCTTCCACGCGTCCTTCCACAGCGACGTGCCGACGACAGGTTCGTCCATATGTTTCGGCGGGTCCAAAGAGCAGGACCCGCCCTACGTACGTAGGCCGGGTCTTGCTTTATAGACCCGGCTAATACCTCACCCTCGGATCGATGAGTCCGTAGGCAATGTCCACCATCAGGTTGAAGATCAACACGACGATCGAGATGAACGCCACGATGCCGATGATGAGCGGCTCGTCGCGATTCAGGTTTGCGTTGATGAAATAGTTGCCGAGCCCCGGCAGGGCGAAGATGCGCTCGACAACGACCGTTCCGGTCAGCAGCATGGCGAGCGCCGGGCCCGAGAAGGACACGACCGGCAGCAGCCCGCCGCGCATCGCGTGCCTCCACAGAATCTGGCGTTCCGGCAGTCCTTTCGCCCGCGCCGTCCGAATGTAATTGGATCGCAGCACTTCGAGCATGCCCGAGCGCGTGAGCCGCGCGATGTAGGCCATGTAGACCGCCGAGAGCGTCAGCACCGGCAGAATCATGTACACGCCGAACCCTTCCCATCGTGCAGGCGGCAGCACATACCAGGTCAACCCGAACAACAGCACGAGCGTCGGACCGATCACGAAGTTTGGAATCGAGATGCCGAGCATCGCGATCGCCATCGAGATGTAATCGACCCGCGTGTTCTGGTGCCGCGCCGCATACGTCCCGGCGAAGATGCCGACGCCAAGCGCCAGCAGGTACGCCGTCAGCCCGAGCGTGACCGACACCGGCACCGCCTGCCGCAGGATGGCGTTGACCGGCTGCCCTTGATAGCGCAGCGACAATCCGAAGTCGCCGCGCAGCGTGCTCGAGATCGTTTTTCCGTACTGCACGTACCAGGGCCTATCGAGCCCGTAGCGCTCGCGGATGTTCTTTTCGATGGCGGGCGGAAGAGGTTTCTCGCCGGTGTAGAAGTTGCCGGGCGCGAGACGGATGAGTCCCCACGTGACCGACACCACGATCAGCACCATGGGAAGGATCACGATGAGCCGGCGGACGATGAACCTTACCACTTGGCGGGATCGTGCTCGATGTACACAAACTTCCAGGCGTGCATGGTCACGGGGTTTGGATACATCCCCTTGACGTAGGGCTTCTTCATCCAGTTCGTCGAGCTCGTCGCGAGCGGAATGACCGGCTGCGCATCGATGAGCATCTTCTCCGCTTTCGCCAGCAGCTCATAGCGCCGCTTCGGATCCTGTTCCCTATTGGCCGCGTGAAGCGCGGCGACGAATTCAGGCGGTGACCATCCGGTGCCGTTGTCGCCCGCCTTCGTGCTGAAGAGATCGAGGAACGTGTACGGGTCCATGTAGTCGCCGACCCACCCGGTCCGCGCCACTCCCTTGTATTCGAGCTTCGCGCGGTAGTCGAGGAACGTCTTCCACTCCATGTTCTTGAGCGGCACCGTCAGGCCGAGGTTCTGCTTCCACTGTGACTGCACG
>CAYHHH010000235.1:0-3160 GCA_964356125.1 uncultured Bifidobacteriaceae bacterium | reverse complement strand
CGCGATGACCGGCCGCCCCGCCGCGAAGTACGCCTGCATTTTACTTGGAACGGTGCGCGATAGTGCCTCCTCGTTCTTCAGAGTCACCAGCAGACCACGGGCCCGACGATAGATGGCCGGCATCGCGCTCGCGGGAAGCCGGCCGACAAACCGAAGATTGTCCAGGCCCAACTCTTCGCCGCGCTGTCGTGCCCAGTCAGCCATGCTGCCGCTGCCGACAAGCACCACGGTAACCGGCGCGCCGCGCGCCTTCAAGAGTCGCGCGGCCTCGATGATCGTCGGCGTGTCCTGGACAGAGCCGAGATTCCCGGTAAAGACCACGCAGAATTCCGACTCCAATGTGCGCCGAAGCTCAGCGGGCAGCAGTTCGTCGCCGTCTGCATCTGCGGATTGGATCCGGATGGAGTTGGGATAGTAGACAATCGCGTCACGCCGCGCGTACCGCGCCACCGAGTCCACGAACGCATGCGATTGGACGAGCAACGTATCGGCCGATCGATAGATCCACCGCACCATCAGACCCACCACGCCAAGGATCAACCGGTTTTTGACGTGCCCGGTCGCCGAGAGACTCTCGGGCCACAGGTCCTGCACCCAGATCGCGACGTGCGCGCCCGTTGCGCGCTTGATCGACATCGCAGGGATCGCCCCAGTGATCGGCGACGGAATATAGGACAGGATCGCGTCAAAGCGCCGACCGCGAAGCAGTCCCGGGAACAAGCGATAGCCATTCCAGGCAAACGACGTGTAGTTCCGGATCAGATCGAGTGCCCGCGCACGGCCCCTGGGGATCAGCGGGACTCGCACGACCTCGATGTCGCCGTCGTAGGTCTCGCGCATCGTCCCGGCCGCCTGATACCCGTCGAAAATCCTGCCCTCGGGGTAGTTCGGCTTCCCCGTGGCCACCGTGACGCTGTGGCCCTGATCCCGCAACGTCTTCACCAGATCGTTGATGATGAAGGCCTCGGGCCAGAAGTACTGGGTCACGACGAGCAGATTCAAATGGCCTAGGCCTTCATCCCGATCAGCGCTTCCTTCTGAGAAGGCGCTGGATAGTTGATGAGCACCGCGCGATAGGGTCCCTTGAACACGAACAGGCTGCCCGCGGCCGCCCCAACGGTGCCGCAGGCCGCGATCAACGCGCCAATGTCCGCGAGGGAGCCGGCCCCTCCGAGAAACGTCATCGGCAGCGTGACCGTCTCTCGCATCCGACGCGCCAGCGCCAGATCGTAGCCTTTCATCGCACCATCGCGATCAATCGAATTGATCACGATCTCGCCGACGCCGCGCCCCGACAGGCTCCGCACTACCGCGAACGGCGACAGCCCGGTGTTTCGGCGCCCATTGCGCGTCCACACCTCATAGCCGTCGGGCCCGCCGGGCTTCACATCCAGCACCACGACGACGCTCTGCGCGCCAACGGCATCCGCCATGTCGGGCACGAGATCCGGTTGCTCGATGGCGGCGGTGCTGACTGACACTTTCTCCACGCCCAGTCCGATGATGCGACGCGCCTGCTCCACCGACGTGACGCCTCCGCCATAGCACAGCGGCATCCGGCACTCCGCCGCGAACTGCTCGATCAGGCGGAAGTTCGGCTCCCGACCAGCGGCGGTCGCGTCAATGTCAAAGACCGACAGCTCGTCGGCCTCCTTTTCATTGAAGATCTTGACGGCATTGATGGGATCACCGACGTACTTCGGCTGGCCGAACGCGGTCGTCTTGACGAGGCCGCCGTTCTGGACGAGCAAACACGGAATAATGCGCGGTCTCAGCATGATCAGAGGCGGGCCACGTTGCCGAGCAGGCGCGCCCCAAACGCGTGGCTCTTCTCGGGATGGAACTGCACCCCGTAGATGTGTCCGGCGTTGACGGCGCAGGCGAAGTCCACGCCGTAGTGACACTCCGCGGCGGTGTTCTCTGGGCGATCCACCGTCACGTAGTAGGAATGCAGGAAATAAAATCGCGCGCCCGCCTCGAGACCAGCCAGGAGCGGGCTCGGCCGCGGCACACGCACATCGTTCCAGCCAAGGTGCGGCACCATCAGGTCGGCCTGTCCGAGCGACGAGAACGCCCGCACGCGCCCCGGAATCCAGCCGAGCCCGGGCCGTTTGCCCTCGTCGCTCGCATCGACGAGCATCTGCATGCCGACGCAGATGCCCAGAACCGGCACCTTCCGTTCGAGCACGAGTTCGTCGAGCGTCGATCGCATCCCCGACGCCTCGAGCAAGGCCATCGCGTCGTCAAAAGCGCCGACGCCGGGCAGGATCAGATGGGTCGCCCCGCGCAATTCGTCGGGCGTCTTCGCCAGCGCCGCCGGCACGTTCAACGTCTTGTAGACGTTCAGGATCGCCCGGATATTGCCGAGCCCATAATCAACGATCTTGATCATCGGATGATGGCGCGCTGCACGCCGACGGCTCGCATGACTTTCGTGCCGAGCGTGATCAGCGGCATAGCGGACTTGTAGTCGCGGTATGACTTGTTCGGCCCGCGCCACAGCGCCCGGAGTTCGTCAACGCTGATGTCGAGCTTCGTCGCGATGTACTCGAAGTCCTGCGCGATGGTCGCCTCATCGTAGGCCGGCTTCGCGATCTTCTCCAACGCATCTTCGCGGGTCATCTGCCCCGTCAGAATGAGGCTCGAGAAGTGCGCTCGGCGCTTGTCGAAGCCGAACTTCGTCGGCAGCCAGTACCCCTCATAAAAGCGCGTAAAACGCGACTCGTAGTGCTTATGCGCGTAGCGCTGCCAGCCGAACCGGTCGATGAGTTCCTGCATCGCCTGCTCTTTGACGAACGGCACATTATTCAGTGGCCGGACGACGTGCACGCCTTTGATGTACCGGTAGTACAGCTTGTAGGTGAAGATGTCCGACTGCGGAAAGGTCTTCAACGGTCGGGTGCCGAACTGCCGGTGGATATCGCGAAGCTGCCGGAGATCGGACGCGTGATAGTGCCACTCCAGCGGCTCACGCACGCACTCGGTTGAGTAGTTGCCGCCGTTCAGGATGTATTTGACACGGTGCTTGGCCGCAAAGTTGTACAGGCTGGCAAAGAACGCGTGGTCCTGGGGCGTATCGAGGTGAGGGACGCCGGCCTTGAAAAAGGCGAGCTGAAGGTCCTGCATCTCTGGCCAGTCGACGACCTCGGTGTGAAGGTCG
>CAYHHH010000234.1:0-3169 GCA_964356125.1 uncultured Bifidobacteriaceae bacterium | reverse complement strand
CGTGCCTCCCAGCGAAGAGCACGTCATCAACACGCGCGAGCGGTACCAGTTGAGCCACTCGTATCTGCTGTATGTCGGCAACATCAAGCCGCACAAGAACCTCGAACGACTCATCGAGGCGTTTCATCTCGTGCGGCAGCAGGGACGACCGGAGCTCGAGCTGATTGTCATCGGCGACGAGATCTCCAAGCTGCAGTCGCTCCGGCGCGCGGTGCACAAGTACGACATCCACCGCTACGTGCGATTCCTCGGCTACGTGCCCGACAAGACGCTTGCCGTCCTGTACCGGCTGGCGTCGGTGTTCGTGTTCCCGTCGCTCTACGAAGGGTTCGGCCTCCCTCCGCTCGAAGCGATGGCGAGCGGCACGCCGGTGGTCACGTCGAACGTGTCGTCGCTCCCCGAGGTCGTCGGCGATGCCGCCGTGCTCGTCGATCCCTACAGCGCGGAGGCGATTGCCGACGGCATCATGTCCGTGCTGCGAAGCACGCACTTGCGCGAAGAGCTGCGCGCGCGCGGGCTCGAGCGCGTGAAGGCGTATTCCTGGGCGCGCTCGGTGAAGCGCGTTCACGAGATTTACGGCGAGGTCTTGTCGTGAAAGTGGTTTTGGTCCACGACTGGCTGACAGGCATGCGCGGCGGCGAGAAGGTACTCGAGCTGCTCTGCGAGGCGTATCCAACCGCCGACCTGCTCACGCTGTTTCATGTTCCCGGGAGCGTGTCCCCGGCAATCGAGCGGATGCGGCCGCGCACGTCGGCGCTGCAGCACGTGCCGGGCATCCGCCGAATCTACCGGTATTGCCTGCCGCTGTTCCCCGCCGTCATCGAGCAGTTCGATCTCGACAAATACGATCTGGTCATCAGCACGAGTCACTGCGCCGCGAAAGCGGTGGTCAAGACGGGGCGCGCGCGGCATCTGTGCTACTGCTTCACGCCGATGCGGTATGCGTGGGACCAGTTCGACGCGTATTTCGGCGAGGGGCGCGTCGGGACGCTGAAGAGCCGGGCGTTGAGGCCCATGTTGAGCGCCCTGGCCCGCTGGGATGCCTCCACCGCGGGGCGGGTCGACCGCTATGTGGCCATCTCTCAGCACGTTGCCAGCCGGATCCAGCGGTACTATAATCGTCAAGCCGACGTCATCTACCCCCCGGTCGACACGGGATTTTATTCACCGGATGACACGGTAGCTTCGGACAACTTTTTGCTGATTGTGTCAGCGCTCGTTCCATACAAACGCATAGACGTGGCGATCGAGGCGAGCCGCCTGTCGAATACGCCGCTTCGCATCATCGGCCAGGGGCCGGAGCGCGAGGCATTGGCCGCGCTCATCGCGCGCACCGGCGCCGACGTGCAGCTGCTCGGGTCGCTGCCTGACACGGACCTGCGCGATCATTACCGGCGCGCGGCCGCCGTGCTGCTGCCGGGCGAGGAAGACTTCGGTATCGTGCCGGTCGAGGCACAGGCGTGCGGCACGCCCGTCATCGCGCTCGGACGCGGCGGCGCGCTGGAAACGGTCATCGACGGCGTGACCGGCGTGCTCGTCGGCGAGTCGACGCCGGCCGGGGCACCCCAACGCGGCTGCCGCGTTGGGGACCCCGCCGCGCTCGCGGCCGGCATCGCGCGCGCGAAACAGATACCCTTCGACCGGGCCGTCATCAGGGCACACGCCGTGAGGTTCGATCGCGCCGTGTTCTCGCGCGCGATGCAATCGACGATCGAGAGCCTAACCCATGCTTAGGCGATACGGCCGCCTGCTCCTGGCGCTCTACGTCATCTCCGACGCGATGCTCGGCATCGTGGCATTCGGCCTGGCCTATCTGCTGCGATTCTCGAGCGGGCTCATCCCCATCACCAGGGGCTTTCCTCCGTTCGAGCAATATGTCGCGGTGATGCCGTACGTCGCGGTGCTCGTCCCGCTCGCCTATTACTTTCAAGGGGTCTACCGTCTGCGGCGCGGCCGGTCGCGCGTCGACGACTTCTTCCTCGTCTTCATCGGCACTGTCGTCGCCGTGATTCTCGGGATCGTCACCACGCTGTACGTCGACGCGTATCAGGCCACGGCCGAAGAACAGGCCGTCGGCGCGTACCAGGTCTCGCGCATCGTCTGGGCGCTGTTCCTGGTGATCAACATCGCGTTGACGTTCGGGTCGCGCGAGCTCGTGCGCGAAATCCTCGAGCGGCGCTGGAAAGCGGGACTCGGGCTGAAGCGCATCCTGATCGCCGGCGCGGGCGACCTCGGCCGCGTCGTCGCCGAGAAGATTCTGCAGCACGGCGAGCTCGGCTACCAGGTGATCGGCTTCGTCGACGATCGCGCCGGGGGCGATCATCTCGGCTACCGCGGCCTGCCGCTCCTCGGCACGCTCGCCGATGCGCCCGACATCATCCGCCAGGAGAACATCGATCATCTGTACGTCGCGCTGCCGCTCGACGAGCACATCAAGATGCTCGACCTCATCGAGAGCACCAGCCGCGAGGTGGTCGACGTCAAGGTCGTGCCCGACCTGGTGCAGTTCCTGGCGCTGCGCGCGCGCCTTGAGGATCTCGACGGCGTTCCGATCATCAACATCCACGACGTCCCGCTGCAGGGGCTCAATGCGGTCATCAAGCGCGCGATCGATCTGGCGATCAGCGGCGCGGGTGCGCTGCTGCTCGCGATTCCATGCGGGCTCATCGCGCTGGCGATTAAATATTCGTCATCTGGCCCGGTCTTCTATCGTCAGGAGCGCATGGGGCTCGACGGCCGCCCGTTCTGGGTCTACAAATTTCGCTCGATGGAACTCGACGCCGAGGAGGTCACCGGTCCGATCTGGGCGCGCGACGATGACCCGCGCTGCACGCCGGTCGGACGCTTCCTGCGCCACTGGGATCTCGACGAGCTGCCGCAGATCTGGAACGTGCTGAAGGGGGACATGTCGATTGTGGGGCCGCGTCCCGAGCGGCCGTTCTTCGTCGATCAGTTCAAGCACCGCTTCCCGCAGTACATGCTGCGGCACAAGGTGAAGGCAGGCATCACGGGCTGGGCGCAGGTCAACGGCTGGCGCGGCAACACCTCGCTGGAAAAACGCATCGAGTTCGACCTGTATTACATCGAGAACTGGTCGGTCTCGCTCGATCTGAAGATTATGTGGATGACGCTCTTTCGCGGAGTCCTTACAAGGTAAAAGTGGAAAGTG
>CAYHHH010000233.1:0-3176 GCA_964356125.1 uncultured Bifidobacteriaceae bacterium | reverse complement strand
GCTGCAGTTGTCGGCCGCGGCGGCCGTGCTCGTCTTCGTGCAGTCGGTGTTCTAGAGCCTTGAGACTTGGGGCCTGGGCCTTGGGCAAGAACACAAGCCCCAAGCCTCAGGTCCCAAGCCCTACGTGTGCGGGAACTTCGGGTTCCACGCCACTTCCCACAGGAACCCATCGGGATCCGAGAAGTAGCCGGCGTAGCCCCCCCAGTCGGTGTGATGACCGGCCTTCACGAGCGCCCCACCACCGGCCGCGGCGTGGACCAACAGCGCATCGACATCTTCAATCGAGCGCACGTTGTGGGCCAGCGCAAACCCGGGGAAGCCTGACCCGGCAGCGGGCACGCCCGCATCGGCGGCCAGCAGGTCGCGCGGATAGAGCGACAGCCACGTCTTCCCCATCTCGAAGAACGCCACGGTCGGCGGCGTCGGCTTCTGCGGCAGGCCGAGCACGTCGCGATAGAAACGCGTCGCGCGCTCAAGATCGCTGACGCCGAGGGTGATGAATGAGACGCGTGGCTCCATTTGGCTAGACTAGCTTGACCGCACCCGGTTGAACAGGAGGCGAGGAGTTCAGGAGGCATGATCACACTCCCGCCGCCAGGTCTCAGTGACGACCTGGGCATGCGCCAGGCTGGTGATGGTGTCGATGAACGCGAAGCCGCGGGGGGCCAGGCCGGCCCGATCAGGATCTATCAGGATCGGTCGGATGCACAACCAACTCGAACCCGCGGCCACCGGCGAGTCGAACGGCAGCGAAGTGGCGCACGTCGCGCGTCGCGAGCCGGTGGACACCAAGCGACTCGGCCAGCGCCACGACCGAACTATCGACGAGGCCCAGACGGAGATCCGCGAATCGCCGGTCCACTTCCATCGCACGTGCGAGTTGGCCGACTGTCGGCGGCGCGTAGGTGAGGGCGCCGCGAACGAGATCCTGCATGAACACGTGCATCGCCTGGCGCTCGTCGCGAAGGAAGTAGTCAACTTCGGCAAGGACGAGACCGGGGACATAGCGGGTACGCGCCTGGTCGATGGCGGTACGAAAGAGCCCGTGGTCTGGCGCGCTTTCGACGAGATAGTCGATGAGCGCCCCGGTGTCGCAAATGAGCCGCTGCGCTACCGGCCGGCGCGGAACAGCTCGGTCTCGTCGCCGCGCTCGGTCAACGCGCGGACACTGCCCGCGCTTCTCGGCTTGGGGTGGGGGCGGTACTGCTCGAGCACGAGGGCCAGGTGCTGGCGAATGAACTCTGACCGTGAGACGCCCCGTTCGCGAGCGGCGCGTGAGAGCAGCCGGTCGGCCTCCGGATCCAGGGCGATCGTCGTCGCCTTCTTCCTTGTCAGTGCCATGGAAGTAATATGACTTGGTGTCCGGCCGGCGGTCAAGCTACGCCCACCGGTTTCCGCTTGGCGGCCCACCGCTTTTTCGCTGCGGCGACCATCTTCATGCGGGTAGCGGCAGAGACCGTTCGCTTCGCGCCAGCTGTGGCATCCTTGGTCCGCGGCCGTCCGCGGCCGCGCGGTGGTTCTGCCCGGCCGACGAGCGCCAGCAGCAGGCGCTCGGCCGTCCGACGAATGTCTCGCAGCTGGGCCACCAGAGCCTGGCGCTCGTGCTGATGCGTCGTGATGCGGGCTTCGACCGATCGTACTAGTACGACTTTGTCACTTCGCCAGATTCCCGAAGAAAACGTCGAGTGATCTAAATTGAGGACATTGTACATTTCGCCGAAGTTCGGTACGCTGCGCGCCAGTGCTCGATCGATCCACGTGGGCGCTGTTGCGACGACTGACGGGCTGGTTGGATCAGTTCAAGGACTGCTTCGGCCATCGCGCGCAGCACGTCTCGTTGCGCCAGTATGTCGACGGCCTGTTGGGCGACAGCGCGCGCAAGTCGATGTCGGCGATGCTCGAACGGATCAGCGAGCCGACGTCGTACCAAGCCTTTCAGCACTTCATCACGCATGCGCCGTGGGACGCCGAGGGCGTGTGGCGGCGGCTGCGGGCGGTGGTGCCGGAGCGCACGGGGATTCTGATTCTCGACGAGACGAGCTTCCCGAAATCGGGGCCGCATTCGGTGGGCGTCGCGCGGCAGTACTGCGGCGCGCTGGGCAAGGTGGCCAATTGCCAAGTCGCCGTCACCGCCGCGCTCTGGACCGGCCAGCGCGCCTGGCCCATGGGCGCCTCGCTGTATCTGCCCGCCACCTGGACCACCGATCCGGCCCGGTGCGCGGCGGCGCGGATTCCCCCGACGGTCCGGTTTCAGGAGAAATGGCGCCTCGCGCTGACGCTGGTGCACCGGACGCAGGCGGCCGGTGTGACGCTGACCGCCGTCGTGGCCGACGCGGCCTACGGGGACAACAGCACCGTCCGCGCCACGCTGCATCGCCTGGGCCTGCCGTATGCCCTGGGCATCTCGCCGACCCTGACGATGTTTCGTGGCACGCCGACCCTGCGGATCGATCGTCGGCGATCGCCGCCGCGCAATCGTCGCGCCGGGTGGCCCGATCAGGAGGCCGTCGGCGTGCGGGTGCTCAGCGACGCGCTGCCCGCGCGCGCCTGGAAGCGCGTCACGTGGCGCAATGGCCTTCATCCGCCGTGGGAGGCCGACTTCGCGGCGCTGCGTGTCACCCCGGCCACCGAGTGGCGCCAGCGCCGCCTGGTCCCCGAAGTCTGGTTGCTCTGCGAGCGCGGCCTCGGGCCCACAGGTCGCCGCCGACACTACTTGGTGTCGTTGCCAGGGTCGGCCTCGATCACGCAGCTCGTGCGGCTGGCGCATCACCGCTGGGCGATCGAACAGCATTACCAAGACCTCAAGACCGAACTGGGGCTCGACCACTTCGAAGGCCGGTCGTATCCGGGCTGGCAGCATCACTGGGCGATCAGCGCGGTCGCCTACGCATTTGTGCAGCGCGAACGGATGCGCCCCCGCCAGGGCGTGCCCCTCACCTTCCCGCAGGCTCGAGCGTTCGTCCAGGAAATCTTCACCGGGCTGCTGTTTGCGAGTCGCCCACGATACATGCAGTGGATGAAGCAAGCCGAACAGCGGTTTCGTCAACTGCGGATCTGACAAAGTCGTACTAGGTCACTCAATTGCGCGGGAGTATCTGGGGTGTTGGTCATGGTGTTGGACGAGACGATAGACCGTATTAGCGGCCTCAACTGTTAACGGAAGGGCCGTTCTCAGA
>CAYHHH010000232.1:0-3205 GCA_964356125.1 uncultured Bifidobacteriaceae bacterium | reverse complement strand
GCGCGCCACCATGCCATCCGCATCGATCACGTCGAACGCGCAGTAATCCGCCAGGTACGGAACCGCCAATCCGGCCAGCGTCCTGAGCGCCTGTTCGGAGTCGAGCGATTGCGTCAGCGTCAGCGCGGCTTCAGCGAGGAACGCGTCGCGCTCTGCGGCTCTGGCGGCCTGACGCTCCGCGTTTTTTCGATCCGAAATGTCGCGCGCGATTTTCGAGGCGCCGATGACCGTGCCGGTGGCGTCGAGGATGGGAGAGACGCTCAACGAGACAGGAACGAGCCGGCCGTCGCGCGCCAGTCGAACCGTCTCGAAATGCTCGACGCGCTTGCCTGCGCGTATTGACGCGAGCACCGTGTCTTCTTCAACTTGTCGCTCATCGGGCATGAGGCGACGAATGGACGACCCGATCATCTCTTCCGCCGTGTACCCGAACATGTGCTCGGCCGCCTGGTTCCAGGACAGCACGATCCCGTTCAAATCTTTACTCACGATCGCATCGTCGGACGACTCGACGATGGCCGCCAGGCGCCGAGCGATGGCGTCCGCACTTTCGGTCACGGAGTACAGACTACCATCGGCAACTGCCCGTCTGATAGGGGCTAGCGCAAATATCAGGGATTTGCGCTAGTGTTCAGATTTTTCGGGCGCAGTGTTCGCGTCCAATACACTTTGCACGTCACCGGCCTGCGCATCAGAACCTCGCCCGCACACCCACCTGCAGCAGTCGCGCCATGCCGGGCAGCATTCCCCGCGATCGGTCGACGATGAACGTATCGTCGAGCAGGTTCTTGACCGTGAAAAACACCGTGGCCCGACCGAGGTCGTAGTTCACTGCCGTGTTTACAAGGGTGGCAGCCGGGATGAGGCCGCGTTGCCCATCCGCGGTTCCGGCGACCGTGTTCAAATCATCGCCGAACTGAGCGCTGGTGCGTACGACCTCCAGCAGTAGATCGAGACCCGACGGCTGCGCATACCCGACACCGAACGTGAGTAAATGCTCGGGTGCATACGTGAGCCGGTTGCCGGTAATGGCTGTCGTTGCGAATCCAGGAATGTTGCTGAAGCGCACACCGGTGAACGTCGCGACGGGCACATGCGTGTACGCCAGTCGCAGCGAGACGTTGTGCATGGTGTTGAGCATCGGGGCGCTGTCGATACGGCCGACGACTTCCATGCCCTGGTGAAGCGTCGATCCGCCGTTGGTGAGCGTCGCACCGACGCCGCCCGCGAGGCTCGCCTGGACGATCTGGTTTTCGTAGTCCATCCGGAAGAACGTTCCATCGACGCGCACCCCGCGCGCAAGCTCGGTGCGAGCGCCGGCTTCGTAGTTCCAACTGAGCTCCGAGTCGAGATCGATCACGCCGCCGTTGACCCCAATGACGTCTTCCGTGCGCGGTGGCGCAAACCCCCGATGCACACCGGCGAACGCCGTCACGCGCGAACCCACCGTGTGAGACACGCCGATGCCTGGAATCACCTGCGTGAGATCCGTCCTGCCTGTGGCGCCGTTCGCGGTGGGCAGCCGGTTCGTCCGCTCGAACCGCACATGCTCCACGCGCACGCCGGGCGTGACGGTCCAACTGCCGAACAGAAACCGGTTCAGTGCGAATGTCGAATACGCCTGATTACTGCGCAGGTTGTGCTCGATCAGCTGGCCGGAGCGCGCAGTCGCCGTCGCGCCATTCTCCTGCCTGCGGTTCTGGTGCTCGAAATGCACGCGCACGCCGAAGTCGGCTTCCCCCACCATTCCAAACGCGCGGTGGTGCACGCGCAGTCGTGGCTCGACGCCGAACGTGTAGTACTGCCGAAGCCGCCCCTCGTTTCCGCACGTGGTATCGAGGTTCGCCATGCCCCCGCACGCCGGATCGCCGGCGTCATTGGGACGCTGCCCCGAGTTGCTCGACTGGCGCCACCAGTGGCGGCGAAACGACGTGAAGTACGCGTTGGTCGTAAGGGCGATGTTGCCATTGAACGTGTAGCCGTGCGTCGCCGATGTGCCGTAGCGATCCACGTAGAAGAAATCGTTTTTGAACGGGTTCGCGCGGGGATTGGCGTCCCACTCCGCCTGCCGGAGTCCCGAATAGGTGATGTTTGAATCCTCGCTGTAGTAGTTGTTACGCAGTGTCCACACCTGGCTGCCGCCGACGGCTCGCGTCAGCTTCAGATTCAGATCGTTCAGGTCCGAGTGGAGGTTCTCGCGGGATCCGTTTGCCTGCTTCCGCATGTAGTCGAGGAGGAAGCCGGTTTTGCCGATCGTGTCGCCGTAGTTTGCGTGGCCGTTGAAGTAGGCGCGATTGCCGCCCACCAGATGCACCGCGCCGGCGCGTCGAGACGGCGGCGCAGGCGTGATGTAGTTGATCAGGCCGGAGATCGTCTGCGGCCCATAACCGATCTGCGCGCCCCCTTTGAACACCTCGACGCGCTCGAAGCGTTCGATCGGCGGGTGGTAGTAGGAGGCGTTGTCGCCATAGGGCGCGTACGTCAGTGGAATGCCGTCTTCGAGGAGGAGCACCTTATTCGACCGTGTCGGATTCAGGCCACGAATGCCGATGTTCGGCCGCAGGCCGAGTCCCTCTTCGTCTCTCACATTGACGCCGGGGATCTTGCGCAGCGCCTCGTTCGTCGTCATCACATTGGCCCTGTCGAGCGTGTCCCGATCGACCACGTCAACGGAGCCTGGCAGGCGGCGCAGGCGCTCGGCATTCCCGGACACCTCACTCGCCAGCACGACCACGTCTTCATTGAGGCTGCCGATGCGCAGCGTCACGTCGAACCGGCCGGCTTCCCCCGGCCGCAGCGTGACGCGCTCCGCGGCGACCGTAAATCCCGGGCTCGTCACGGTCACGGCATACTCGCCGGGCACCAGGTCAGCCACTTCGAACGCGCCGCGGTCATCCGAGGTGATCTCCCTCAGAAAGCCGGCGGCGTCGCGGCGCAGCGATATCGCGGCGCGTGGTATCGCCGCGCCAGTCTGATCGACGATGGTGCCGGCCAGCGTGGCGACGCGAGTCTGTGCCGCGGAAGGGTGAGCGAGAGCCGCGACGGTCAGGGCCGTCAGCAGAAAGGTCTGAAAAAGTTTGGTCATAACGAGTGCGCGCTCCACATTAATGAGAACCGGTCTCACTTTCGAGACGAGGATATATCCGACTAATTTGGTCGGTCAAGCAAAAAATGCGACTATTCTGGTCGGGTATCGAATTTGCAG
>CAYHHH010000231.1:0-3225 GCA_964356125.1 uncultured Bifidobacteriaceae bacterium | reverse complement strand
GGGGCGATGGGGCCCCGCGAAGTGAAGGCGCATTCCGGGGGGCAGGGGCCCCCGGATCAAAGACGAGGCCTCAATGAAGCTACGCGCGCTGCTCCCGCTGCTGCTGTTGCCGCTGACCGCGTCTGTCCAGGCACAACAACCGACCCAGCCGGCTGTTCGCTCACCCGAGGTGTCGGCGGACGGCCGCGTCACGTTCCGCGTTCGCGCGCCAGATGCTTCGAAGGTGACCGTATTCTGCGAATGCCTGTCGACCGAACCCGCGCTCACGAAAGACGCCGATGGCGTGTGGAGCGTGACCGTCGGCCCGATCGAGCCGGACATCTACGAGTACCATTTCACGGTCGACGGCATCGACAACCTCGACCAGCGGAACCCGGTCGTCAAATACAACAGCCGGCCGAATCTGATCGAGAGCGTGCTCGATGTTCCCGGCCGCTCGCCGATGTTCTACGACGTGAAGCCGGTGCCGCACGGCACGGTCAGCATCAAATACTATCCGTCGAAAGCCACCGGCACGACCCGGCGCGCCTACATTTACACACCGCCCAACTACGAGCGCTCGATCGGGCGCCTGCCGGTCCTCTATCTGCTGCACGGCGGCGACGGCGACGAGACGGCGTGGACGCAGTTCGGCCGCGCGAACCTGATTCTCGACAACCTCATCGCCGAGAAGAAAGCCGCCCCGATGATCGTCGTGATGCCGTTCGCCTATGCCTATCCCTGGCATGCCGGCGCGGCATCGGACAAGCAGCGCGCCGATTTCGAAAAAGACCTGCTGATTGATCTGATTCCGTTCGTGCAGAGCAACTATCGGGTTGCCGCCGATCGCGAGCATCGCGCGCTCGCCGGCCTCTCCATGGGCGGCGGCCTGACGCTCGCCATCGGCCCCCGGCATCTCGACACCTTCAGCCGTCTCGCGGTGTTCAGCGCGGGCGGGGGACAGAACCCCGAAAAAACGCTCGCCGACGTCGGCGCAAATGCTAGAAACGTGAACGCTCAGCTGAAGTTGTTCTGGATCGGTGTCGGCACCGAAGACGGCGCCATGGCGGGGGCGAAACGGACGTCCGACTTCCTCACGTCAGCCGGCATCAAGCACACGTACAAAACCACTCCGGGTGCGCACACCTGGATTGTCTGGAGGAAGTACCTGAACGAAGTCGCCCCGCAGCTGTTTCCCTTGGGATCGTAGGGATCGTGGGGAGTCGTCTTCCCCACGCGTCCCACGAACCCTACGCGACCTACGCGCCCTTACCTGATCACGAGCAAGTTGACGACGCGATAACCGGACGCTTTTTCTTTCGCGATGCGCTCGGCGGCGGCCTTCTGCGACGCGTTCGAGACGTGCCCCTTCAACGTGACCGTCTTGGTGGCCCCGTCGGTGTCCACGTTGATGTCGTTCGCGTCGAGATTGTCCGCGTCAATCAACGCGGTCTTGATCTGCATGGTCTGGGCTGCGGCGTCGAGGGTCGCACCCACTGAACGGGTGGCATCCTTGGTCTCCCGCACCACACGGTCGCCCGCGCGCTCGGCTGCGTTGCCGGCCTCACGCGCTTCCTGCTTGATCTCCGCGCTGGCCTCGCGGGCTTCCTGCTTCACTTCAGCGTTGACCTCCCGGGCTTCCTGCTTCGCTGCGGCAGTGTTCCGCTCGGTGTCCTGTTCCACTCCTCTTGCCGTGTTTTGGCAGGCGGCAACAAGCGACGCCGACAGCAATGCCACTGCTAAACCTACCGACGAAATACCACTCTTCATGCATTCCTCCTCAAAGGTGTACAGACAGCGGACATACCCGGCTGCCTTCCACGGTTGAGGGAGCAAAACACTGGCCAATGTTCAGTTCGCGGAATAAAACTTGCTCCCCACTTCGCTCGAGAGAACGAACCGTGCGAGTCGTGACCATTAAGCATCCACCGCCCGCCATCGAGGACTCATCATCTGACAACTCGATGATCGGAAAGATGTACGACTTGCCGCCGCAGCTCGCGATGCTGATGATCGCGGCAGGCTGGGTGCTCAGCGATACGCGCTCGCGTGTGCGGCGCCATCACGAGCAGGCGCGTCATGTCAATCGGCGTGAGAGAGTTGATCGCCGTTCAACGGCCGCGTAGCGCTACTCCACGCGCGAGAAGTCCACACTGAGGCGCGCGACCTCTTTCCCCTCGAACAACAATCGCAGCGGCAGCACACGGTCGGCGATCGTCGGCGCGTTGTAAAACGTTTCGATCGTCGCGCCGTAGATGACCTCGTGGAAGTTCGGCTCCCCCTTTGTCACGTGCGGCGTCCGGATGACGTCGATCGCGAGCAGCGTCGGGTCGCCGAGGAGAATATCGAACGCCGGCAGCGTCGCGTAGTTGTTGAGCGGATGAAAGCGCAGCTGCGCACGAATCGACACCTGACCGGCGCGCGGCCGCAGCAGGTCCTTCAGCGTGCGCCCTTTGGTGTCGTACCCCCCGCGCGCCATCATCCAGTTTCCGCCTCTCAACTGGTCCTCCGCGGCGAGCACGAACCGGCGGAACTCGGTGATGACCTCGAGCTGCTCGATCAGCGGGTCGTCTATCGTGATGCGGTAAGGCGCATGGAACAGCCCGCGGCTGCCGTCCGATCCGTTCGCGATGTTCAAGGCCTGCGCGACCTCACGCTCGGTCATCACTTCGATGACGCCCGCCACGGGCACACGCGCGAGCAGCAGCACAGCCGCGACGACAGTAACTTTCACGCGCACGTGATCAGTCTACGCCAACCGTGGCACACTGAAGGCATGGGCTTCATGACCTCGCGCGTGCTCATGCCGATTGTCGCCAGGCTCGGCTCACGCACCATCATCGGCGTCGGCGGGACGCTGTTCGTCCTGAATATGTTGATTCCCGATCCCCTTCCGCTCGTCGACGAGTTCCTGATTCTGGCAGGGACGATTCTGTTGTCCCGCATGGCGAAGCAGAGTGAGGCAGGTGCGACGGGTGCGAGACGTGCGGATGAGCCAAAGCCCGTCGGACGCGGATCGACACAGCGCCCATAGGTAGGGTCCGGCTTCAGCCGGACCGTGATCGTCTAGCGGACCCTATCCAAGGCATCGGTGTCTAACTCCTCAGTAACGCAAAACAATCCGCGTGAGGAGGGTTGACATGCCCGGAACCATGTTTCAGGCCGTGGTGTCTCCGCGCACCGAATCCAGCAGCAAGTGGTACACGGTGCCGCTCTCGTGTGTGGTCCACACAACGGTGCTCGCGG
>CAYHHH010000230.1:0-3259 GCA_964356125.1 uncultured Bifidobacteriaceae bacterium | reverse complement strand
AGATCGACCAGATCGACGATCGGCGCCGTCTCGCTGCGCTCCTTGAGCCCGGCCACCGGCTCGAACACGTCGTCGTCGGTGCGCCGCGCAAGCGACGTTTCCGAAGGCTGTTCCCCCGGGCCCGGCTTCATGCGCGCGTGATGCACGAGCCCCGCCGCCGGTGCGGCTTTCGTCAGCGCCTTGTCGGGATAGCTCTTCTGAATCGAATCGAGAATTTCCGCCGCGGTCGCCACGACCTGCTTGATGCGGTATCCGGTCTGGAACTCGAGATCCTGGACGAGGCTGAACAGCAGCGGATCAGCCATCGCCACCGTCAGCAGGTTCTTCTCGAGGCTCGTCGCGATGCACACGCGCTTGATCGAGACGTCTTTCGGGATCAGCACGACGGCGGTGGCGTCCGGCGGGTTCTCGGCGAGATTCACGTACGCGAAGCCGAGCTGATGGGCCAGCGCCTTGGCAATCTGCTTTTCAGTGGCGAGGTTCATCCGTACGAGCACGGCGCCCAGGCGATCGCCCGTTCGTTTATGCTCGGCCAGGGCGATCTGCAGATCTGTCTCGCTGATCAGCCCCGCCTGGATGAGACACTCGCCAATCTTCTTACGCAAGGTCGACCTCTCCGCTTACCGACGAAAGTGTAATTCTATGGATGAGCGCACACGCAATCAACAGATTCCCCACAATGCATCACATTGGCACACAAGGACTTAGTACCATATCAGCCCTTCGCCCTCCGCGTGACAGGCCGCACGATCGCCACCCGCCGCGCCCGGCCGTCCGGACCGACGATGACCACGGCATCGGCCTCGATCTCGCGGATGATGCCGGTTCGCACCCGATCGCCGGCGTGGACGATCCGTCCGTCGACCCTCGCGACGCGGCGGCCGCTCGAAAACAGAATGCTCGTCACGACCGGGTCGGGCTCCTTCGACGCCGCCGGCCCGCGTGGCTCAATACGCGGCTCGTTCGCGAACGGGTCGCGCGTCCACTGCGGCGAGGTGATCGCATCGACCGCCTGCATGCGCGATGCCTGCTGCGGCGCTGACGTCTCGGGCGAGTGAAATATCAGCAGCGACACCTTGGCGCGCATCAACCCGCCACCCGGGACACCCCCCGGCGTGAGCTCGACAGACTGCAGATTGAAGGTGGTTGGAAGCACGCGCAGGTTCCAGAAGAATCGCCCAATCTGCTCGTATCGCGCGTCGAATGTCAGCGTGACCGGCGTCTGCGTCACCGTCTGCGAGAACAACCGCGCGGTCGAGTCGGGCTGGGCGTCCTCGGACGCGCCGGTCTCGATGGACACGTTTGAAACACCGCCGACTGCCGGGCTGTTCAGCACCGCGGTCAGCGTGTCGGCCACTTCGCCGACACCATCACCCTCCATCGTCCGCGCTGAAAACTCGCCGAGCGCTGATAGGTCTGTAACAACGGCCTCAGGCCTGACGAACAGTTGCTGACGATGCAGCTCATCACGGTCCATGGCCAGCCGATGTCGAGATTCGGCCGCCGCATCCAGCTCCGGGCGAACCTGCAGTACGTACAGGAATCCGAACACGACGATCGGCGCGGCGACCGCCATTCCGGTCGTCATTCCCGTGAGCGTCGTGATGAGCGTGGCGCTCTTCACTTCCGCACCCGATAGGCCGCCGCGATCTCCACGCCTGTGCCCGGTACGAATCGACGTGCAGGCGCGCGGAGGCGCGCGTCGAAGATCGGGGACTCGTCCAGCCTGCGCAGAAAGGCATCGGTAGCCTGGCGCGCCCTCGTTTGATCGGCGCCCGCCGCAACCGCATCGAGCGTGACATTCCAATGAGCGCCGTCCGGCGTCACGCGCAGCGATCGCACCGTCACACTCTGCGGCGTGGCGTTGCCAATCGCTTCGAGCACTCGGGCCATCGCCGGCCCTTGCGTGTCCAGCGCGTCGAGCGCCGCCCTGCGAATGCTCTCGCTGCCGCCGCCAGGTCCCGTGGCCTTCGCAGCGACGACTTCAGCCTGCAGCGATGACATCTCGCGGCGCACTCCGTCACGCTGCCGTTCAGCGTCGATCCGATCGACGCTCGCCTGCCCATACAGAAACGCGCCGATCGCCACGGCCGCTGCGGAACCCAGCGCCACGATGCGCCGCGCCGTCGTGTTCGTGCGGATCGCCGTCACTTCGACCGGAAGCAAGTTCACGGGAGGCGGCTCGACCGCGATCGACGACGCCAGTCGAAGCGTCGGCGCGCGCTCCGCAAAGCCCGCAGGAAGGGTCGCCGCATCGATGCCGTCGAGCGTGTCGAGCGTTTCCACTTCGATGTTCAGCCGATCGATCAACGGCGCGGTCAGCGAGCGAATCTCGGGCATGTCGCCGCAGAGAAGCACCTGCGACACGTCCTGCTCCCAGTACTGCTTCAGGTAGAGGAACGATCGTCGCAGCTCGGTAGACAGGCGATCGGCGAGCAGTTCGCGATCGTGCGCGACGGGCGCTCCAAATGACGGCGCCGCGTAGCCCCAATCCAGATCTCTCGCGTACAAGAGCGCGCCGTCGCCGAAAATTCCGAGCGCCGATTGCGTCACACCGAGCGCGACGTGCGCGTGCACTTCGCCAGACAGCGAGGGCCGCTGCAAACGCGCCTGCGACCAGAGCGCGCCGCACGGAGTGGTGACCCCTTCGACAATGAATCCAGCCTCAACGATTGGCCGAAGCCGCGCGCGAATGTCGTCCGACCCGGCGGCGAAGAACGAGACCTCGCGCTTCGGGTGATGTCCAGGCTCGCCGCGCGTGGCGCCGATCGACGTGGCAACGGTGAGGTCCAGATCGTTCATGCCGAGCACCGAGGCGCCGTGGCGGCGCGCCCGCGACTCGAGCTCCGCGTCGGATGCCGACGGCAGCAACAGATACTGATGGCTGCTGCGCACGTCCCATAAGTTGACCCATGCGCGGCGCGAGAACGAGGAGAGCGCCTTCAATTCAGCGGTCAGCGCCTGCGCGTTATCGAGGTGGGTCACCGAGGCAAAGTGGTGCACGCGAAACGATCCGGGCGCGCCTCTGCGGCGGCGCCCCGATGACTCGGCGTCGACGACGTTGCATCTGATTGATGAGAGGTCTATCCCAGTCCGTCGCACACGTTCTCCCACCTCGTAATTTCGGCTGACCGCTCGTGCGGCGGTAGGGCAAAAGGCGCCGGTGCCTGCGGTCAGTGGGTTAGATCGCCAGAATAGCCAGAAAAGGCCAAGAGTGAGATACTTCCGCGTGTGCACCCCTGTGAAGGCTCTCGCTAGT
>CAYHHH010000229.1:0-3262 GCA_964356125.1 uncultured Bifidobacteriaceae bacterium | reverse complement strand
GCCGCCAACATCGAAGACCAGTTCCGTAGCGCGCTCGCAGTGTTGGAAGGATTCACTGTCGTGAATGCGGCCGAGGTTGGCAAACTCAAGTCCGCAATGGACGCGCAGCTAAAGGCATTTTTGGATTCCCTTCTGGCAACCGAGGCTGGTATCGCAAAGGGCAAGGACGAGGAGCACCGGACGAAGGCGGAGAGCGCGCTGCAATCGTTCTTGTTGAGTTTCGCGAGCCGCGCGGCGTCGCGCGAGCGGTTGCATGTCTTCACCAGCAACTACGACCGCCTTATCGAGCATGGGAGTGACTTGGCAGGCCTACGAATCATCGACCGATTCGTCGGCGCGTTGAACCCGGTCTTTCGTTCGTCCCGCGTCGAGGTGGATGTGCATTACAACCCACCGGGCATCCGCGGTGAGCCACGTTTCATGGAAGGCGTGGTGCGGCTTACCAAGCTTCACGGGTCGCTTGATTGGCACTTCAACAAGGAGGGGCGGCAGATACATCGCAAAGGCATTCCGTTCGGTGCGCCCGGCGACCACACTGACATGCCAAAAGAGCCCATCGACACCGTGATGATCTACCCCAACCCGGCCAAAGACGTGGAGACGACGCAATACCCCTACGCGGAACTGTTTCGCGACTTCGCCGCTTCCGTCTGTCGACCAAACGCCGTGGTGGTGACCTACGGGTACGGGTTCGGGGACGATCACATTAACCGCGTGTTGTTGGACATGCTGACGATTCCATCAACGCACCTGGTGATCATCGCGTACGAGGCAGACCAGCGCGTGACGGGGTTTTGCGAGAAGACGCGCGACGCGCAGGTATCGCTGTTGATCGGGTCGCATTTCGCCGACCTCGCGACGCTGGTAGAGAACTACCTTCCCAAGCCCGCGCTCGATTACATTACCGGGCGTATGACAGAGTTGATGAAGAATCGGCCCATGAGCAATAACCTGGACGAACCTCCAGCGGCCGCCGCAGCCGCGCCTGTGGGCGTCGATCCATTCTGAGGTGGTTATGACGACTCCCATCGAACAGCTTTCGAACCTTGTTGTCGGCGCGGTGGAGTCGGTATCTCCCGACGAAGTTCGCGTGCTTCTGGAACTGGACGCGCCGCACGCGACAGCGCTGAACACTGGCACCCCCGCCGCGTTTCCCCGCATCAATGGGTACGTGCTCATTCCCAACGAGGCCGGGGCGACTGTCGCGTATATCGCGTGGATCGGCATTGAGCGGTCTCCGTACCCGAAACGGACGGGCTTCAAGGACTTCGGCCTAATAGACTTGCCGTTCCCGCTGCGCAAGATGTCGGTCTCTCCGGTTGGGACGCTCACGTCTCGCCGGGATCGTGCATCGGGAACCACGAAGTACGAACTTTCACGCGGCGTCATCGCGTTCCCGTCAGTCGGCGACCAAGTGTTGTTGCCGACGCCTGAGCAGACAGAGGCCATCGTCGCAGGGAAGGATACCGACAAGCGGGTACGCATCGGCTCATCTCCCATGGCGTCCGACGCCGCCATCATGGTGGACCCCGACAAGTTGTTCGGGCGGCACCTAGCCGTCCTGGGCAATACCGGCAGCGGGAAATCCTGCACCGTAGCCGGACTGATCCGATGGTCGTTGAGGGCAGCAGATAAGGCCATACAAGGGGCGGGCAAGAACGGCTCGCCGAATGCGCGCTTCATCGTGCTAGACCCTAACGGCGAATACGCGAAGGCGTTTGCCGATCTAGGGGACAAGCTGCGATTATTTCGTGTTCCTCCCGTTGTTGCGGGCGAACATCCGCTGGACGTTCCCGCGTGGTTGTGGAGCGGCCATGAATGGACCGCCGTGGCCCATGCGCAGCCCGGAGCGCAGCGTCCGGTGCTGATGCAGGGTCTTCGGGAGCTAAAGAGCGGGCAAATGGAGGGAGTACCCCGCGAGGCGATGATTCGCCGATACTTGGTGTCCTACTCGATTCGCATATCGGCGCTGCTAAACACTGGAACGCAGGCGTTCGCGGGTGGTACGCGGCAAAGGTTCGAATGCGCTCGCCTGCTGGAAACGGTCGCGTCCGATTGCGCGCAGTTCGCCGGAGAGGTAGAGGGACCAACTAGCACCGAACTTGCGACGATAGCCGCGACAACCACGACGGTCGTTGACAGTCGCCGGTCTGGTGACTTCTTCAACGATTTCGCGGTAGCCGACCTTGAGTCGGTTCGCGATCGGCTCAACACTCTTGCCAAGACCCTTCCCGATATGGGGAACGCCGCGCCGATCAGCGAAGATGCGCCACTCTTTTTCAACGTGAACATGCTTGGCGAGCATCTGGAGCGCGTCGCTACCGAGCAGGGAGGAAACCTAGCAGGGTTCATCTCTACACTTGGGTTGCGTATCCGTGGGATGCTAGCCGACCACCGACTCGGCGCTGTGATCGCACGCGACCCGCCGACTTCTTTCGATAGTTGGTTGAAAGACTATGTCGGTGACAACGGCGCAAGTAATGGGCCGCTGGCCGTAGTCGATCTATCCCTCGTTCCGTCCGAGGTCGTCCACATCGTCGTCTCCGTTCTGGCTCGCTTGGTCTTCGAGTCGTTGCAGCGATACCGCCATAGTCATCCAACGGATCGGACCTTGCCTACCGTGCTAGTTCTCGAGGAGGCCCATTCGTTCGTTCGGCGTGGCAAAGACGATGACGGCCCGACGGATACGCCCGCCCAGCTTTGCCGCGAAGTGTTCGAGCGCATCGCGCGTGAAGGTCGCAAGTTTGGCTTGGGCTTGGTGCTCTCATCTCAGCGCCCGTCGGAGCTTTCTCCCACAGTGCTGGCCCAGTGCAACACGTTCCTCTTGCATCGAATTGTCAACGACGCCGATCAGAATCTCGTGGCTCGCTTGGTTCCCGACAACGTCGGAGGATTGCTGCGCGAATTGCCCAGCCTTCCGTCCCGGCAAGCGATACTGTTGGGCTGGGCCACGCCGATTCCGGTTCTGGTGGAGGTGGATGAGCTCCCCGAGGAGCAGCGTCCGCGATCCGCCGATCCGGACTTCTGGGACGTTTGGACACTTGCCAAGGAGCGGGGTGTCGATTGGCACGCTATCGCGAAGGACTGGTCAGGTCAGAGCAAATCATGACGGATGGTTTACAACCACGGCATAACAACGGCATGCAGCGGACGGCGCTGCGCACCGCCGCTGATGCCGGGCGTTGGCGCTCCGCTGCGGCGGCGCGCCAACGCCGCGCGGATCAAGGATCCGCTGGCTGGCCTCCGCTTCGCTACGGTCAAC
>CAYHHH010000228.1:0-3276 GCA_964356125.1 uncultured Bifidobacteriaceae bacterium | reverse complement strand
CCACATCCACTTGTTGATCTTCTGCTCCCGCTCGTCGTATTTGATCGCCTGTATCCGCGGCGCAGTCCCCGACGCCCGTCGATCGACCGTCGTGCCGACGAGCAGCACGCCGAGACGGGTGAGCGTATTGCCCTTCGCCAGGCCATAGTGGGCCAGCAGTTCGGCGGGACCTTTCTCTTTCACCGAATCTTTCACTCGGTCGGACGCGGCAATACCTTTGACGAAGCGAGCAAACTTTTCCGCATCTACCTCATCACGCGGCACCCCACTGTCCATCGCCTCCCACGGCCGGCCCGGCCGCTCGTTGGCAAGGCGCAGTACGTCGTCGCCCAACACGGGCTGGCAAGTGTCGCCTACCCGCAGGAAATAGCGTCCGTCCCGCGTGGACGCGACACTCGGCGAACGATCCACGACCAGTTCGATGAGCTCACCGCCATTGGTCGCATGCCGCAGGGTCGGCAAGACTTGCACGTTTACCGTGACTTCACCGATACGCTTGCGCAGACGATCCAGCAGATCCGGCGGCACACGTTGCGCAGCTGGCGGCAACGATTGACCGTCCTCAATGCCGATCAGCAAGCGACCGCCTTGTCCGTTGGCGAAACACACACAGGCGCGCGCCAGGTCGTCCCAGTCGGCGGTCCGGCCAGTGACGCTGCGCAAGGACTTGCGGTCGGTGTACTGGTCTTCGAGGGTCATGGCTTCAACTGGATCAGGATTTGAATACCCGGGATGCGCGGTAAAACGTCACGCCGCCTTTCCCGCTACTTTTCCTATATCCACTTGAGACACCGCCCCCGCTTTCTCTTCAAGCATCTCGCCGTCACCCATCACCGCCGCAGTGCCGGTTTGCCTCGCGAACTCACGCGCCCGCTCGCCAGCCCTTATGAGCGCCGCGGGCACAGCCTGCATATCCGTATCGGGCAGTTTCGAAACCAGCGGCTTGTTCATGAGTTAACTCCTTCGTCATTCAGTACCGGCGTGTCGTTGGTGTTGTCGAACCACTGCCAGTAGTCCACGTGGTGGCGGTAAACATTTTGAAAATTGCGCAGGCCGGCCTGGAAGCGGCGGCGGATAATCTCTGGCGGTACGTCGTGCCCGCCCTGCCGCACCCGCATCGCCACGCGTTCAACGGCCTTATCGGGCGTCGTCAGCGACAGGAAGATCAGCTTCACCGCGAAGCCTGCCGTCCGCCAGCGGGGAATCATGCGCGCATAGGTCAGGCCTAGCAAGGTTGTCTCGAAAGCGAAGCTGCGGCCGCCAGCGCCGTGGCGAGCGATTTCTTCCAGCATCACGCGTCCGGCCCGGAACGCCGCCGCTTCCGGCTGAAATGGCGACAACCCGGCGGCGATCAGATCGGCGTTGACGAACACCGGGCAACTGGCCTCCACGGGCAAAAACTCGCGAGCGAAAGTCGTCTTACCCGCCCCGTTGGGGCCGGCGATGATGACGATCTTCTTGTCGCCCGTGCTCATACGGCGGTCTCCCCGCTCATCAGACGCGGCAGTAGTAGGTCGCGGGCGGCGCGGAGTTTTCCGATTTGAGTACGCACCCACGGGATCTCCCCAGTGAAGTATTCAGGATTTTTTCGGCTCGGGGTCCCGCCAGACGCGGTGTCGTAGAAGTCGCCAACATGGCCTTTCTCCCACCCTTCCGGCACGCCGTTGGTGATGCGGCTGTGCTCATGGCCGGGGAAGCGGAGGCGGACGAACCACTCGCGGTAAAGTCGCCGCGCCGCCTCCTCCAAGAAGACCATCCGCCGCCAGTTGTTCTCGATCAGGTCGTCGTAGGTGGAGAGGATGTTGCGGGACCAACCGTGTTCGATGCTCGCCTTTACATACCAGTGCCGGACATCCGGCGCCTTGATCCGCTGGAGGAGCCGGATGATATGTCCCCAGGGCAATTGTGAAACAAGCTGTTTCACAATTTTTGGCTCTGGATAGACCGTTGCGAACGAGCGCATGAAAAGCAGGTTCCGTGGAGACAGTCCCCGCATCTCCGGGTAGGTGTCTCGCAGATCGGCGGAGAGGCGGTCGATCACCTTGGCGCCCCAGCCCTCGCGTTCCTGACGGTCAAGAATCAATCGCCCGATGTCCCAATACAGGATGACCATCGCCGAGTTGGCGGCCATGGTGACACGCAGGCGCTCAGTTTGGATGCGATGCTTGATTTCGCCGAGCACGTCGGGATAGCTTTCAGGCAAGCTGTCATGGCCCGGCGGGACAGGGAACAAGACGTCGCCCCGTCTCTGGCCACGCGATCGTCGCTCGGAGCCGGCTGCGGAGGATGCCGCTTTCTTCGGTTTCTTCATATCCCCAGCCCCTCGAAGTTCTCGCGAATCCTCAAAGCCAGAACTGTCGATTTCCTGTCAAGATCCACCAGCTTAATCGAGTTTTTCGATGTTCTTGTTAGTGTCTGTGCTCATGCGAAGTGCGTGTTCCAGGTGTTCTGGACCTATGACTTATTGCCATTATTGGCATCTCAATCGGTCGAATAGCCAGGCAGCGCCTGACGTTCAGGATTTTAATCTTTCAAATACCGGCCTTGGGTATCGTATTCCTTCACGCTGTCTGACTTCGTTTGCTTGCACAGGTCACAAACCGCGCGAAATCAATTCCTTCATCACTTCCGAAGTGCCGCCGTAGATGCGCGACACGCGCGCGTCGACGAAGGCGCGCGCGATCGGGTATTCCATCATGTAGCCGTAGCCGCCGTGCAGTTGCAGCATGTCGTCCAGGCCCGCGCAAAGCGTCTCGGTGGTGAAGAGTTTGGCGATCGCGGCTTCTTCCACGGTGAGCTTGCGCCGCAGGTGTTCGGCCAGGTAGTGATCCACCATGATGCGCATCGCCGCGGCTTTGGCTTTCAGCTCGGCCAGTTTGAATTTTGAATTCTGGAAATCGAATACGCTCTGGCCGAATACCTTGCGCTCCTTCGTATAGCGTACGGTCTCGGCGAGCATCGCTTCCATCTTCGAGGCGGCGCCGATGGCGATGATGAAGCGCTCCTGCGCCAGTTCCTGCATCAGGTGGATGAAACCTTTGTTCAGTTCCCCCAGCAGGTTCGTCGCCGGGATGCGCACCTCGTCGAAGAACAGTTCCGCGGTGTCGGCCGCGTGCTGGCCGATCTTGTCCAGCTTGCGTCCTTTCTTGAACCCGGCCCGGTCGGCTTCGACCAGGAACAGCGACACGCCCTTGGCGCCGGCCGCCGGATCGGTCTTCGCCACGACCACCACCAGATCGCAATTGAGGCCGTTGCTGATGAAGGTCTTGCTGCCGT
>CAYHHH010000227.1:0-3349 GCA_964356125.1 uncultured Bifidobacteriaceae bacterium | reverse complement strand
TGTGGACGCCAAAGTGAAAGTGTAGTGAAAGCGGCGGTTTGAAAATGGTGTATTTTCTTCGCGGCGTCTTCTTCCATTCCTGTCAATAGACCATCTTCTTCCCCCCGTCGGTAGTGGACGAGTCGGGATGCCAAAATATGCGCTGTGGCAAATCTAGCCTGTTGTAGGCATCATACCCGGTCATGAACTGCATCCGAAGGCGCAAGTGTCTAAACTGTGGCGAGTTGTACAAGCCTGACACCTATAACGCCAACCGCCAGAAGTACTGCTCAAAACCTGCCTGTCAACACGCCAGCCATCAGGCGAGTCAGCGGCGTTGGCTGGCACATCCAGAAAACAAGAACTATCACGGCGAGGGGTCACATGTCGACCGGGTCCTGGCCTGGCGGAAGGCGCATCCCGGCTACTGGAGGCGGAAGGCGGTTGCGTTACAAGATGTCGCTATTCTGCAAGCTGTTCCTGTCAAGCCGGTTACGCCGATCTTAAGCCCAGCCGATCCGGAGGGCGGCGGCGGGTGTTCGCAGCCTAATTTGAATGCGCAACCCGTTGTGGCTGAAAATGTTGCATCGTATCTTGATCGGATGGCCGCGGGTGCCGCAGACTCGGGCAACCCCGGGCAAGCGGCACCGTTACAAGATTCCGCTTTGACGCAACATCTTCTGATTGTTGGACTTATATCTATGCTAACCGATGCGTTACAAGATGACATTGGAGGCGTGATGGCGAAGTTGCAGAATCGCGGTCGGGCGATTCTGGGGAAAGGCTTCGGAATCGTCACGAAAGGAGCATAAGTCACATGATGACGCGCAAACAGGTGTTGTGCGAGGAACGAACGCGGCAGGTGCCTCCCCAATTCAGTTGGGTGGACCACCGTCTGGTGCGTGACGGATACTGCCGGCGTTGCCGGCCGGAAGAACTGGCGCTGTATCTGGTGCTGGTCACCGTATCCGACGCTGAAGGGTTGAGCTACTACGGCGACGAAGGACTCGCGAGGCTCGTGGGCGTCCCGTCGGACCGTGTCGCGGACCTCCGCGCGGGGCTGGTGAAGGCGGACCTTGTCGCCTACAGGGATCCGTTGTATCAGGTGTTGGAACTTCCGGAGGGGCGGTCATGACCGATTACGAAACCTACCAACGGATCCGGCTTCTGACGAATCAGGGGCTGACGCCGGCCCAGATCGCCTCGGATTGCCACCTCGACGAACGAACCGTCCGGATCTGGCAGTCCAGCCCGTCCTATCGCCAGCGGGCTTCGTCGTGCCGCGTGAGCAAGCTCGACGATCACCGTCAGAGCATCGTTCGGCTTCTCGCCGAACATCCCTTCAGCGCCGCGCAGATCTTGCGCAAACTGCGCGAGGACGGCTACACCGGCGGCTACAGCATCTTGAAGCGGCTTGTCCACGATCTGCGCCCACCCCGCCGCGAGGCGTTCCTGCCCCTGGCCTTCGGTCCCGGGGAGTGCGCCCAGGTCGACTGGGGCAGCGCCGGCATGATCACCGTTGACGGTGCCCGTCGACGCCTGAGCTTCTTCGCGATGGTGCTCTGCTACAGTCGCATGCTATACATCGAGTTCACCCTGCTGGAGCGGCAGGAACAGTTCCTCGAATGCCACCAGAACGCCTTTCTGCGCTTCGGCGGAGTTCCGAGGCGGGTAATGATCGACAACCTCAAGAGCGCCGTGCTGTCGCACCCGCGCGGGATGCCGGCCTTGTGCCATCCGCGCTACCTCGACTTCGCGGCGCACTACGGGTTCGAGATCCGAGCCTGCCAACCGCGCCGGGCGAACGAGAAAGGGCGCGTGGAGAACGCCGTGGGGTACGTGAAGAAGAACTTCCTCGCCGGCCTGAACCTGACCTCGCTGGCGGCGGTGCAGTCCGCCGGACGGTCTTGGACCGATGAGGTGGCCAACCGCCGTCTGCACGCCGCCACCCGGCGTAAGCCCGACGAGATGTTCGCCGAAGAGGGCCTGTCGCCCCTGCCGCTCTCCGGGGTATACGATACCGGTGCCGAACGCGAGGCCGTCGCCACCTCGCTCTTCCGCGTGCATTATGACGGCAACCGCTATTCGGTGCCGGCCCGGTACGCAGGATCACGCGTGAGTCTGCGCGTCTACACGGACCGGGTGCTGGTCTACAACCGTGACCGAAAGCTCATCGCCACGCACGTCAGAGCCTACGGGCGCGGCTGCGACATCGCCAACCCCGACCACGGCTGCGAACTGGTGCGCCAGCGCCGTCAGGCGCGCGACCAGCACACGCTCCAGCGCTTCCTGTCGCTGTGCGGCGAGTCGGCGGACTACTACCGGCAGCTCTCCGAACGCCGGGCCAACCCATTCGAGCACGTGCGCCGCATCGCCGCGCTCGCCGAAATCTACGGGCCGGAAAAAACCGCCCGCGCAATCCGGGACGCCACGGAGTTCAGCGCCTACAGCTCAGAATACGTGGCCAACCTCCTCGAACAACGCGAGCGCTTGCGGCCCGAACCGGGCGTCCTCCATGTGACCCGGGGAGCCGACCTGCTCGATCTGGACATCCCCGCAACCGACCTGTCGATCTACGAAAAAGGAAACACAACCCCATGAAAACCGCCGACATGCTCAAGTCCCTGCAACTCGTCTACTCCCTTGAAAACCTCGCCGCGCTGACCGGCCGCGCCGCGCTCGAAGCGTGGCCCCATCAGGACTACCTCGACCGTCTGCTGGAGGGCGAATGCCAGCGCCGCGAGGCCAACGGCATCGCCCGGCGTCTCAAGGAGGCGCGCTTCCCCCTGCGCAAAGACCTGGCCGGCTTCAACTGGAGCTGGCCCAAGAAGATCAACCGCGTTCAGGTCCAGAACCTCTTCCGGCTGGCCTTCCTCGACGATCACACCAACGTCGTCTTCATCGGTGGCGTCGGCATGGGCAAGACCCATCTCGCCACGGCGCTTGGTCGCCACGCCTGCGAACAGGGGCACACCGTGCTCTTCACCACCGCCGTCGATATCGTCAACACCCTCGCGGCCGCGCAGGCCGCGCAGCGACTGCGCGCGGAACTGCGCCGCTACACGCGCCCGGAAGTGCTGGTGGTCGACGAGCTCGGATACCTGCCGATCGACAAGCTCGGCGCGGACCTGCTCTTCCAGGTCTTCAGCCAGCGTTACGAGAACGGGTCCACGGTGCTCACCACCAACAAGACCTACAAGCACTGGCCGGAGATCTTTAACAACGACGCCGCGCTCACCTCGGCCGTCCTCGACCGCGTCCTGCACCACGCCGAAACGATCATCATCGACGGCTCCAGTTACCGAATGAAAGACCGTGTAAGCGACGTGTGATCCTCGTGGGGTTCCGCCACAAACGGAACCCCTTTTTC
>CAYHHH010000226.1:0-3588 GCA_964356125.1 uncultured Bifidobacteriaceae bacterium | reverse complement strand
TATCCAACTGAGCTATGGGCGCCCACGAAACCGACCCTTGAGTCTAACATAGGGGACCGTAGGGTTCGTGGGTGGCGTGGGTCTCGTGGGGAAACACCACGCGACCTACGCGACGCACGCGACCTACGCGACCTATATGAGCCACATCGATCACAAGGCCACCTCGCCCGCGTCGGTGCGCTGCTACGTGCTGACCATCAGCGACACGCGCACCCCCGCGACGGACACGAGCGGCATCGCCATCGCGGAGCTGCTCGAAGCCAACGGCCACGACGTCGCGGGACGCGCCATCGTGCGCGATGACCCCGAAGCCATCCGGGCGGCGCTCCAGCGGCAGCTCGACGACACGGCGCCGCAGGTGATCATCACGACCGGCGGCACCGGCATCACGTCGCGCGACTCCACGTATGAGATCGTCTCGAACCTCCTCGAGAAGCGGCTCGAAGGATTCGGCGAGCTCTTCCGCATGTTGAGCTACCAGGAGATCGGCCCGTCGGCCATGCTCAGCCGGGCCTGCGCCGGCGCGGCGCACGGAAAGATCATCGTCTCGCTGCCCGGATCCGAACACGCCGTGCGCCTCGGCATGAACAAGCTGCTGCTGCCCGAGCTGGGACATCTCGTCAGGGAGCTCTCCCGCTAACATGGCCGCCCACGCCAGAATGCGGCCGTTCGGCGATGTGATTTCGCTGGAGACCGCGCGTGCGATTCTCGACGCCACAGGCACACCGATCGAGAACGTCGAGACCATCATGCTGAGCGAAGCGAACGGACGCGTGCTCGCCAGCGACGTCGTCGCGCAGAACGATGTCCCGCCGTTTTCGCGCGCCGGCATGGATGGCTATGCCGTGCGCGCGCGCGATACGCAGGGCGCCTCTCGATCGGCGCCCCGGACACTGACGAAAGTCGGCACGCTCTACACCGGTGAGGTGTCACCGATATCGGTGCGCGACGGCGAGTGCATCGAAATTTCCACGGGTGCGCCGATCCCCGACGGCGCCGACGCGGTCGTGATGGTCGAGGAAACAGACTCCGAAGGCGACAGCGTCGTGCGGATTTTCGCCGAGGCACATCCGCAGCAGAACGTCGGCCGCCGCGGCGCCGACATACAGACCGGCCAGGTGGTCGTCGCTGCCGGCGACGTGGTGAACTCGAGCCGCATCGGCGCGCTCGCCGCCGTCGGGTCCGTATGGGTCGATGTGTACGACCGCCCGCGCGTCGCGATTCTCTCGACGGGCAACGAAGTGATCGATCCGGGACGCGATCTCAAGCCCGGGCAGATCTACGACATCAACCGCTTCACGCTCTCCGCCGTCGTCTCGGACAACGGCGGCATCCCGATCGTGTATCCGCCTGCGCCCGATACGCTCGACGCGCTCCTCACGTCGATCGACGACCTCGTCGACTACGACATCGTCGTGTTTTCCGGCGGGAGCTCCGTAGGCGAGCGCGATTTGATTCGCGACGCAATCGCGAAGAAAGGGAAGATGCTGTTTCATGGCGTCGCCGTGAAACCGGGCAAGCCCACCGGTCTCGGCATCGTCAATGGCAAGCCGGTTTTCGCCATGCCGGGGTACCCGACGTCGTGCCTGTCGAACGCGCACATGCTGCTCGTGCCGATGCTGCGGCGCATCGCGCGCCTTCCTGCCAAAGTGAACAAGACGGTCACGCTGCCGCTGGCCGCGCGTGTCGCGTCAGCCGCGGGCCGGCATCAGTTCTATACAGTTCGAATCGAGGGAGGAGCCGCCGTGCCGGCGTTCAAGGCATCGGGCGACATCACGAGCATGTCGCGCGCGGACGGATATATCGAGATTCCCGCCAACGTGGACGCCGTTGAAGCGGGAACCCCGGTTGAAGTCACGTTGTTCTAGCTCGGCTGAAGCCGAGCCCTACTTTTGAAGCCGAGCCCTACCTTTTGATGGCGTCGCCGACGCCCTTGATGGCATTGCCGACTTCGCGCCGTGCCTTGCCAAAACCGCCCTGGACGACGCCGCCGGCTTCCTGAGCCTCGCCTTCGGCTTTGAGATCTTCATTGTCCGTGGCGTCGCCAACCGCCTGTTTTGCGCGGCCAGCCACTTCGTCGGTCTTGCCCTTGACTTCATCTTTGTTCCACATAAGGAACCTCCAGGGCTTTTCAATGCATGACGCGTACCGAGCGCGCTGCGGAGCCAGGCGCGAGCCTCGCCGAAGCGGCGGCGCAGCCGCGAAGGCGGGCGCGTTACCTGCGCCCGATCTTGCGCTCGTACTCCGGCTCGAGGACGTCAGCCGTGTGGAGGTCGAAATGGGAGGCGGTGCGTTCGTATTTCCCGCGGAACTCGCTGTGGCATCGATAACAGACAGTGACCTGGCCAAGGCGTCCGTAGACGAACAAGTCGATGAGTGCGGCACCGCCCAGGATGCTGTATGCAATCAGGTCTTCCCCGAACCAGTAGAACACCGCACTGATGAGCCCCGCGATGATGACGACGGTGAGGCCGGCCTTGGGATCGAAGTCCTTGCGGATGTAGAAGTCGCTTCCGCGACAGACGGGGCACGTATCGACGCGCGTGTCGCTGCGCAGCGCGTCGCTGAACACGAGCGACAGCACCTGCCCGCACCCGCCGCACTTGATCGACTCGGGCGCTGCCGGGGCCCCCAACGCGGCAGCCGGCGGGGTCCCCAACGCGGCACCCGCGTTGGGGTGCCCTGCGTTGGGGTGGCCTTCGGCGGCGCTCACGAGGAGCCCCGCGTCGCACTTCGGGCAATGGGCGATGACCTGCATCAGACGGGCACTTTGGTGGAGAGCAGCACGTACTTGGCGAGCACCTCACCGACAATCACGGTGAAGAAGTCGACGTAGAGAATGCCGGTCGCCGATTGCGTCGACTGAATCTTCGCGGTTTCCCACGTCAGATACGACAGCACAGCCGGCCCTCCCAGGCCGAACAGAACGCGCTGCCAGAAGAAGATGCCGTCGATCGAAAAAATGTAGCGCTCGAAGTTGGGCACGCCGGGCTCCCACGAGACGATCGCGACCATCACCGCGGCTGCGACAACGACCACCCGTACCACGGTGGAGCCGATGTGGAGTCTGACGATCGACTGCAGGTGCGTGATGTCCAGCGACGGCACGACGAGATACCAGTGGCCGAGCACCATCGCGCCGCACGCGCCGCCCAGCAGCGCGACCGAGCTGAGAAAGCTGGCGACCGTCAGCAGCGGCATCAGTCCCGGCGCGTCACGCGACACGTCGAGCGCCTGCAGGGTCACGCAGACGAGCCCCGCAAGAACCGCCGTCCAGAGCAGCGCCGGCCGTATGGACGCAAGCATGCGCCCGATGGTGGCCCAGTAGATGACGAGCGCCGCTTCACAGATGAGGAGCGCCGCGGTTGCGGCGGTATAAAGCGCGCCGGGGCTGGCCACATCGGGTCTCAGCGCGAACCCAATCCCGATGAGCAGCACGGCCGACCCGGCGTTGAAGCGGAAAAACTTCACCCCCGCCTCGCGTTGGACCCAAACCAGAACGAGAGTGATCCCGATTCCTAAGTGAACCAGGAAAAGAAATAGAATCGCTGATAAAGACATCACTAGGGATTGGGGGTTGGGGATTAG
>CAYHHH010000225.1:0-3601 GCA_964356125.1 uncultured Bifidobacteriaceae bacterium | reverse complement strand
AACTGCCGGCCGATCTTCGCGACGCGCTCAATAAGCTCGGCGAGGCGATGGTGTCGACGGCCGCCGCCGAGGAGAAGATGGCGCAGGCGTCCGGGGACAGCCAGCCGCCGTCCTCCGGCTCAAAAGGGGACGCCAACGCGTCCACGGCCGATGGCGCGCCGAATCTGGACGACGCGTCGATTCAGATGTCGAGAGACAGCGACGCGAGCGCGGGCGCCGGCATGATGATGATGTCGTCGCAGCTCAAGGCGATTGGCAACCCGTCCTCCGGCTTCGGCGGGGCGGGCAACTCGGGCGCGCAGGCTCCGGCGGGTGTGGCCCCGACGGCGCTCGCCGACGCTCTTCGCAAGGAAACCGTTGAAGCCAGCGCCGACACCACGGGCGACAACGTGCTGTCGGAGGTTCGCCGCAAGACCGAACACGGCCAGGCGACCGTGGGATTTACTCGTGGCGCCTCTGGCGCGTCGGACCGAAGCCGCGCGACGGCGCCGCCGCCGGTGCCGGAAGATCTTCGCGGCAACGTCCAATCCTTTTTCAATCGGAAACAATGACTCCTATCGCCGTCGAGCAGTCGATCGATCAGTTTCGCGAGCGCTTCACCCGGATCACCGAAGAAGTCGGACGCCGCATCGTCGGCCACGCCGAGATCGTGAGCGGCACAGTGACGAGCCTTCTCTCGGGCGGGCATGTGCTGCTCGAAGGGATTCCGGGCGTCGGCAAGACGAGCCTCGTGCACACGCTGGCGGATGTGCTGCATCTGAAGTTCTCGCGCATCCAGTTCACCCCTGATCTGATGCCTGCCGACATCGTCGGCACGAACATCGTGCAGGAGAACACCCACGGCAACGCGTTCTTCGAGTTTCAGCCCGGGCCGATTTTTGCCAACGTCGTGCTCGCCGACGAAATCAACCGCGCGACGCCCAAGACCCAGTCCGCGCTGCTCGAAGCCATGCAGGACGTCAGCGTGTCGGTGGGAAAGACCACCTACAAGCTCGAGGAGCCGTTTCTCGTGCTGGCGACGCAGAACCCGCTCGAGATGGAAGGCACGTACCCGCTGCCCGAAGCGCAGCTCGATCGCTTCTTCTTCAAGTTGAAGATCACGTATCCGACTGAAGAAGCGATGCACATGATTCTCGACCGGACGACGCAGCAGACGCAGACGACGGTGAATCGGGTCGTGGACGGCGCGGAGATCCTGCAGATGCGCAACATCGCCCGCGGCGTGCCGATCGCGCGGCCGGTGCAGGCGTACGCGATCCGGATCACGCTCGCGACGCATCCGAACTCGCCGTATGCGACGCCAATGATCAAGAAGTACGTGCGCTACGGCGCGAGCCCGCGCGCGAGCCAGGCGCTCGTGCTCGCGGCCAAGATCCAGGCGCTCACGCGCGGCAATGCGTTTGTCAGCATCGACGACATCCGCGCCGTCGCGTTGCCCGTGCTGCGCCATCGCCTGCTCATGAACTTCGAAGGCGAAGCGGACGAGGTCAGCGCCGACACCCTCGTGAATGAAATGCTGACGTCGGTGAAAGCAGACTAGGCATCCGCCGCCCGTGGCTGTCAGGTTCGAAGACGATTTTCTCAAGAAGCTGGAGTACCTGCACGTCGTGTCCAAGCGCGCGTTCGCAGGGCAGAGCCGCGCGGACCGGCTCGCCCCGAAGCGCGGGGCCGGGATGGAGCTCGCCGACCACCGGGGCTACTCGCCCGGCGATGACTTCCGCCACATCGACTGGAAAGCCTACAAGCGTCTCAACCGTCTGCTCCTCAAGCTGTTCGACGAGGAGCAGGATCTGCCGATCTATCTGCTGCTCGACACGAGCGCGTCGATGGCGCAGCCGGAGAAGTTCGAGCAGGCGCTGCGCGTCACGGCGGCGCTCTGCTACATCGGCCTGTCGCATCTGGACCGCGTGGAGATGATCTCGTTCACGGATCGGCTCGGGCACGAAGAGACGCCGGGCATGGGCAAGGGACGGATCTTCCGCGTGTTCGAGATGCTCGACAAGATGAAGGCGGACGGCAAGACGAACCTGCGCGCGTCGATCAACGACTTCGCGGCGCGCGGGCGGCGTCGCGGCCTCGTCGCCGTGATCTCGGACTTCCTGGACGTTGACGGCTGCGAGACCGGCCTCAAGATTCTGCGCACGCTCGGTCACGACGTGTTCGCGGTGCATATGGTCTCCGAAGCCGATCGCGACGCCTCGTCGTTCGGCGACGTGCGCTTTGTGGACGCGGAAACCGGGGAGCGTCGCGACATCGAAGTGACGCCGCGGCTCGCGGCCGCGTATCACGCCGCGTGGCAGGCGCACACCGAGGCGATCGAGAGCTTCTGCGGGCGCTACGACATCGGCTACGTGCGTGCGGATGCCGAGCGCCCGTTTGACGAGATCATTCTGCAGGCGTTTCGTCAGGGACGGTTCCTCGCATGAACTTCGCCGCGATGGCCACGTGGCAGGCCTGGCTGGTGATCGCCGCCGTCATGGCGGCGGCCGTGTGGCTGTTTCTCTTGAAGATCCGTCCACCGCAGATCCGGGTGCCGTCGCTCACGCTCTGGAGTCGCGTGCTCAACGAGCAGCGCGAGCAGTCCTGGTGGGAACGCTATCGGAAGGCCATCTCCCTCTTGATTGCCGCGCTGATCACGCTGGCGCTGCTGTTTGCGGTGCTCCGTCCGCAGCGCACGGTGTCCGGGAGTGTGTCTGCTGGACAGGCGGAGACGCGCGGGGCCGCCCGCCACACAACGTCCATCGTCATCGACTCGTCATGGTCCATGCTGGCCCAGACGTCCAACGGAGAGACCCGCTGGGACCGCGCCGTGGCACGCGCCCGGGCGCTGGCGACGGCGGCCGGCGGCGAAGACATCGCGCTGTCGACCACTGCCGACGGACTCGTGGAAGGACCCACGCCCGATGTGGCGCTGATTGAAGCCGCGCTCGATCGCATCTCGCCGTCGGGTGGGCACGTGACGCTGTGGCCGCGCGTGGACGCGGCGCGCGCGACCTTCTTTCTGACCGACGGCGCGGTCGCGCGGCCGCTCGACGCCGGCGTGATCGTCGAGTCCGTGTTCGAGGCGGCCGACAACGTGGCGATCACCGCATTCGACGTGCGCGCCGCGTCCACCGTGGACACGGCGGGGCAGGCGTTTCTTGAAGTGGCCAACTACGCGAAGTCGTCGCAGGACGTGCACATCACGCTCGTGCGCGGCACCGCATCGGTGCTCGACGTGCACGTGGATCTGGCCGCCGGCGCCGCGGTGCAGCGCGTGGTGCCGCTGGCCCGGGCCGGAGACGCGCGCCTTCGGGCCCGCGTGTCCGCGGGCGCCAACGCGCTGGTGATCGACGATGACGCGGTGGCGCTGATTCCTGGTGTGCAGACGATCGCCGTCACGGTGGTCACCGATCAGCCTGGGTCGCTTGGTCCGCTGCTCAGTCAGGAGCCGGGCGTGACGCCGGCGTTTGTCTCGCCGGCCAACTACAAGCCCGGTGCCGAGGATCTGGTCATCTTCGATCGCGTGCTGCCGGCCGCCGCGCCCGCGGTGCCCGCGCTCTACATCGCGCCGCCGTCGGCGCCCGCGCTCGCGGGGCAATTGAAATCGGGAATCAATTCC
>CAYHHH010000224.1:0-3678 GCA_964356125.1 uncultured Bifidobacteriaceae bacterium | reverse complement strand
TCCTGCCTCGTTCTGCTGCACCATGGTTCCGGGGGAAATTTTACCCCGTCTAGCAGCCCGTGGTACAAGTCGCCGCCGCTGACGAGATGACAACGGGCGTAGTCAAAGGTGTGAGCCAGCCGCGCGTGGTCGTGAGAGCGGCATGCGCCGCGCGGATGGCCGAGATTCGGCGGCCGGCGCCGCTGATGAGCGCGAGAACGATGGCAACGACGGCGGCGACGCGGCCCTGGAGGCCACGTGGCGTGCCGACGCCGAGCCACTGACGCATGATGAGTCCGAGATTGAAGCCACTGGTATGAATCAGCACGCGCTTCAGGATATTCGTGTGGCCGCGCAGATGCGTCCGCCGCAGCGCGCCCGTTTCATAGAGGTGCGCATTCGGTCGCTCCAAGTACTCGCCGCGTCGTCGCAACAGCTGTTGACCGCGCGTCCCGCGAATGCGCCGACGATTCCGATAGACCGCGTCGCGCAAGGCGGTCTGCCCGTGCCATCGCCGGCGACCGCGCTTCGGTTCCGAGAGATAGGTGCGCAGGCCGATGCCTTCCCAATCGCTGACGCGCTCCGTACTGTGATAGCCCTTGTCCGTGACAATCTCCCGGTCGTCGTCGCCATCGGGCTGGACCGCGTCGAGTTCGTCCAACGCCGTGAGGACCGTGGCGACGCCGCTGTCGGTATCGCCGCGATCGGCGGGGTGAATCGTGACCGCCACGATCGCACCCGTGGCCAAATCGACGGCGTGCTCGGCCTTGTGGGCCAGATGCGTGCGGCCGTCCTTCATCTTTGTGATGCGAGCGTCCGGATCATGCGGATGCGTCCAGTCGTCGTTGGACCCTTTCTTCTTCCGCTTGCGATCGATCTTGGCCAGATCCGCGCGCGTCGGGGTGGCAATGCCCGAGGCCTGCGCGAGCGTGGTCAAAAACGCCTGATAGGTCTCGCCGGTCTCGCGGCGGACAATCGTCCGCAATGCGGCATTCGCTTCCAACGTGGTCGCATCGACGCCGAGGGTCTTGCCTTTGAGAAGTCCCGCGTCGGCGACGCGCTGCAGCATCCAGGTGAACACAGCCTGATGGGTTTCCAGGTCGATCAACCGGCGCGTGCGCGAAATCGTCGAGTGATCCGGCGGCGCCAGGGCCAAGTCGAGCCCCAAGAATTCGCGCAACGCCAGCGAATCCGCGGCGCGCCACGCGATGCCGCGCTCCGAATCGATACCTTCAAAGTACCCGATCAGCAGCAGGCGGAAATAGATGCTCGGAGCCAAGCTGGGGCGGCCCATTGTCGGCGCATAGAATCTCGCGCAGAGGTCGTCGACGAACGCGTCGAAACCCGCAGTGGCGAGCAGCGCATTCAATCGCTGATAGAACGGATGCGCCGCGGGCGTCGGGAGATCACTCGTCGCGATCCATATCGGCGTCTGGCGCGTCGCACGACGTTTGCCCATTCCCATGCGCGGCATTGTAGTACACCGACCACGCTGCTGACACCGATTCGTCAGCGGTTATCGACTTTCACCACGGGCTGCTAGCACACAAAGGAAACTCGACTGAGGTGCCCGTCGTGCGACGAGTCCTAACGGCAGCGGAATAAAATAGGGATGGCCATGAAAAGCCCTTGCCCGGAGTGCGCCGCAAGCTCCGTCTGGATCAGTGTCACCAAAGTGACTCGCGAACGCGGAGCGCTGGTGATGCAGTGGCGATGCACGCTGTGCTCGCACGAATGGACTTTAGGAACCGCTCGACCGAAACCGCCCCGCGCTACGTTGCGTCCACGGCGGGTCCGTCGTCGAGCGTAGCAGCGTTGATCGCCTCGCGCTCTGCGCCGTTTTCGGGAGGATTAGATGTAGACACCGCCAACCCTGCCTATTTAAGGATGCGCATAGGTGAGGTTGATAGACGAGTTGGTCATAGATCCGTTGGCGTCCCGGCTCGTCGTGTCGCCAAATGCGCCGTCTATGCGCCCACGAGTGGGGCGTTGAAACGGCTCGCAAGAAACCGCCCTGCGCATCCTACCGCCCACGGCGTGTCCGTCGTTGCGCCCTAGTAGAGCAAACGCCACTAATTACGAATCAGTAGGCTCACCCGTAATCCACTGCTGCTTTCTCAACCAATGCAGAATCTGCTGCACGGTCCCATGAGGGAGGCCTGTCCGTTCCATCACATCTTTAGACTGGACGCCACGAGGATCTTTCGTGCCGAAGATGACGGTGTAGACCTTCAGCCGCTGGTCGCTGAAGCCCATGCGCTTGGCCAGTTCAGGTGTCTTCGCACGGTCCTCCGCACGGTAGAAAAACTTCGGTCGCAAGATGGGTTTGGGAAGGGCGGGCGTTACTGTCTCTGTGGGCAAGATGGCGAATCGTGATGCATGCTTAATCACCGCCCCATTCCTCGGGGCAATGACAATTCGGTCCCCATCGAGATACGCATCAAACCCTTCTACATTGGCAAGGATGAATGGGATGATCGCGCGAGGAAAGGGCGTGCGTTTTCCAAACTCATTTTGTCTCGGCGCAACCGCCTTCGGCTTGACTCGCTGACGCTCACGCGCGACATCGTCTTGAGTCGGTGCATCGCCGAGCGTCGGATAGCAGAAATCGTAGATTGTCTCGTGCGTGCATTCGCCAAAGCCGCCAAATTCCAGTTCGCCATCGTTTCCTAGTTTGAAGTGGACCATGAAATCATCATTCAGGACAGTCATGGGACATCCCTCGGCGTTGTCCACTTCGTCTAATTCCTTGATCGCATCGGCCTTGTTATTGGCCACCACCACCGAGCAGTCCCCATTGGGCCAGCGACACAAGAACAGCTTCATACATCCTCTTCTTTGGAAGGCTACCCTTCCCTCCACCGGCGTGGCAAAGGGAAGGTGTGGGAGCCGGATTTGCCGCTAGCGGCTCACTGTGGGTCACGCATTCGCCGCGTTCCGGGCGTAACAAGAGTTCGGGCAAACATCAAGACAACGACCGCTTTTATCGAACGCCTTTCGATGAGTTACAGCGCCGACAAAGAACTTGCAGGTTCGACAGCACCAGTGCAAGTTCTGGATACTTACTTCGTGGCCTGATGTGATCAACGGTTAGTTCGTTGAAGTCTTGAATTTGCAACTTGCAGCAGCCACACACGTGCCCATCACGCTCGATGACCTGTTTGCGAACGTAACGCCAATCTGCAGTGAGGTAGAACCTCTCATACTCTTGCTGATCTCGGTCAACACGTCTGACAGAGTTCCGAAGAAGCGTGTTAGCGAGGCTCGACACTGTAGCGTCCCGTGGTCGACATAACGTTGCACCCGCCCATCCGACGACTCCAAAGATGATTAATCCCAACACGAAGAACAGAGGCGATTCGTCGGCCAGGATAATCCCACCGAACAAACCAAGCACACTCACCACAAGCATGCCATGCCCGACGCGGTCGCGTGCGGTCACTGGAATGCGGGCGTCGGCGTGATCCCCGGCAACCTTGTGCAGAGTTCGGAGTCGACGGCCTGACACCGACGTTTGAGTCCCGAACTCGCGCTGAATCCGATCACGCTCGCCACGAGCGCGAACAGATCGGTCCTGCGCAACGCACCTTCGACAGCGCTTGGCACCACTCCAGAAAGCGTTGTCTTCCTTCGTCTGACCGCAGTTGCGTATTCCGGCCATCGTGATCGCTCAGTCCGGTCATCGTGATCGGCGATTCT
>CAYHHH010000223.1:0-3772 GCA_964356125.1 uncultured Bifidobacteriaceae bacterium | reverse complement strand
ACATCAGCATCTCGGTGAGGATGTCGAGGCTGAAATGGTGCTCGGGAATCACGCAACGCGTGGCCGCGCCGGCCATCGTGGGGAGCATCGCCGTGAAGCCTGCGTAGCGGCCGAACACTTCCATGACCAGCAGGCGCTCGTGCGAGCCGGCCGACGTGCGCAGGCGGTGCGCCATCTCGATGGTGCGCGTGACGCACGTGCTGAAGCCGATGCAGTAGTCGGTGCCGGGCACGTCATTGTCCATCGTCTTGGGGATGGCGATCACCTTGACGCCTTCCTTGTGCATCCGCATGGCGTAGCTCAGGGTGTCGTCGCCGCCAATGGGGATCAGGTGGTCGATGCCCAGCCAGTCGAGGTTCTTCAGCACCTCCGGCGTCAGGTCATTGGACTCCGCGAAGTACTTGTCCTTCAGGTGCTCCGGCACCGAGTCGGCCTTCACCGAACTGGGCCGTGTGCGCGACGTGTGCAGGAACGTGCCGCCGGTGCGACCGGCCCGGTTGACGATTTCTTCGGTCAGGTGCTGGAAATTGTTGCTGTTGTCGTAGTCGATGTCGCGCACGATCTCCATCACGCCCGCCCAGCCACGCCGCAGGCCGATGACGTCGTAGCCCTCGCGCAGCGCACGGATGGTGACGGCGCGGATGGCCGGATTCAGGCCGGGAACGTCGCCGCCCCCGGTGAGGATGGCGATGCGCTTCTTGCCAGTGCTGATGTTGGCCACGACGGGGTCTCCGGAACAAAGTCGAATTCAGCGGCGGCGACTACGCACGCTGCATCAGTGGATGATAAGCTCGATCGGTGCGGAGGGAAGCCGGAGTAGCTCCCACGGCGCTGTCGTGTTTCTGCTGGTGCCGGCGCGGCCGACTCCCTGCGGGAAGTGACGGTGTTGCAGTCGGCCGGGTATTTTATTGACCGCTCCATCACTCTGGACACCTGTTGGCCCCCGTCCACCGGCGAGTCATATGCAGCTTCTCCTTGCAGAGCGTCTCCAGGCGCCACGGTCCCTGCCGGCCACCCTGGTCAGTGCTGCGGTGCACGCGGGCGTGGTAATCGTGCTGGTGCTGAGCGGCCGGCAGGTGGTCAACAGCGTACGTGACCTCATCGAAGAGACCGTGCAGTACCTGTACCCGGTTCCCCGCGACGTCGGACTGCCGCGTCCCGGCCTGGCGAGCGAATCCGCCTTCCAGGATCCGCGTGCGGTCGGTGCGATGGCGCCGCGGCTGGCCGACCACGCAAGCGGCCATGGGCAGTCCCCCGGCGTCGTGCACGCGGGGGCGTCGTTCACCCCCGATCCGTCGAACGCCGAGACGATTGAGCCGGGCATCGGCGACAACGCCTACAGCGTGGTCGAGGTCGACGCCGAGGCGACCGTTGATCCGGAGAGCGTGGGGCCGGAGTATCCGGAGGCGATGGCTCTTCGCGGGGTTGAGGGAAGCGCCGCGTTCCGGTTCGTCGTCGACTCCACCGGCTTCATCGACATGTCAACGGTGCAGGTGACCGCTGCCACGCACAAGCTCTTCGCCCAGGCCGTCGTCGACGCGATGCCGAAGATGCGGTATCGCCCGGCGAGCATCGGCGACCGTGCCGTGCGGCTGCTGGTTCAGCAGGCGTTCTGGTTCAAGATCCAGCCGCCGAAGAAGAAGATTGCGTAGCAGGGCGACGCGGCACTGATACGCGCAGAAAGGCCGCCGGCGGATTTCACCGCGGGCGGCCTCTGTCGTACTCTGTCGTACTCTGTCGTACTCTGTCGTACTCTGTCGTACTCTGCAGCTCACAGTCGGGGCGAGAGGATTTGACCCGCAGGGGAGCGCAGCTCAACCTCCGACCTCCTGCTCCCGAAGCGGCCAGACAACGGGAATTGTCAGGTAACTGCAGTAGGCACAATGTGTTAGCGCAGAGAATCGCGAATTTCCAAGTCCCGCGCTTCTTCCAGTGATCAGCGTGTCGAGATCGCGCCGAGCAGGCGTTCGCTTACGCGTTCCAGGCCACCGCGCCGAGCACTTGGCGAACAAAGGCAGCGCCCACGCCGTCCGTTCGCAGCATCTCCGCAACACGCTGGCGGACGTCTGCCGACCGCCCGAGCCTCGTCCCGGCCTTCATCGCGCCGGCATACGCCATCGCGACGTCCGCTCCCGTCACTTCGAAGCCAAGGCCATTCGCGAATCCCTCAACAGCCAGTATCCCTGCTTCAATCGCAAACTCCGATTCCGATTCGGCAAAGTCGCGCGCCGCACGCGCGAGCGTCTTCGGATCCACTGGACTGAGCCGGGCAAGCGTGATCGCATAGTCGAGGAATCCGGCGTCCTTCGCCGCGGCGAACCACTTGCCTTCCATGCCGGGTGTCGTGCCGACGAGGTCGGCGAGCACCTCGCGCGCGGCGCGGTCCGGATACTGCTTCGTAACCGCGCGGAACGTCGCGGCATACGATCCCGCGGTGTGCGCCCGCAGGCCGTAGCGCCGGTAGGCTTCCTCGGCGAGCCCTGACGAGAGGAGTATCTCCTCGCACATCGCGTCCACGGCCCGATCGTTGGTCCACGGGCTGCGACACGCCTCGGCCTGCCGGACAGCCTCCGCCTTTCTCCCCTGAGCGAGGAGCGCCTTCACGCTCCATTGCTTGTAGGGCCAGAAGGTCTCGGTCGCCAGAAGTTGCATCAACTCATCGAACCGCTGGCTGGCCAGCAGCGCACTCAGGCATGCGGAAGTTCCTTTGAAGAACGCTCGTGCCGGGCGGGCTGGCGCGAGCGCTCGCCGCGTGTCGTCCATCAGGCGGTCGGCCCACCGCGACGCGACCTCGCGCGATCCGCAGAGGTCCCCCCAGTAGTCCCCGAGGCGCTCGATGTATGGGATCTCGTCCGCCAGGTGCGCGGCCCAAAGGCGATCAAGCCACGCGTCGCGCGTCGCGCCATCACCGGGCGCCTGTGCGATCACCGGAACGAGCGCGGCGATCGCGTGGTTGACCGCGCTACCGATGGCGCCCGACGAACTGTCGACCTGCTCCAGCGCGGGCGACACCCGTTCCAGAAACACAACCGCGCCATCCGCGGCAAGCGCAGGATCCTTGCGCGCCACCTTCGTGATTTCGCTGACCGCCTCGCGTACCCGCGTGACGGCGAGTCGCGATCCGCGCCAGCCGAACGCGTTTCGCCGGAACCCCGCCTTGAACGCCCAGCTGTGCGCGCTCAGACCGCGATTACCTCATCGCGAACGAAGTGCAGTCGGATGGCTGAGGGCACGTTGGGTCCATCGAAGTGACAGCGGACCGCGTCACGGACCGCTGTCCGGAGCCCCGACAGATCGTCGGCTTCAGTGACGATCGAGGCTCCGAGCGCCCTGGCGACGTAACCCCCTTCGGGGACGTCTTCGATGAGAAAGACAAGTTCGGTCATGCTGGCGTCCGGTCTCCTCGAGGAGTGTTCGGTCGCGCGTGGTCAGTCCGCGCCCACGTCGTCCCCGCGTGCCGCCAACTCGTTCACGCACGCCTGACGCAGCGGCCCGAGTTCCTGCTCGACGATTCTGGCGATTGTCGAATCGTCCACTGAATCGTACTCGTGGCGAAGCACGTTGCCCAAACCGCGAATGCCGCGCCAGGAGACCTGGGGCTGACGCTCCTCGATCATCGGCCCGAGCTTCTTCGCGGCTTCGCTGATCCGTTCGAGGCACCGCTCCACCGCGTCGCGCGTCTTGTCGTCGAGCTCGGCGCCGGGCTTCATGCCCTTGAGGTGGGCGCGCACCCGATCGATGTTGGTGACGATGTCCTGCAGCCGTTGGCGCG
>CAYHHH010000222.1:0-3875 GCA_964356125.1 uncultured Bifidobacteriaceae bacterium | reverse complement strand
AGGAGCGCCCGGCCCTGCCTCCCACGCCCACCACTCGGCCGCCGCTGCAACGCGTAGAACCCCCCCCGCGTGACCGCGATGAGCCGACAGAGCCGCGTCACGCCGAACCGCTCCCGTTCTTGCTCGATGAACGCGAAGACGTCGGCTTTCGTGCGGAGGTGAACCGAATGAGTTTTTTTAGCAGGGCATGCTCCTCGGCGAGCAACGCGTGCGACCGCTGGAGCGCTTGAAACCGCTTCATCTCGCGCGCCGGCGGCGTCTGCGTCACGGTCGTCGGGATCGACACCCGCCCCCGCAGCACACCATCGCGGGCTTCCTTCCGCCACTTCGACAGCATGAACGGGTGAATCTCCAAGGCGTCGGCCACCGCCTGCACCTCGACGCCCCTCACTGGCTGAGCTTCACGGACCTGAGTTTGAACGCCAAGCTGTTTCGCTGGACTTTCCGAGGGCCCGCTCGGGGCATCTGACACCTCCTGCTGTTAGGTGGAAGTGTCTACTTTATCGAGGGAGGTTCCGCCGTCGGCTCCGATCGATTACGAGTCACCGCAACCTAAAGTCAAAGGCGAGGTGGATCAGAGAGGGCACTTCCTGCTCGGACACACGCCACACAGCTGTGCGGGCCTGTGTCACCGGCCTACAGGCTTGTTGTCGAGCCCGGCGCAATCGTCGGAACAAACCTGTCCACTTTAGTACAGATGTCTGCCTCACGCCCGGCGTAAGATGACGGCCGATGCCCGCCAAGAAGAAGACGCGCACCACACCGCGGCTCGTCGTGGCCACCGTGATTCGGCCGGTCGCCATGCGCCTTCACCGCATGAAGGACCGCCTGATCGAGATGCGTCGGGTGCTCGACCTCCCTCTCAAGCGGATCGCCGCGCTTCAGAAGCAAGTCGACGTCCAGATCGAAAACGATCGCAGTTCTCCCTCATGAAACCAACGACACGATCCGTCAAATCGAAGACACGGCGCGGGTTCGATGTGGGGGCGTATCTCGAATCGACAGACCCGGTACGAACGGCGGTGACGTATCGACGGGGAGACGTCGCCTTCTCACAGGGCGACCCTAGCCACGACATCAGGTACATCCAGAAGGGCGCGATCACGCTCTCGACGCGCTCCCATCTCGGCAAAGAGGCGGTCGTCGCCATGCTGGCCCACGGCGACTTTTTCGGCGAGGGCGCCCTGACTGGTCAATCGGTTCGCATCGGGACGGCGACGGCGGTGGCGGCGAGCCGCGTGCTCATCATCGAGAAGGCAGCGATGGTCCGGCTGCTCCACGAGGAGCCCCTGTTCGCGGACTGCTTCATCTCCTACCTGCTGACCCGGAACATGCGCATCGAAGCATACCTCGTCGATCAGCTCTTCGACTCCAGCGAAAAGCGACTCGCCCGGACGCTGCTGCTGCTGGCACGCTATGGCCAGGCCCATCCCCAACGGATACTGCCGAAGATCTCTCAGGCGGTGCTCGCGGACATGATCGGGGCGACACGCCCGCGCGTGAACTTCTTCATGAACAAGTTCAGGACGCTGGGTTTCATTGAATACAACGGGGGTCTCAAGGTCAATTCCTCCCTGCTGAGCGTCGTCCTGCGCGACTGATCCAGGCAGGCGGGCAACCATCCGCTGTGAGCGCGTCTTCGAGCGGCAGAATTGGACCGTTCGCACAAACATGCGGCGATACACCCGACGGTTAAATGGTTTCGGTCGCAAGATGGAGGGCCACGCGGCGCTCCGCGCGGGCCGAAGAATCGAAAAGAGCCGCGTCGATAGTGGACAACGCGGTGTCATAGGAGGCCAGCCCCATGCAAGATGAATGGACAACGTTGAGTCCAGGTAACGAGGTCGTGAAATTCACGTATTCGGAGCTTCCGAACGGGGAAACGTTTCTGACGGCCCAGATCGCCGGCCATGAGGTCGTCTGCTCGGTTATTTTGTCACAGTCGGAACACCCGTTCAGTCGTGAAGGCGTTGAAAGTCACTTCGAGCACGGAACCGACTTCGGCGTACGGCCTCGTGCAAAGTAACCCACGACCCGTTCGGACCCATCGTCATTCCTCGCAAATGATGGCGTTCGCTTGGATCTGTCCGTCTGTCATTGAAGCCTCGAGTTACTGATCGCCTGCCCTGGTTCTCCAGCCGACGAATGAGCCAGCGACGGACTACGTCTTCTGGAGCACGATCAGATCGTACTGGATGAAGCTGACCTGCAGCCGAGCGCGACGAGCTGAGAGAGGCATACCCGCGAACCTCATGTTGCAGCACCCTAGCCCGATTGATGCGGTAGACCCCAAACGTGGTAATGTGGACTCTCTTCTCTTGCTTTCCTGAGCCTGCCGCCGCTTACGCGGGAATCGGCTGAGCCACAGCCTCTCCAAAGCCAGACGTCGCAGAAGTTCGGAGTCTGAGGGCCCACATTCCAAGGACGGGTGTCGTTGCACTCGAATCACCGTTCAGTCCAACCGGTGAATAAATAGAGGAATGGAATGGTGAAGTCATTAATGGTCTCGTCGGCAAGCCGTCTTGCGCCCTTTGCCGCACGAGTGGCCGTTGCGTCCGGCTTTCGCTGCAGCTCGCGAGAGGCGCTGACGCATGCCGAGGGAAACCGCCGCGTGTCCTCTTCACCTTGCTGATTCGGCCGCGTGTCAACTGCGCCGCCACGGAGAACAGAGCATGAATGTCAGACCGCTGCACGACCGCATCATTGTCAAGCGCCTCGAGGAAGGCGAACAGAAAGTCGGGGGCATCATTATCCCGGACACGGCCAAAGAGAAGCCGCAGCAGGGGAAAGTCCTCGCCGTCGGCAACGGGAGGGTGAACGACGACGGCAAGCGGGTGCCCCTCGACGTCCGCGCGGGCAATCTGATCCTGTTCGGCAAGTATTCCGGCCAGGAGATCAAGCTCGACGGCGAGGAGTACCTCATCATGAAAGAGGATGACGTGCTGGCCATCATCGACAGCCACTCCACGAAAAAGCCGGTCGCCGTCAAGGGCAAGACCAAGAAGAACAAGCGTTAGGAGCTACACGTCATGGCAAAGCAGATTGTGTACGGGGAGCAGGCGCGGCAGGCCGTGCTGCGCGGCATCAACCAGTTGGCCGACGCGGTCAAGGTCACGCTTGGTCCCAGAGGGCGGAATGTCGTCCTGGGCAAGTCGTACGGATCGCCGACGATTACCAAGGACGGCGTCACTGTCGCGAAAGAAATCGACCTGAAAGATCCGCTCGAAAACATGGGCGCCCAGATGGCGCGTGAGGTCGCGAGCAAAACCTCGGATCTCGCGGGTGATGGCACCACCACCGCCACCGTGCTCGCGCAGGCCATCTACCGCGAGGGCGTGAAACACGTCGTCGCCGGCGCGAACCCGATGGATATCAAGCGCGGGATCGATCGGGCGGTTGAGGTGATCACCGCCGAGCTCAAGAAGATGTCCAAGCCAGTCGGCGGCAAGATGGTGGCGCAGGTGGGCACCATTTCGGCCAACAACGACGAGGTCATCGGTACGATCATCGCCGAGGCGATGGATAAGGTGGGCAAGGACGGCGTCATTACCGTCGAAGAGGCCAAGACGATGGACACCTCGCTCGACGTCGTCGAGGGGATGCAGTTCGACCGCGGGTATCAGTCGCCGTATTTCGTCACCGATCCCGAACGGATGGAAGTCGTGCTCGAGGATCCACTCATTCTCATTCACGAAAAGAAGATCTCGAGCATGAAGGATCTGCTTCCGGTGCTCGAGCGCGTCGCACAGGCCGGCAAGCCGCTGCTGATCATCGCGGAGGACGTCGAAGGCGAGGCGTTGGCCACGCTCGTCGTGAACAAGCTGCGCGGCACCTTGAAGGTCGCCGCCGTGAAGGCGCCGGGCTACGGCGACCGG
>CAYHHH010000221.1:1498-3881 GCA_964356125.1 uncultured Bifidobacteriaceae bacterium | reverse complement strand
GAGCCGCCGAACATCAACGCGACGCCGCCGGCGATCGCGACGATGCCGAGAATCGGAGGCAGCGGAAAGGTTCTCTCCCGATCCGCCGTCGCCGTGATCGGCCCGATGTCGATGACGGTTTCACGCGTCGTGTACGTGAACCCCTGGTACGCGAGCGCGAGCACCCCGAGCACGATGAGTACGATGCCAGCCATTTTCATTTGTGTTGTGCGTCCTTGTCGCAGACCCAGCGGAGCTCACTGTCCGCTTCCCGCTTGAAGTGCATCTTGCCGGTGCATCCGGCATGCGTGCACGGTTTGGAATCGCCTCTTGCTGTGGTCATCTCAATTACTCCTCATGCCGGCCGTGACGACGGCCGGCGCTACGACACGCGGCACATCGACCGTGAACACGCAGCCTTTGCCGGGCAGGTTGCGCGTGTGCAGGCGCCCGTTGTTGGCGTCGGCGCCCCACCGGCAAAACGCGAGGCCGAGCCCCAGGCCGGTTCGGTCGGTACCGCGCTGTTCGAATGGGCGGAACAACTCATTGGCGCTGCCACCGACCAGGCCTCCGCATTCGTCATGCACCTCGATGCAGATCCGCTCGGCGCTCGCTCCCACGGTGAGCGTCACGGTGCTGGACGGCCTTGTGAACTTGAAGGCGTTCTGCAGCAGGTTGACCACCACCGCCGCGAGGACCTGGCGGTCCCCCTCGATCATGGCGTCATTGTCAATCGGCTCCACCACGAGGGTGATCCCTCGTACGTGCGCCTCAATCTTTGCCGATGGCGCGATCTCGTCGACGAAGTCGCGCACCCGGAAGCGCTCATGCTGCTCGACGCCGTGCATCATGCGCACCTCGGCGAGCGACCGGCCGATAAGCGCGCGCAAGCCGAGAAGGCTTCGATTCAGGACGTTCCCGGTGCTTCCCTTGATGCCGACATCGCCCGATTTCAAGATTTCAAAGGCCATGAGCGCGGTGTTCACGAGGTTCCGCAGCTCATGCGCGAGAAACCCGAGTCTTTCGGTTCCGCGCGCGGATTCTCCCTCCAGCATCGTCTGATTTCGTTCTCGCCCATATTCGGTGACGGCGCCGGCGATCGCGTTGTCGAGGCACTCGTTCAGCATGCGGAAGTCGTCCGTGTCGATCGGTGCACCGAGCTCAACGGCGAGCTCGGTAATGGACTGGCACACATCGCCGTAATCGTGCACGACTTGAGACACCGTGAACCCCTGGACCAGCAGCTCATGCCCATGCTGGACGGCGCTGTCGTTGATGTCAGGATTTGCAATGAACCCCGGACGCAGCGCCGAGACGAGCTGATCCAGGAATACGGGCACGCCGTGATCGATCTCCGCTTCGGTGGGCGGCGGGATCATCCGCTTCGCGACCTTGGCCCTGCACCGGTTGATGATCTCGCCACGGTGTGACGTGATGAAGTCGTGTAGCATCGCGACGTAAGCATGGCAGAGGGAGGTGTATCAAAGCTGTTCACAAAGAGACATGTCCGGTTTTGTCCAATTTGATACACCCTGGCGCGGGGTTTCACGGGTAACCTTGGGCATGATCCGCTCGATGCTTATGGCGGCCGTGCTCGTGACGGCCTTTTCGGCTTCCGCCCGCGCCGCCGGCCCCGAGTTGGCCGACGCGCAACGTGCCTTTTTCAATGCCCGTTATCAATCAGCGGCCGATCTCGCCCTCGAGCTGCAGGCGTCCGACGCCGAGGCGCTGGCGCCGTACGAGATCCGCACCTCCGCGCTGCACTTCCAACTGAGAGACACGCTCGGTCCAGGCACCGACAAAGGCAAAGCTTTCAAGGCCTGCGTGGCGTGCCCGGAGCTGCTCAAAGCGTTTCTCGACGATACGAAAAAGGGGCAGGTGCTCGCCCGCGCGCGTCTGGTAAAGGACCCTGTCGATGACGAAGCGCTGTTCTTCCTTGGGAAGCTGAACCTCAACTACGTCTGGCTGCACCTGGAAACGCTCGGCCGAAAAACCGGGTGGAGCGAGTACTGGGAAGCGCGGCGATCGCTGGACGCGGCGCTCAAGGACAACCCGCGGCACATGCGCGCGCGCGTCGCGCGGGCCTGGGTCGACTACATCGTCGAAACGAAGATGGCGCGAGGCACGCGCTGGGTGCTCGGTGGGGGCAGCAAGAAGCGCGCGTTCATCGGGGCGCGCGAAGCGGCCGGCGCCAACTCCGATTTCTTCGTCCGTGTCGAAGCCGAGTTCGCGCTCTGGGAGATGCTGGTGCGCGATCGACAACTGACCGAAGCCACCACGATCGCGCAGCGGCTCGCGCGCGATTTTCCAGAGAATCACAAGCTGGCGAATTTCCTGAAGACGGCGCCGGGTGTGAACCCGTAGCTCGACTAAAGTCGAGCCCTACGGATACGTCGAGCCCTAC
>CAYHHH010000221.1:0-1398 GCA_964356125.1 uncultured Bifidobacteriaceae bacterium | reverse complement strand
GTCGAGCCCTACGGATACGTCGAGCCCTACCGGTTAACCCCAACCGAGCACCTGTGCAATCGGATATACCGCGAGCGGCGAGAAAGGCGCATACTTGCCTGTGCTCAACAATTCGACGACCAACAGCGCGGCAGCGACGAAAAAGGCGGCCGAGGCGAGCGAGAACCAGTCGTGGGTGGGCTTCGTGTGCAGGGATTGCGGGGCCCCGCTGGCGCTGCATCGGTCCAACAACGGGTCGAGGCCCGGCGAGCGGTCGCTGCGCGGCTGGCGCATCACCTGCCCGAGCTGCGGCGTCCCCGATTTCTACGAGCTCGGCACGCCGATGGTGCGCATCACCGCGACCTAGCGCCTGCTAGCGATCGATCCACTCGACGAAACCGCCCGGAAACGCGCTTTTCACGATCATCACCTTGAGAATCCGATCTTCGCGCAGGAGCTCGGCGGCGCCGAGGCGCGCGGCCTCGATGGAGGCATAGTGCGCCGCCGCCTGTGGCAGCGAGGTGGACGAACCGCGTCTCATGGTGGCGACCAATCTGAACATGATCTCCACTCTAGGGCTCCGGGGGGCGCCGCGCTGTGCAATCGGGTACAGCCTGCCCTCGCCGGACGCGAAACAATGGACACATGAATGTCAGACCTCTTCACGACCGCATCATCGTTCAGCGCCTGGATGAAGGCGAACAGAAGATCGGCGGAATCATCATTCCCGACTCCGCCAAAGAGAAACCCATGCAGGGAAAAGTGCTCGCGGTCGGCAACGGCCGGATGACCGACGAAGGCAAGCGGATTCCGCTGGATGTGAAGGCCGGAAACGTCATCCTGTTCGGCAAATACTCCGGCCAGGAAATCAAGCTCGACGGCATTGAGTACCTCATCGTGAAAGAAGACGAAGTGCTCGCCGTGATCGACGGCGCAGAGAAGGCGAAAAAGAAATCCTAATGGCCAAACACATTATCTACGGCGAGCAGGCGCGCCAGACCATCCTGCGCGGCATCAACAAGATGGCCGACGCCGTCAAAGTGACGCTCGGCCCCCGCGGGCGCAACGTCATTCTCGGCAAGGCGTACGGCGCCCCGACGATCACCAAGGACGGCGTCACGGTCGCCAAAGAGATCGACCTGAAAGACCGGCTCGAAAACATGGGCGCGCAGATGGCGCGTGAAGTGGCGAGCAAGACGTCCGACCTCGCCGGCGACGGCACGACGACCGCCACGGTGCTCGCGCAGGCGATCTTCCGCGAAGGCGTCAGGCACGTCGTCAGCGGCGTCAACCCGATGGACATCAAGCGCGGCATCGATCGCGCCGTCGAGGTCGTCACGGCCGAGCTGAAGAAGATGTCGAAGCCGGTGAGCGGCAACATGGTGGCGCAGGTCGGCACGATCTCCGCCAACAACGATG
>CAYHHH010000220.1:0-3937 GCA_964356125.1 uncultured Bifidobacteriaceae bacterium | reverse complement strand
AGCAGCGGCAGCGCCTGATCGACCGTGAGCTCGAGCACGTCGGCAATCGACTTGCCTCGGTACTGGATGTCGAGCGTCTCTCGATTGTAGCGGCGCCCTTTGCACTGCTCGCACGTCACATACACGTCGGGCAGGAAATGCATCTCGATGGCAATCACGCCATCGCCCTGGCAGCCTTCGCACCGGCCGCCTTTCACGTTGAACGAGAACCGGCCGGGGCGGAATCCGCGCGCCTTGGCCTCGGGCAACATCGCGAACAGCTCACGAATGAACGTGAACAGACCGGTATAGGTCGCCGGATTCGAGCGCGGCGTCCGCCCAATGGGGGACTGATCGATCTCGATGACCTTGTCGATGTGCTGGATCCCCTCGATGGCATCGTGCGCGCCCGGATCGTCGCCGGCGCGATACAGCTCGCGCGCGAGCGATCGATACAGGATATCGTTGACGAGCGTCGACTTTCCCGATCCGCTGACGCCGGTGACGGCGACCAGCGCGCCGAGCGGGATGCGCACGTCGATGTTCTTCAAGTTGTTTTCGCGCGCGCCGAGGATGACGAGCGCGTTCTTTCCACGCGCGCGCCGTCCCCCCGGCATCGCGATCTTCTTCTCGCCGCGCAGGTACTGCCCCGTTAGAGACTCAGTGGCATTTTCCCCTCGCCCCTCACCCCTCGCCCCTATCAGCTCCTCCGGCGTCCCCTGAAAGATGACCTTCCCGCCGTGCTCGCCGGCGCCGGGGCCGAGATCGATCAGATAATCGGCGACGCGAATCGTCTCCTCATCGTGCTCCACGACGATGATCGTATTGCCGAGGTCGCGCAGGTGATGCAGCGTCCCGAGCAGCGCGCGGTTGTCGCGCTGGTGCAGTCCGATCGACGGCTCGTCGAGGACGTAGAGCACGCCTGTGAGATTCGCGCCAATCTGCGTGGCCAGCCGGATGCGCTGCCCCTCGCCTCCAGACAACGTGGTGGCCCCGCGGCCGAGCGTGAGGTAGCCGACGCCGACGTCGTTGAGGAACCGCAGCCGGTCCTGAATTTCCTTGAGCACGCGTCCGGCGATGAGGTTCTCGCGCTCGCTCAACTCCAGGCGGTTGAACACCTCGTACGCCTCGCTGATCGGCAGGTTCACGTAGCCGGACATCGTGCGGCCTTTCACCTTCACCGCGAGGCTCTGCGGTTTCAGCCGTTCGCCGTGGCACGCCGGGCACGGCCGCAGCGACCGATACGCGTCGAGGTCTTCCTGCTCGGTCCACGTGGCTTCCTCGAACCGCCGGCGCAGATTCGGGATGATGCCTTCGAACCCCTTGCCGTTGCCGCCGTAGAGGATCTGATCGCGGACCTTCTTCAACAGATTCACGAACGGCGTCGCCGGATCGAATCCGAGATTTTTCCCGAGGCTGGCGATGGCGTCGCGGACGAGCCTTCTGTCCCCCTTCGCCCACGGCACGATGGCGCCGTCGACGAGCGACTTGGTCTGGTCGGGCACGATGCGATTCGGATCGAAGTCATGCATCGCCCCGAGCCCCTGGCAATCCGGGCACGCACCGTGCGGCGAGTTGAAGGAGAACGCGCGCGGCGTCATTTCCGGCATGCTGATGCCGCACTCGATACAGGCGAGCTTGCGCGAGAAGAGCCGGTCGCCCCCCTCCAGCGTGTTGATGACGACGATGTCGTCGGCCAGCGTCAGCGCCATCTCGATCGCTTCGGCGAGCCGGCGCTCGATGCCCGACTTCACAATCAGGCGATCGACGACGATGTCGATGGCGTGATTGCGCCGCCGATCGAGCTTGATGTCTTCTTCGAGCGCGCGGAACACGCCGTCGACGCGCGCCTTGGTGAACCCCTTCTTCTTGAGGTCGGCGAGCTCTTTCTTGAACTCCCCTTTGCGGCCGCGGACGATCGGCGCGAGCACGTTGATGCGGGCATCCTGCGGATACACCATCACCATGTCCATGATGCGCTCGAGTGACTGCGCGGAAATCTCTTTACCGCATTGATGGCAGTGGGGGATGCCGATGTTCGCGAACAGCAGCCGCAGGTAGTCGTAGATTTCGGTGACGGTGCCGACCGTTGAGCGCGGGTTCGAGGCGGTCGTCTTCTGCTCGATGGAGATCGCGGGCGAGAGGCCGTCGATCAGGTCGACATCGGGCTTCTCCATCTGCTCGAGAAACTGGCGCGCGTAGGCCGACAGCGACTCGACGTAGCGCCGCTGCCCCTCGGCGTAAATCGTGTCGAAGGCGAGCGAGGACTTGCCAGAGCCCGACAACCCGGTAATGACCGTCAGCTTGTCCCGCGGAATATCGACGTCGATATTGCGAAGGTTATGCACGCGCGCGCCGCGTACCGATATCCAACCCTGACCCATCTGTATGCTTTCTTTCGGGAACCTGAAACCGTTGATTGTACATCACTGACAGGGCAGAGGGATGAAGGCAGAGGGCAAATGCCGGCCGGGTCTTGCTTGCCCGCATGTAGGCCGGGTCTTGCTCTGTCGCGTAGGCCGGGTCTTGCTCGCCCGCCGTAGCGTGTAGGCCGGGTCTTGCTTTCTAGACCCGGCAGACCCGGCTACTTGGCGTTTCGCGTTGCCGCCATCGCGTTCAGGATCGACTGGTCGCGCAGTGCCTGGGCTTCGCGTATCTCGGCGCGCTTCGCGGCGATGAGGCCGTTGGACAGCCCCGTGATGTCTTTCTCGTACTCGGCAAGCTCGATCCGCAGGCGAACAATCACACCTTCGTAGCACGAGGCCGCCGTCGAAAAACGGCCCAATGCCGGCTTCCAGTTCCGCTCCGCTGAATCCAGCAGGCCGAGATAGCGCTCCGAATCGCAGTCGGCGCGGTTCATCTTCAGCGCCTCTTCGAAGAACGTGCGCGATTCGCCGAGGCGATTCAGGCTGAACGACGCCATGCCCGCAAGCCGGTATATCGCGTCGTTCCGCATCGCGTTCAATCCCGTCGTCGCATCTTCGTAGGCCAGTTGTGCCTGCCCGAGCTGCAGGCGGTTCCACGCGCGCCAGTAATATTTTTCCCCCGGATTGTTGCCGGGATCGTTCTGCAGGAGGTCTATGAGGAGCGCGATCGCCTCGTCGTGGCGCGTGAGGTAGCTCAGCGACTTCGCGCGGCCGAGCTTCACCTGGGGCTCGAGGCCGGCCGCGGCGGGGCTCGCGAGAATGCGGTCGTAGAGCGCCAGCGCGTTGGCATAGCGCGCGTACGCGAACGTGATGTTCGCGAGCGCGTAATTGATCGAGACGCTGTCGGGGAGCAGCTCGCGGGCGCGCGTCAGCTCGCGAAAAGCATCAGCAAGATTGCCGTTCAGGAACGCCCGCTGCCCCATCAGCAGGTGCACTTCTCCGAAGCCGGTCTCCTGGCCGATGAGCTCGCGCGCGGCCTCGGCGGAATACGCCGGCTGAAACGCGAGCATGCGGTACTTCAGCGACAGATCCGCAGGATGCGCCGCAAGAATGGCGTCAACCGTGGGCTTCAGCTCCTTGAAGTCCCGCAACTGCAGCACCGACGCGATAAAAAAATACGCCTTCATGGCGTTCGCTGGTGCACGTTTCTCGAGTTCCGCGACCAACGCCATGCGTTCTTCACGTTGCAGTACGTAGGGTCCGGCTTGAGCCGGACCGTAGAGAAAATCGAGCACCGTGAAATATGGCGCGTAACTCTCCGGAACCTTCACCCGAAGCTGCTCGGCGGCGTCGCGCGCTCCCGAGTCGGGTATGCGCAGCTCCACCTCGCGCGCAACGAGCATCAGATTGTTCTCGAGCGCCTTGCGGGCCACGGCGGGATCGTCGGAATCAGCCAGCAGGCTCGCGTACGCGGCCGCCGCTTCTTTCAGGCAGAGATAACAGCCGCGCGACGCGAGCCGATCGGCTTCCGCCAATCGCGCGGCCAGCACGTCGGGCGCGATGCGATGCGCGACGACGGGCGCCGGACGCGG
>CAYHHH010000219.1:0-4140 GCA_964356125.1 uncultured Bifidobacteriaceae bacterium | reverse complement strand
TGTTGCCGGGCTCATGAAACACCGCTCCGCCCTGCGCGATTTCGGCGGCGCCGCCCGCGCGGCTGACCACGACGGGCCGCCCGCAGGCCATCGCCTCGGCGATGACGAGGCCGAACGGCTCCGGCTCCGTGCTGGCGTGCACGGCGATGTCGAGCGAGCGCAACACGGCGGAGACGTCATCGACCTTGCCGGTGAAGCCGACGCGATCGCCCAGCCCGAGCGCCTCGGCCCGCGCCTGCAGCTCGTGACGCGAGTACTGGCTCGCGTCGGTCTGATAAATCGAGTCCCCCACGATGTAGCCGCGCACGTTCGCGACGCCGCGGAGACGCGCGAGCGCCTCGAGAAAGACCGAGTGCCCTTTCCACCGCGCGAACGTGCCCACGAGCCCAACGCGGATGCCGCCGGGCTCGAGCGGCGGGAGGCCGGCAAGCGCGTCGAGATCGACGCGCGGCCCGGACGGATTGAAGCGGGCGAGATCGACTGAGTTGTAGATCGCATGTACCGGGACGCCCGCGCCGAACATGTGTCGCGCCTCCGCGGCGACGCTTTCGGAATTCGCGAGCATCGCATCGCATCGCCGCGCCTGGCTCGCCAGCAGCCGCGCCGTCACACGCCGCGCCGCCGGGTAGTCGTGCAGGTGCCACACGAGCTTCGCGTCGGACGGCCGCACGCGCGCGCCAAGAAGATGCATTTTCAAACCGTTGCTGTGGATGATGTCGGGGTGGAAGTCGAGGAGCCGCCGCCGCAGTTGTCTCGCGTAGCGCAGGGCCGGCGCTGACGCCGCCAGGAGCCCCGCGCCGAGACGGAGGCGGGTGAGGATGGATCCACGTGCCCCCCATTCGCCGAGCCGGGCGAGCGCGTCCGGGAAGGGCATCGCCGCGGCATCACCGTATGCGGCAGCTTTCACAACCAGTGCGCCGTTCGAGGCGGCAATTGTCGCAAGGCGCCAGTCAGGGCGCGCCTCGCGAACCGCGGCGAGCATGTCGAGCAACGCAGTCTCCGCTCCCCCGAGCTCGCCGCTCGGGCTGAGGAAGACAATCCTCACAGACGCCGCGGTCGCACGTTCACCTGATCGCCCGGCTTCAACACGTCGGTCTGCCGCGCGTCGATCGACTTGCGCTGGCCGTTTTCAATCCGGATGATTTCGATGCGGCTGTTCGAGCCCTTCTCGGTGATGCCTCCCGCCGCCGCAATCGCCTCGAAGACCGTCATCCCTTCTTCGAAGACCACGGGCCCCGTGTTCCGCACCTGGCCGACGACGAAGATGCGCTCGGCCCTCGGCACGAAAATCGTGTCGCCGTCGTTCAACTTGATGTTCTGCGCCTTGCCGGTCTGAATGTCGCGTAGATTCACGCGGACGTCGTACTCGACCGATGCCGACGGTCCGAGCACGGCCACCCCCTGGCGGGCGTGCGTAATCTGCACCCAGTTGCCCGCGTTCTGCGTGATCGATCCCGCGAGCGTCAGCGCGTCCATCAGCGTCTGGTTTCCCTGCAAGGAGTACTTGTTCGGCGATCGCACTTCGCCGGTCACGAAGATGTTCTTGCTCCGATACTCGACCACTTCCACAGACACCTGCGGACTGCGGAGATAGCCATCCCCGAGCGCCTTGGCGAGGTAGGCCTCGATTTGCGCGGTGGTCATGCCCTCGGCGTTGACCCGGCCCAGGTACTCGAATGGAAACGAGCCATCGTTGTCGATGCGGATTTTGCCCGACAACTTCTCTTCGCCGTAAATCCTCACGGCGATCACGTCCTGCGGCCCGACGATGTAGTCGTTGTCGGGCGCCGCCGCTGCTGCCTGGGCGGGCGCGCCCGCCGCGGGCTGAGGGGCAGACGCCGGCGCGGACGGCGGAGCCGCCTGCGCGAACGCTTGCGTGCATCCCCCTGCGAAGACGATCAGAATCAAAAGTAAAGGTGCCATTTCGGTGTTCCTCAAGAACCAACCGTCACGGTGCTCAAGATCCGGGTGCGGGAGTAGTTCTGCAGCGGATCCTCGACCGATCGCCGCCGTGTCTTTTCCAAACCGAGCCGCAGGCTAAAGCCGCGCCCGATATCGACCCCGACACCCGCGCTGCCGCCGATCACCCGGTCGACGCGCTCGGACTGAGCGTCCCCTGCCTCGCCGCCGAGACGCCACCGGTACGCCATGTGATTCCAGTTGCCGCTGGCGAACACGTCGAAGCGCCACACGATCGGCTGAGTGACCTGCAGACTCACGCTCGTCAACTGGTAGTAGGGCTCGGTGTCAAGATAAGAATAACTGATATTTCTTCCGGCTCCGAGATCGAACGCGGTGCGGCCATAGAGCGACCAGTTGAGTGCCGCCTGGTAGGTCACCCCCGTGCGCCGCGTCAGCTCCGGATCATCCGGCTCGAATATCTCGAATGCGACCGAGGCTCGCCCGCGTATCGCCGCCTCCGGACTGAATTCCACGGTAGGCCCGAGCGTGTACCGCTTCAGGTCGCGGACATGGTTGGCACTGAACTTCTGCTCCTCGTACCCGGCCAGGACACTCAGGGTCGTCAGCGGGGTGACGACGTAGCGCACGCCCGCGTTAGCTCCGCGCCCCGACCGGTTCAGGGAATTGTCCAACGCGACGCCGCGGAAGACCTCACCATCCCCGTAATTCGACTCGTCGAACCGGACCGACGCCGTCAAGCTCGTGCGGGGTGTGAGATCGAACCCGAGGCCGCCGACCGCGTTGCGATCGATGCGGCGCGCACGCGTATCGATCTCGGGGCCGGACCGCGTCCTCGTGCGAACGCGCTCGGCACCGATGAACGGCTTGAACCGGCTGGCCGACAGGTTGAAACGCACCGAGTACTGCGCGTTGCTCGAGCGCTCGGAGCTGAATTCCCGGAACCAGACGTAGTCGTTGCCGGTCTGAAACAGCAACTCGTTCGCTCCCAGGCGCACCACGCTGAGCAACCGCGACGCCACCGTCAACGTGTAATCGCGCTGCGGCGCGGTCCCGTCGTTGAAGACGTTTTCGTCGACCCCCGCATCCACGATTTGAAGACTGGGGTACAGCGAGAGTGGCCCCAGCTGTATTTGTGCGGCTTCCCGCGGCGCGGCGATCTGCGCTGCTGCGGGCGTCGCCGTCAGCATCAGGGCAGCCATGACTACCCGCAAGTCTTTTGTTTTCAGCATCATCTGAGGAAATTCCGTGAAACGATGGCGATCGCAGCTTCGCCCCGTGAGTCCCATTTCCGGGACTGGCACAGCCCCTTTCTGTTACACCTTATCGGCTCGAGTGAGCCATCGGCGGAGGGTGGAGGAGACAACTTCGGGGCCGAGGGCGACCCATTCGATGGGTCCTCGCGGGCGCCGCTGTTCCGCGGCCACCAGGCGGTCCAGGTACGCGCGTGGATGGACCACGTTCTGCGGACCCGCGCTGATGCCCCGCGCGCGCTGAAGCGCCGGCAACGTGGGAAGGTGGTCGTGACGCACCATGACGAACGTGTTCTGTGCGTACCACCACTCGACCTGCGGGTCGTCCCAGATGCGCGGGCGTATGCAGTCGACGGCGGTGAAGCCGAGACGCGAAAAACGCTCGATCCACCAGCTTTGCCACTGCTCGTTCACGTGATGCTCGCCCATCTGTTTCGGAATCGCCGCGGAAAACAGCACGACCGGCGCGAGACGCGTCAGCGATTCGACAAACGACGCGGCGCTTGCTTCGGGAAGGTGCTCGGCCACCTCGAGCGACAACGCCGCATCGAAGGTCCGTCGGAGGTGGAATGGCTGCGTGAGATCGGTCGCGGTGAATTGGTCCGCCGGAATCTGCAGCATCGAGCGATCGACGTACGCGCCGTCGAGCCCGGCGAGATCGCGGATGCCGAGCTCACCCGCCGCCTTCAGCCACGTCCCGACGCCGCATCCAACGTCGACGATCGATCGCGGCGCCACGAGCTCGAACAGGTGCGGCAGCACGCGCCTGGCCGATTGCAGCGAGCCTTCCTGAATCCTCCGAAAGAACTCCGGGCCGTATGGGTCCATTACTCCGGTTTCGCCGGTACAGGGACGGATCCCGGCGTGTGCGTCCATGTCGCCGGCCAGTAAAAGGACCCGCATTCGGCGGGTGGAAGCTTGCCGCTGCCGAAGACGTCGGCGGCCACGACTTCGAACGTCACGGCGT
>CAYHHH010000218.1:0-4169 GCA_964356125.1 uncultured Bifidobacteriaceae bacterium | reverse complement strand
GGGACGTGTTCGTGAACCCGCGCGGCATCGATAAGGACGAAGAAACGGTGCTGACCAATCTCACCCCGGCGCGCGGGTTGGGCAGCTCGCTCTCGTACTATGCGTCCCCGGCCCCGGACGAGGAGCACACGGACGGGAAAGTGGCGGCTGAAACGATCGCGCTGCTCGAGAAAAACAGGGACCGGCCGTTCTTTATCGGCGCGGGGTTCTATCGCCCGCATTGCCCGTTCATCGCGCCCAAGAAATATTTCGATCTCTATCCTCGCAACACGATTCCCATTCCGGCGACCGCTGAGCAGCCGTTGACGGATCCGATGGCGCGATGGTTCACGATTCCGGCGCACTGGGGTGTGGACACGGAGGGGCAGCGCGACGCGATACGGGCCTACTGGGCGTCGATCACGTTTCTCGACGCCAACGTCGGGCGCGTGCTCGACGCACTCGATCGCCTGAAGCTGACGGACAACACGATCGTGATTTTCATCAGCGACCACGGCTACCACCTCGGCGAGCGCGGCCAGTGGATGAAGCAGTCGTTGTTCGAACGGTCCGCGCGCGCCCCGCTGATCGTCGCCGGTCCCGGCGTGACGGCGCGAAACCGTTCGACCGCGCGCATCGTCGAGTTCCTCGACATCTATCCCACGCTTGCCGATCTGGCGCGGCTGCCCGCCACCGCCGGACTGCAGGGGCGCTCGTTGACGCCGCTGCTCAGAGATACGCGCGCCAATTGGGACCATCCCGCCCTGACGCAGGTACGGCGCGGCCCCGCGAATGCGGCGTTCATGGGCTACAGCGTCCGCACGGAACAGTGGCGGTACACCGAGTGGGACGAAGGTAAGCGGGGTGTCGAGTTGTACGACGAAGTCAAGGACCCGGACGAGCTGCGCAATCTCGCTGACGATCCGAAATACCGCGCCACGGTCGGCGAAATGCAACAGCTCCTTCGCCGGCTTCGGGATTAGGAAAACGCATGTCACAAAGATTGTGCGTCGTCGCGATGTTGATGTTGGCCGCTGCGCACAGTGTCGATCCCCGCGCGCAAGGCGCGCTGCCGCTTCCACGCTCGCCTGGCGCGCAGCCAAAAAACGTCATCTTCGTGCTCGTGGACGATTTGCGGTACGACGCGCTCGGCTACATGGGGCATCCGTGGATTGAGACGCCGAATCTCGACGCGCTCGCGAAGAGCGGCGTGCAGATGCGGAACGCGTTCGTCACCACGGCGTTGTGCTCTCCGAGCCGCGCGTCGATTCTCACCGGCCAATATGCCCACCGGCATCGCGTCGTCGACAACATCAACCCGATGACGCCGGGGACCATTTTCTTTCCGCAATATCTGCAGCAGGCCGGTTACGACACCGCGTTCATCGGCAAGTGGCACATGGGGGGCGCCAGCGATGCGCCGCAGCCCGGATTCGATCGCTGGGTCAGCTTTCGCGGCCAGGGCACGTACCTCCCGAGCCAGAACGGTCTCAACGTCGACGGCAAGGCCGTGCCGCAGCGCGGATACATCACGGACGAGCTCACCGATTACGCGCTCGACTGGCTGAAACAGCGACGGGCCGATCGGCCGTTCTTCCTTTATCTTTCGCACAAGGCCGTCCACTCCGACTTCACGCCAGCGGATCGGCACAAGGGGCGCTACCGCGACAAGCCGTTCACTCCACCAAAGACGATGGCCGAGACGCCGGAGAATCTGGCCGGGAAGCCGATGTGGGTGCGGAACCAGCGAAACAGCTGGCATGGCGTGGACTTCCCGTACCACAGCGCGCTCGATATCGCCGAGTACTACCGGCGCTACGCGGAAACGCTGCTTGCCGTCGACGACAGCGTCGGCCGCGTCATGGCGCTCGTCCGCGAGCGCGGGATGCTGGATTCGACGATCGTCATGTTCATGGGAGACAACGGCTTTGCGTTCGGCGAGCACGGCCTCATCGACAAGCGGACGGCCTACGAGGCGTCGATGCGCGTGCCGCTGCTGATGTCTGGCGGTGGCCTGCCGGCATCCACGCGCGTCGAGGAGGTGGTCGCCAACATCGACATCGCGCCCACGATTCTCGATGCGGCCGGCCTGCAGCCGCCGCCGATGGACGGCCGCAGCGCGCTGCCGCTCGCGCGCGGCCAGCGGATTCCCTGGCGCGACACGTTGCTGTACGAGTACTACTGGGAGCGCAATTTTCCGCAGACGCCGGCGATGCACGCGCTGCGCGGATCGCGCTACAAGTACATCCGCTATTACGGGCTGTGGGATACCGACGAGCTCTACGATCTGCAGGCCGATCCGCTCGAGATGCGCAATCTGATTCGCGAGGCGTCGCATCGGGACATCGTCACGCGGCTCAACGCCGAGCTGTTCAGGACGCTGGGGGAGACCGGCGGCATGTACATTCCGCTGGCGCCCGACGCCGGCAATCCGAGCAACCTGCGGCGCCCCGACGGCTCGCGCCCGGCCGATTTTCCACCCGGCTTCTATGCGCCGGGGAAATGAACTAGGGATAGGGACTGGGGATTAGGGATTTGGGATTGGAAAAGCGCATGTCACGAATACTGTGCGGGTTCGTCCTGCTGTGGTTCGCCACACCGGCTTCGGCGCAGCAGCCTTCATCGCAACCGGTGTCGAGGCCGAACATCGTCTGGATCTCGAACGAAGACATGAGCCCGCACCTCGGGGTGTACGGCGATGCGGTGGCGCGCACGCCGGTGCTCGATCGGCTGGCGCGAGAGTCGGTGCGCTACACGCGCGCGTTCACGACCGCGCCCGTGTGCGCGCCGAGCCGCGCGGCGATTATCACGGGGATGTATCAGACGTCGATTGGCGCGCAGCACATGCGGACCACGGAAGATCGCGTGCCAGAGCTGCCCGGGCCGTATCTCGCGGTGCCGCCGCACTACGTGAAGGCGTTTCCCGAATATTTACGCGCGGCCGGCTACTACACGAGCAATCGCGCGAAGACCGACTATCAGTTCGGCGAGCCGTTCACGATCTGGGACGATCTCGGACCCAATGCGCACTGGCGCAACCGCACCGACCGCAGCCAACCGTTCTTCTCGGTGTTCAACCTTATGGTTACGCACGAGAGCCAGATTTTTCCGACGAGCCCGGCGCGCAAAGGGAAGCCGCTCGTGACCAATCCAGCGCGCGTCGTGGTGCCGCCGTACTATCCGGACACGCCGCTCGTGCGCGAAGAGCTCGCGCGCATGTACGACAACATCGCCGACATGGACGGGCAGGTCGGCGAGATTCTGAAGCAGCTCGACGCCGACGGCCTCGCCGACAACACCATCGTCTTCTACTGGAGCGATCACGGCGACGGCGTGCCGCGATCGAAGCGATCGCTCTACGACTCGGGGCTGCACGTGCCGCTCATGATCCGATGGCCTGCGATGAGCCCGGGCATTGCGAACTCGGTGAGCGATGGGCTCGTGAGCATGATCGATCTCGCGCCGACCGTGCTTGCGATGGCCGGAGTTGAGGTTCCGGCGCACCTTCAGGGGCGCGTGTTTATCGGACCGAAAGGGACGCCGCCGCCCGGGTTCGTGTTCGGCGCGCGCGACCGCATGGACATCGAGTACGACATGATGCGCTCGGCGCGCGATCGGCAGTTTCTCTACATCCGCAACTTTGCGCCCGAGCTGCCCTACGCCGGGCACATCATCTACCGGAACCAGAGCAACATCATGCAGGAGTGGCTCAGGCTGCAGGCGGAACGCGCGCTGACCGGCGCCGCCGCGCTGTGGATGCGAACCAGCCGTCCGGCCGAAGAGCTGTACGATACGGTTGCCGATCCCCATCAGATCCGCAATCTGGTTGCCGACGAAAAGCATGAGCAGACGCTCGAGCGCATGCGCAGAGCGGTGACCGACTGGATGGCGCGCACCAACGATCAGGGACTCATCAACGAAGCTGAGATGATCCAGCGGATGTGGCCCGGCGGCGTTCAACCCGAAACGGCGCAGCCCTACATCCTGCCGCGGCGCGAGCTCGACGCGCCGTCGCGCCGCGCGTCGATGGCGATTGCCGGGCCGACGGAGGTGGTCATCTACGTGCCCACGCAGGGGGCGTCGATCGGCTACACCACCGAAGAAGGGCCGGCGGCAAGATGGCACCTCTACACAGGCCCGATTCGCGTGGTGGCGCCGATGACGCTCCGCGCGAAGGCGATCAGGTACGG
>CAYHHH010000217.1:0-4179 GCA_964356125.1 uncultured Bifidobacteriaceae bacterium | reverse complement strand
CTCCTCTTCGATCCTGGCGAGCAATGGCTCTACAGCACCGGTATCGACTGGGCAGGCCGCATCGTCGAAACGTTGTCTGGCAAGAATCTCGAGGTCTATTTTCGCGATCATATTTTCACTCCGCTCGGCATGGCCGACACGGCGTACAACCCTGCGGCGGACGAACAGTCACGCATGTCCGTTGTGCACCTTCGGGGTCCAGACGGCGCCTTTCAGGTCGATCCGGTCCAACCGCCCACCACGGTGACACAGTTCATCGGCGGCGGCGGGCTCGCATCGACGGCGCCCGACTACGTGCGCTTTCTTCAGATGCTGCTCAATCAAGGCAGCACTGACGGAAAGCGCATTGTGTCTGCCGAAACCGTGGCGACGATGGGTCGAAATCAGATTGGCCGCGTCGGCGTGCGAGCACTGAAGACCGCAATGCCCGGTCGCAGCAGCGACTTTTCGTTCGTCGCCGATGGACGCGATAAGTGGGGCATAGGATTCATGATCACGACCGACGGGCAGCCGGGGCGGCGTCGGCCGGGCACTCTGAGCTGGGGCGGCCTCTATAACACGTACTTCTGGGTCGATCACACGAGCGGAGTCGCGGGTGTGATTTTGATGCAGCATCTTCCATTTGCCGACACGAAAGCGCTTGCGGTGTACAACGCATTCGAGCAGAAGGTCTACGGAGCCCCATGAGCCTATTTGCCCGGCAAAATCGCCTTGCCGATCATGCGATTGCAACTGTTCACTGTTGGGCTCGCGCTTTGTGCGTCCGCTGCGCAGGCGCAAACATCGGGCGACTTACAGGCGGTGCCGCGGGAGGCCGCTCGTCATCCCGAAAGCGGCGATCGCACGGGTCGAAAAACGATATAGGGATTCGCCAGTGGAAGGTGCGCTCATCGGCGTGCTGATTGGGATCGCGGCGATGGCAGCCGGCTCTTGGGCACCTTTGTTGACTGGCAGATCGTGAGCCGACGCACTGTGTATAAGGCGCCATACGTTCACGCGAGCGGCGCCGTCGTTAGGACCGCCGATCGGTGGTGACTGAGCGCTCGCAGAATTGCATCGAGCACCAAGTCCAATTCTCTTCCCACGTCTTCAGCAAGGAAGCGCAACACGAAGTAGCCGTTCTCCTGCAGTACTTGATCCTTGCTGCGCTGACAAGTGATGACACTCGTCGACGATGAGGTGACCGTAGTCGGCCACGCAATCATCAACGACACCCCTCCGGACGAAGCTCTGAATGACACCGACGTCGAGCAGCCCGGTCGGCCTGCGTCGGCCGCCGCCGATGCGACCGATCGACTTCGCGGGCAGCCCGAGGAAGGTTGAGAGCCGCTCGATCCATTGGTCGAGCAATTGACGCCGATGTACGAGCACGAGCGTGTTGACGCCGCGCTGTGCGATCAGCCAGGCGGCGACCACCGTTTTGCCAAACGCAGTCGTGGCGGCCAGCACGCCCGTCTCGTGCGCCAGCATTGCCTCTGCGGCCACTTTCTGCTCGGGCCGCAGCTCGCCTTGGAAGCTCACTTCGAGAGGTCGGCCCGGATACCGCTCGTCGCGAACGGCGGTGCGAATGCGCAAGTCGCTCAGAACCCGGCGGACGTCGTCCAAGCACCCTCGCGGGAGGCTGATGTGGTGTGGGTGGTCCTCAGCGCACGCGATGACGCGTGGCTTGTCGTAGGTGGACAACCGCATCGCCTGCGTCTTGTAGAACTCCGGATTCTGAAATGCCGCCAGGCGAAGCAGCCGGTTTCGGAGACCGGGATGCAGACCCGCTTTGGCGATGTAGATCTGATTGCCGAGAACCAACTCCAAGGTCTGAAGCAGTTCGCCGACGATCGGCGGCTCTTTTCGATGGCGCGACGGCGGGGCCGTCCACGGCTGTTGGTCGCCATCGTCTTGTGGCGGCAGACCCACGCTCGCGAGAAACACCCACTGGTCTTTCCAGGGCTCGAGATGTTCATCGAGGAACACGCTGTTGCCCTGCTCGCGTGGTCTCTTCTGCAGCGGCAAGGCGATCAGGTTCCCGAACCCTCCCTGCGGCATCGTGTCCTGATTCGGGAAAAGACGATCGTACGAATCGAAGCCGATGTCCGGCCGCCCCTCCATGGTCTCGGTAAGGACGTGCGATCCCAGTCTTCGGGCCAAGGCGGCTGGAAGGGCCTCCTCGAAGAAGAACCAGACGTGCGCGCCTCGTCCGGAGCGTGAACGTTCGATGGCGGCTGGGAGGCTCAGGCGGCGACACGCTTCGAAAAAGGCCACTGTGTCCTCGCGCCAGCCGGCTTTGTCGAAATCGACGGCAAGAAAGAAGCAGGTCTCATCCTGCAGCAGTGGGTAGACGCCAGCGACAAAGGGCTGACCCTCGGGGTCGCAGCCAGACAGATGCCAGCGAATGACCTCGTCAGTCACCGGAAGGAATCGACGATTGGGACATTCGGCGCATTTGATCCGCGGCTTCTCACAGATGCCACGCACCCATTCGTTCGCACAGGCGGGCGCATACCCGGCCTTGCCGGTCTTGCGGCTCTCGAATCGACGCGGGTATACGTCGTCGCGCCCGCGGAAGAGCGACCGGAAAAGTGCGATCTTGGCCTCCGACGACGACATCTGGCTGACGAGGCCCATACTCAGCTCCATCGTTGCGACTCCATGAGATCAGCCGTGAAGAGCCGCCCATCGCCCATTTCAAAGCCGTACACGGTAGCCGTCCTGCGTGATCTGCGATCCGCAACGTGACACAATGCCCGGTGGTTACAGCCTATCCTGGAAGCGAGTGAGCCTTCGTCATGATCAGAGAACATGATCGCGTCGTCCTGACCGCTCCGGTCCCCAAGGAACGCTTGGAGATTGGCGATGTGGGGACTGTGGTTCATGTCTACGGCGACGGCAAAGCCTTCGAGGTGGAGTTCACCACTCTCGACGGGGGCACGGCCGCCGTGGCGACCGTTGAGGCCTCCGATGTCAGACCCGTCACGAGCCGCGAGATCACCCATGCGCGCGAGCTGACGGCTCGTTGACTCTCCACGCCGCTTGGCGTTCTGTTTGGATGATTCAGCGTAGTCGTAGCCTGGCTACGACGATCGAGAATATTCCAAACATGTTAGGCCGGACCCAAAATAGTTCTTGACAGCTTTTTCCAATGCAGGGGTTTGCGTCGCTTTACTTTCCCTTAAGCGCCGGCGTGAGCCCCATTGTGACCCTCAGGCACGCAGCGACCGCTTTAGGGGTGACGATGTGAGGTTGTGCGCGCGATCGCGTGCGGTGGGTCAAATCTGAGGGCAAGAAAACGCCGTGCTATACCGGGAGCATGACGATAAATGATTTCGCTCTATCCGAATTATCCGATCGCGAGGTGCTCGCGCGCGTGCATGAGGCCGCCCGCGACGAACGAGTAGCGACCACTCACGTGATCGCGCTTCTCATCGAGCTCGACGCACGCCGGCTCTATCTTAGTGAAGGCTGCTCGTCGCTGTTCACCTACTGCACACAGGTGCTGCACCTGTCGGAACACGCCGCGTACAATCGCATCGAAACAGCGCGAGCCGCGCGTCGCTTTCCGTTGATCCTCGGGCTGGTCGAATCGGCGGCTGTGACGTTGACCACCGTCCGGCTGCTCGCACCGCATCTCACCGAAGCCAATCATCGTGAGGTGCTCGAGCGCGCACGCCACAAGAGCAAACGCGAGGTCGAGCTGCTGGTCGCCACGCTCCATCCGCGCCCGGACGTGCCGGCGACGGTGCGCAAGTTGCCAACGCCGCCAGCATCAAGGGCGGTGGCGTCGGCAGCGGCGGAAGCGGTCACATCTGATGTGTCGACGACGATCGAAAGCGCCCCGTACGTCGCGCCGGCGCCGCGGCCGGCTGAGGTGAAACCGATCGCGCCCGAGCGCTACAAGATTCAATTCACCATCAGCCGTGAGACGTACGGCACATTGCGCCGAGCACAGGACCTGCTGCGGCACACCGTGCCGAACGGCGATCCAGCCATCATCTTTGAGCGCGCGCTAGGGTTACTGCTCGAGGAGCTCGAACGCACACGGATCGGTAAAACCGCGCATCCTCGCGCGACCCGCGGGACGAAGCCGGATTCGCGTCACATTCCGGCGGCAGTGAAACGAGCGGTCTGGCAACGCGACAACGGCCGCTGCGCTTTCAGCGGTGCAAACGGCCGCTGCACGGAGACCGG
>CAYHHH010000216.1:0-4215 GCA_964356125.1 uncultured Bifidobacteriaceae bacterium | reverse complement strand
CGCCTACTGGACGCTGGTCACCGCGCGCGAGTCTGCACGCGTGGTGGAGCAGGGCCTCGTGCGGATCAGTGCGTATGTCAGCGACGTGAAGTCGCGCGTGGACGCCGGCTTTCTGCCGCCCAACGACCTGCTCTCAGCGCAGTCGCAGCGCGCGCGGCAGAACGTGGCGCTGATCCAGGCGAAGAACGCCGCCGCCGTGGCCGAGGCGGACCTCTGCCGCCTCGTCGGCGTGGATCTCGACACATCGATCGTGACCTCGTCGCCGCTGATGGCCTCGCAGCCGTCGGTGGCACCACTCACCTCGATGCCGATGAAGGCGCTGGCGGAGCAGGCGCGGGGCAGCCGATCCGAGCGCGACGCGCTGACGATTCGCGCCGACTCCGCGCGCCAGACCGGCGCCGCCTCGGCCGCCGCGCTGAAACCGCAGATCGGCGTGGCCGCCGGCTTCGAAGAATCTCGCCCCAACGCGCGCATCGTCCCACGCGTGAACGAATGGCGCTCCTCGTGGGAAGCCGGCGTGAGCGTGACGTGGCAGCTGTTTGACGGCGGCAAGAGCAAAGCCGATCGCGCCGCGGCGACGGCGCAGGCCGTGGCGCTCGAGCGACGCCGTGACGACTTCGACGCGATGCTGGGCGTGGAGCTGCGCCAGCGCCGACTGGACGTCGAGTCGGGCCGCGCGGCGCTCGATGCCTCCGCGGAAGCGGTGGCCGCGTCGACCGAAGCCCGTCGCGTGGTCGAGGAGCGGTTCAAAGCGGGCGTGGCGACCAGCACCGACGTGCTCGATGCGCAGACGTCGCTGCTCGAAGCCGAACTCGAGCGCACGCGCCTGGCGGCGACGTTGCGCCTCAACGAGGCGCGCTTGCTGCGCGCGGCAGGCGGACTGTGAGCAGCAGCTCCGCTGAACGGCCCAATGGCGGGCCGGCCATCAAGGTCGATCAGCTGACGCGCCGCTTCGGCGAGTTCGTCGCGGTCGATCACGTCAGCTTTGATGTGGCGCGGGGCGAAGTATTCGGGTTTCTCGGCAGCAACGGGGCGGGGAAGTCGACGACGATCCGCATGCTGTGTGGGCTGCTAAAGCCAACATCCGGCCAGGCGTTCGTCGACGGCATCGATGTCGGGAAAGATCCCGAAGCCGTCAAGAAGCGCATCGGCTACATGTCGCAGCGGTTCTCGCTCTACGAGATGCTGACGGTCGACGAGAACATTCACTTCTATGCCGGCCTCTACGGACTTCGCGGCGATCGTCTGGCCGAGCGACGTCGGTTCGTGCTGCAGATGGCGGGCCTCGTGGGCCGCGAGAAGCAACTGACGCACGATCTGGCCGGCGGCTGGCGTCAGCGGCTGGCGCTCGGTTGCGCGTTGCTCCACGAGCCGCCGCTGCTGTTTCTCGACGAGCCGACGGGCGGTGTCGATCCGGTCTCGCGTCGCGACTTCTGGCGGTTGATCGACGACCTGTCGCGCGGCGGCACGACGGTGCTCGTGACCACGCATTACATGGACGAAGCGGAGCGCTGCGATCGCGTGGCGATCATTCAGGCCGGCAAGATGGCGGCGCTCGGCACGATCTCGGAACTCAAGTCAGTGTTTGCGAGCCGGCCGATCCTGGAGATTCGTTCCGCGAACCCGATGCAGGCGATGGCGATCGCTGACGCGTTGCCGATGGTGGAGAAGACCAGCCTCTTCGGCACCGCGGTGCACGCCGTGTTGCGCGAAGGCGGCGATGAGTCGCGCAGTGGGTTGCGCCAGGCGCTTGCCTCGGCCGGTCTTGTCATCGAGGGCATCGAACCCGTGGTGCCGTCGCTCGACGACGTGTTTCTCGATGTGGTGGACCGGTCATGAAACATGCATTCGCGGTGGCGCTCAAGGAAATGCGGCAGATCAGTCGCGATCGGCGCACGTTGCTGATTCTTCTGTTCATCCCCGGCTTCTTCCTGCTGATCTACGGCTACGCGCTGAACTTCGACATTCGCCATGTGCGGCTCGCGGCGCAGGATCGCGACGGCACGGACGAGAGCCGCGCGCTCGTGTCAGGCTTCGTGCATTCGGATTACTTCACGCTGGCTGAGACGATCTCGACCGAGGGCGGTGCGCAGGAAGTGCTGCTCACCGGCCGCGCGCGCGTCGTGCTCGTCGTCCCTGAAGGCTACGGGCGCACACGCCGCGAGGGCGGCATCCCGACCGTGCAGGTGCTGCTCGACGGCGACAACGCGACAACCGCCTCGACCATCCTCGGCTACGTCAACGCCGTGCTGCGTGAAGCGACGCCGATTCCCGAGGCCGCCGCGACGATGCTGCATCTTGCGCAGGCGCAGCCGCGCGTCTGGTACAACCCGGAGCTGAACTCCACGCTGTTTCTCATCCCGGGGCTCATCGCCTATATCTCGACGATCACCGCTGTGATTGCCACCGCGATGTCCATCGTGAAGGAGAAGGAGCGCGGGACGATGGAGCAGGTGCGCATGGCGCCGATGTCGACCGCGTCGTTCATCGCGGGCAAGACGCTGCCGTATCTCGTGCTGTCGCAGGCCTCGGCGTTCATGGTCATCTTCGCGTCGATGGCGCTGTTCGATCTGCCCATGCGCGGCAATTGGTGGACGCTGCAGCTACTGGTCGCGATGTTCCTGATTGGCGCGCTGGCGACCGGCCTGCTGATCTCAACGGTGTCCGAGACGCAGCAGGTGGCCTTCCAGCTGTCGTTGCTGTCATCGTTCTTGCCGACGTTCATTCTCTCGGGCTTCATCTTTCCGATCGCGAGCATGCCAGTCCCGTTGCAGTACCTCACGCACATCGTCCCGGCGCGGTACTTCCTCGTGGCGCTGCGCGGCGTGCTGCTCAAGGGCGTCACGCTCGACGTGATTCAGCCGCAGTTAGTGGCGCTGGGGACTTACGCGACCATCGTGCTCACGCTGACCGTGGCGAGGTTGTCGAAGCGATGATCCACCGCATCCTCGTCCTCATGTGGAAGGAGTTCATCGAACTCCGCCGCGATCCGCGTCTCTTTGGTCTCGTGATCGTGGCACCGGTGATGCAGCTCGCGATCCTTGGCTACGCCGCCACCACCGACGTCCGCAACGTCCCCATCATCGTCGTCGACGGCGATCACAGTGCCGCGAGCCGCCAGCTGATCGGAGGATTCGCGGGATCGAAGTATTTTGAGATCGTCGCCGAGGCCACCGCTCCGAAGGAGGTCGACCGGTATCTCGCCACGGGCGGAGCCTGGCTCGGGATTGTGGTGCCCGCCGGTTTCAGCGACGCGCTGGAGGGGAAAGGCGACAAGTCCATGCGGCAGGTGCAGCTGCTGGCCGATGGCAGCGACGCCAACTCCTCGGGGCTCGCGCTCTCGTATGCGACGACCGTGGTCGCGCAGTTCAACCTGGCGCGCGCGGCCGAGGCGGGCATCACCGCTGTGCCATTCGATGGCCGCGTGCGAGTGTGGTTCAACCCGCTGCTCGACAGCAAAGACTTCATGATCCCCGGCGTCATCGCGCTCCTGCTGCTGGTCGTCACGGCGAACCTGTCGTCGATGGCGATCGTGCGGGAGAAGGAGATCGGCACGCTCGAGCAGCTCAACGTCACGCCGCTCTCGCGATGGGAGCTGATTCTCGGCAAGCTGCTGCCGTACTCCATCGTCGGTTTCGTGGACGTCTTGCTCGTGGTGGCGGTGGCCGTGTTCTGGTTCGAGATTCCGCTGCGCGGCAGCATCTGGCTGTTGTTACTCGGCAGCGTCTCCTATCTGCTCGCTACCCTCAGTCTCGGTCTCTTGTCCTCGTCGCTGGCATCAACACAGCAGCAAGCGATGATGACGACGACGTTCTTTTTCATGTTGCCGATGATCTACTTGTCGGGATTCATCTTCCCGATCGAGAACATGCCGGTGGCGATTCAGTACGCGACGTATCTGATTCCGCTGCGGTATTTCCTCGTGATCGTGCGAGGCATCTTCCTTAAAGGCATTGGCTGGGACATCCTCTGGCCGCAGTTCGCCATGCTGACGACGTGGGGGCTTGTCGTCATTGCGCTGGCCGCGGCGAGGACGCGCAAGAGGGCGTAGACAGCACTGGTGCGGACGGGTGCGAACGGGTGCGGGCAGGTGCGAACAGGTGCGGGGTGCGGGTGCGGGGTGCGAAGAGCGGGAGGGGGTCGGGGCTCCTTTGCACAGGCTTCAACAGGGTAGAGTCATTCGTCCTCGTTTGAGGAGCCCTGTGCTCTAACTGT
>CAYHHH010000215.1:0-4407 GCA_964356125.1 uncultured Bifidobacteriaceae bacterium | reverse complement strand
CGCCTTCGCGCTAGGGCGCTTCGGCGCGGCAGGCCCCACGAACCCGATCTATGCTTGGGAGATGGACTTTGGTCTGAACGAGCGCCAGCAGGACGTCCAGCGCCGGGCGCGCGCGTTCGCGTCACAGATCGCGCCGAAGGCGTCGGCGCTCGATCGCGCGGGCAGTATTCCGCCCGACATCATCGCGGGCGCGGCCGAGGTGGGCCTCCTGGGATTCGAGCAGGATTTCGTCGCGTACGTGGCCGCCCTCATCGAGATTTCGAAAGAATGGGCCGCGCTGGGCGCCGTCATCGCCGTGCACAACTCGCTCGTCTGCTATCCCATCTCGCGGTACGGCGATGCGGCGCAGAAAAACACCTACCTCTCACGGCTGACCGGGCAGACACAGCTTGGCTGCTACGCGTTTGCGGAGCCTGCGGCCGGCTCCGACGCCGGCGCGATTCGGACCACCGCCGTGGCCCACGGCGATCGCTTCGTTCTCAACGGCCACAAGCGGTTCGTCACGAGCGGCCGCCATGCGCGCATCGCGATCGTCTACGCGCTGACCGATCCCGCCAAGGGGCGGGACGGCCTCTCCGCGTTCATCGTCGAGACCAACACGCCAGGCTTCACCATCGGCGAGACCAACGAGATGCTGGGACTGCGCGGCAGCGAAACGGTCGATGTGCTGCTGCGCGATTGCCGCGTCCCGAAGGGAAATCTGCTCGGGACGCTGAACCAGGGGTTCGCGATCGCACGCGACGTGGTCGAAGCGGGGCGCGTCGATATCGCCGCGCAGGCGGTCGGCATCGGCGAGGCCTGCCTCGCGCACAGCATCGCCAAAGCAAAAGATCGCAGGCAGTTCGGACGGCCGATCGCCGAGTTCGAAGCCATCCAGTGGATGGTCGCCGACATGTCGACCGAACTCGACGCCGCGCGCCTGCTCGCGTTCCGCGCCGCGGCCATGCGCGCGTCGAATCCCGGTGATGCCGGATTGACGAAAGCGGCGGCGATGGCCAAGCTGTTTGCCTCCGAAGCCGCGAACCGCGCCGCATACAACGCATTACAGATCTTCGGCGGCCACGGCTATCTGACGGAGTACCCGGTGGAGCGCTTCTTCCGTGACGCGAGAGCGATGACGTTGTACGAGGAAACGTCGGAGATTGAGCGGTTGGTGATTGAACGTGAGTTGGCCAAGTGATCACTGTAGTGCTCAACTTAAGTTGAGCCCTACTAGTTAAGTTGAGCCCTGCTAGTAGCAGGCCGTCGATCACTTCAAGATCCGGAGCGTAACATGGACCTGCAGCTCAGCGAAGAACAGCGGATTCTGAAAGACGCCATGCGCGAGTTCGCCGACGGCGAGATTGCGCCCGGCGCGGCCGAGCGCGACGAGCACTCGCGGTTTCCGTCCGAGCTGATTCCGAAGCTTGCCGAGCAGGGGCTGCTCGGCATCATGGTGCCCGAGGAGTACGGCGGATCCGGCTACGACGCGATCAGCGCCGCGATCATCCTCGAAGAGATCGCGCGCGTCGACGCGGCGGTGGCGCTGTTGGTGGGCTCGCACAACGCGCTCTGCTCGGGCCACATTCTGCTGGCGGGCACCGACGAACAGAAGCGCGCGTTTCTGCCGCCGCTCGCGCGCGGCGAGAAGCTCGGCGCCTGGGCGCTCACCGAGCCGGGATCGGGATCGGACGCCGCCGCGATGCGCACGCGCGCCACGCTCGAGGGCGATCGCTGGCTGATTCGCGGCGACAAGCAGTTCATCACACAAGGATCGACGGCGGGCACCTACGTGATCATGGCCTCGACCGATCCGCCGCAGGGCACCAGGGGCATCTCCGCGTTCGTCGTCGATCGCGAGACGCCCGGCCTCGTCGTCGGCAAGCTCGAGAAGAAGCTCGGCGTGCGCGCGTCAGATACCGCGGCGCTCCACTTCGACGACATGCGCGTGCCGAAAGACCGCCTGCTCGGCAAGCAGAACGAGGGATTCAAGGACGTGCTGTCGGTGCTCGCCGCCGCGCGCATCGGCATGGCGGCGCTTGCGGTGGGCATCGCGCAAGGCGCGTTGGACGAGGCGCTCAACTACGCGAAGCGCCGCCGGCAGTTCGGCAAGCCGATTCTCGAATACGAGGCGATTCAGTGGATGCTCGCCGACATGGCCACCGAATGCGAGGCGGCGCGCCTGATGGCGTGGCACGCCGCGACGCTGCGCGACGAGGGCTCCCCGTATCTGCGTATGGCGTCTCAGGCAAAGTTGTACTCGTCGGAAGCCGCAGTACGATCGACATCGAAGGCCATCCAGATTCACGGCGGATACGGCTACCTGAAAGACTCGCCGGTCGAGCGCTTCTATCGCGACGCGAAACTGTGCGAGATCGGCGAAGGGACGTCTGAGGTGCAGCGAATGGTGATTGCGCGGGAACTGTTCAGGTGAAGCGGACGATCATCGCCAATTGCGGCGGGTTCTGGGGAGACGATCCCGCGGCGCCGCGCAGACAGGTCGAAGGCGGTCCCATCAACTACCTGGTGATGGACTATCTCGCCGAAGTCACGATGGCTATCCTGCAGAAACAGCGCGCCCGCAATCCCGCGGGCGGCTATCCATCCGATTTCATCACGCACCTTCGCGATGTGCTGCCGTCGTGCGTGCAGCGCGGCATCACGATCATCACCAACGCGGGGGGCGTCAATCCGCTCGGGTGCCGCGCCGCAGTCGAAGTGCTCGCCAGAGACCTGAACATCGCCGACAAGGTCAGAGTCGCCTTCGTCTCAGGCGACGACTTGTATCCGAACCTCGACGAGTTGCTCGCATCGGGCGAGCCGCTCGTGAATATGGATACCGGCCAGGCGCTGTCGGAGATTCGGCCGCGCGTGCTGTCCGCGAATGCGTATCTCGGCGCCGCCGGCATCGTGAAGGCGCTGGAGCATGGCGCGAACGTAATCATTACCGGAAGGGTGGCCGATGCTGCCGTGACGCTCGCGCCGATGATGTTCGAGTTCGGCTGGTCGCCGGCCGATTGGGACCACGTCGCCGCGGGGATTGTGGCGGGGCACATCATCGAGTGCGGCGCGCAGTGCACCGGCGGCAACTTCACCGACTGGCCGCTCGTGAAGACGTACAAGCGGATGGGATTTCCCATCGTCGAAGCGGAAGAGGACGGCAGCTTCGTGGTGACCAAGCATCCAAACACCGGAGGGCTTGTCAGCGTCCACACCGTGACCGAGCAGATCGTCTACGAGATCGGGCCGCCCGCGTACATGACGCCGGATGTCGTCGCGCGCTTTGATTCGGTTCATCTCGAGCAGGAGGGGCCCGATCGCGTGCGCGTGACGGGCGCGCGCGGAGAACCGGCGCCCGAGAAGCTGAAGGTGTCGATCAGCTACCACGCGGGGTGGCGCGCATTTGGACGGCTCGCGGTGGCAGGTCCCGAAGCGCTGGCCAAAGCCAATAAGGTGGCTGAAGCGTTCTGGGACGCCGCCGGCGGCAAGGGCGCATACGAGCAGGCGCTGCATCAGTTCATCGGCTGGAACGCGTGTCACGCGCCGCTCGCGAGCTGCGAGCCCGGCGAGGTGCTCGTGCAGTTCGCGGTGCGCGATCAGGACGAGCGCAAGATCAACTCTCGCTTCGGCGCGCAGCTCGTGCCGCGCGTCCTCGGCACGGTGCCCGGCATCACCTACATCGCGGATCAGGGACGGCCGAAAGCGTCGGAAGTGGTGGCGTTCTGGCCCGCATTGGTGGCTCGCGAGTCAGTGAAACAGCGCGTCGTGATTGGAGACGAAGACATTGCCGTCTGATCGTACGATTCGTGTTCCGTTGATGCGCCTGTGCCTGGCGCGCTCCGGCGACAAAGGGGACACCGCGAACATCGGTGTCATCGCGCGATCCGAGGCCATCTACGCGTGGATGCTCGAGCACCTGACCCCCGCCTTCGTGCAGCGGTACTTCGACGACGTCTGTGAGGGAGAGGTGGAGCGCTTCGAGCTGCCGAATCTGCTCGCGGTGAACTTTCTGCTGCACCGCAGCCTCGGCGGCGGCGGGACCCTGTCGCTGTTGCTCGACGCCCAGGGAAAGACGTACGCGCAGTTTCTGCTCGCCGGGACCGTGGAAGTGCCCGAGAGCCTGTTGCATGCAGAAAATAGACACGCTAGTCAACAAGAGCAGCACCACTTATAAAGCCAACCTCGAGCGCATGACGACGCTCGTGGCCGAGCTGCGCCAGCGGATCGCGCAGGCACGCGAAGGCGGCGGCGCGAAGTACGTGCAGCGCCATCGCGAGCAGGGCAAGCTGCCGGTGCGCGAGCGCATCGCGCGGCTCGTCGATCCCGGGTCGCCGTTTCTCGAGCTGTCGCCGCTCGCGGGCTACGAGTTGTACGAAGACGACACCCCCGGCGCGGGCATCGTCACGGGCATCGGCCGCGTGTCGGGCC
>CAYHHH010000214.1:0-4504 GCA_964356125.1 uncultured Bifidobacteriaceae bacterium | reverse complement strand
TGCTGCACATGGAGATCGTGCAGGAGCGGCTCGAGCGCGAGTTCAACATGGACCTCGTGACGACCGCCCCCGGCGTGCTGTACCGCGTGACGACGACCGACGGAACGGTGCTCGAGATCGACAGCCCGTCGAAACTGCCGGAAGAGAACGTCGCGAAAATCGAAGAGCCGGTCATCACCGCGATGATGCTCACGCCGTCAGAGCACGTCGGCGGCATCCTGAAGCTCTGCCAGGATAAGCGCGGCGTGCAGAAGTCGCTGGAGTACGTGAGCGCGAACCGCGTGCTCGTCACCTACGAGCTGCCGTTCAACGAAGTGGTGCTCGACTTCTACGACAAGCTGAAGACGCTGTCGAGGGGCTACGCCTCGCTCGACTATCATGTGACCGGCTACTGGGAGTCGCCGCTCGTCAAGATGGACATCCTCGTCAACGGCGACCCGGTCGACGCGCTCTCGATCATCGTGCACCGCGATGCGGCGTACGAGCGCGGGCGCGCGCTGGCGTCGAAGATGCGCGAGCTGATTCCGCGGCAGATGTTCGAGGTGGCTATTCAGGCCGCGATCGGCGGCCGCATCATCGCGCGCGAATCGGTCAAGGCGATGCGCAAGAACGTGCTCGCGAAGTGCTATGGCGGCGACATCTCGCGCAAGCGCAAGCTGCTCGAGAAGCAGAAGGAAGGCAAAAAGCGCATGAAGCGGGTCGGCAAGGTCGAGATTCCGCAGGAGGCGTTTCTCGCCGTGCTCAAGATGGGAACGGAGGGCGAATGACCGGTCCCGAGCCGTTCAAGAAGTCCGTGCCGCGCGAGTACTTCGAGTCGCTCGTCATCGCGGTCGTGCTCGCGCTCTTCATCCGCACCTTCGTCGTCCAGGCGTTCAAGATTCCGACGGGCTCGATGGAGCCGAATCTGCTCATCGGCGATCACCTCCTCGTCAACAAGCTGGTCTTCGGGCCGTCGCTGAGCGGCGCCGAGCGCACCGTGCTGCCGATGACGGACATCGTGCGCGAGGAAGTCATCGTGTTCAAGTATCCCGAAGACCCCGAGCGCGATTTCATCAAGCGGGTCATCGGCCTGCCAGGCGAGCAGATCGAAGTGCGGCACAAGCGGGTCTACGTGAACGGGACCCTGCTCGACGAGCCGTATGCGCACTACATCGAGGAGCCGCCGGCCGTCCCGCGGGAGCTCGAGCAGGGGGGCGATCGGCAGGAATTGAGCGGCGATCCCCGCGAGAACTACGGTCCGGTGACCGTTCCGCCGAAACACTACTTTGTCATGGGCGACAACCGGGATAACTCGCAGGACAGCCGGTACTGGGGCTTCCTGCCGCGCGATTATGTGAAGGGCAGGGCCCTCGTCATTTACTGGTCCTACGAGGCCGAGTCCGGAAACGTCGTCACAGGCACCCGCTGGGGGCGCCTGTTGCATCAGGTGCGCTGAGCCTCCATGAAAACCATCCTCAAGCTCATCATCGCGGCGCTCGTCATACATGCCACGTACAGAGCTGGAGTCGTGTACATGCGGTACTACGAGTTCAAGGACGACGTGGCGCAGATTGCGCAGTTTGGCGTGCAGCGGACGGACAACCAGCTGAAAAACAACGTCCTCGACGCGGCGAGGCGGCGCGAGATTCCGCTGGATCCCGACGCCATCAGTGTCAGGCGTCAGAACCAGCACATCATCATCGACGCGCGGTACCTCGAGCAGGTGGAGCTCGCCCCGCGATATTTCTATCCCTGGACCGCGAACCTGCACGTCGACGTGCTTACGCTCGTGCTGCAGGAAGCGAAATAGCGCCCGCCACCGCCGCACTCGACATTCCCGCAATCATGACGACCTTGTTCCGGCTCCCAGCGCCGGACGACACGCTGATCTGCCTCGCGGGAACGCGCAGGATGTCGGAGAGGAACGCGATGAGGGCGTGATTCGCGGCGCCCTCGACAGGGGCGGCCGCGAGACGGATAAGGAGGCGACCCTCGCGCGTGCCGGCGATTGTGGTCGCGCCGGCCCGAGGGATCACTTTGACGGAAAGGGAAACGCCCTCAGGCGTTTCCCGAAGCCACTCGGCGCTTGTCAACGGTCGTGTCAGGCTGCGGCTCGGCGGCGGCGCGCGGCCGGTGCAACAGAATTTTCTCTTCGCGCTCGCGCTGTTCCTGCTCGCGCACGAACTCGAGCGTGTTGCGCAGCGACGCGATCGTCGACTCGAGCGTCGTCTCGACCTCGCGGCGCTTCATCTTCATGCCGTCGATCTCGCGCTGCACGTCTTCGAGGCGGGCCTGCGTCTTCTGCAGCAGCAGATCCGATCGCCCTTCGGCCTCACGGACGATATTGCGCGCCTGGGCGTCGGCGTTCGTGCGGATGTCGTCGGAGACGCGCTGGGCCGTAATCAGGGTGTCGCGCAGGTCGCGCTCGTGCTCGCGGTGCTGGTTGAGCAGCGCTTCCATCTTCGACACTTCCTGGCGCAGGCGATCGACCTCGCGAAGCGCGTGTTCGTAATCGTCGGTGACTTCGGCGATGAGCGCCATGACTTCGGCCTTGTCGAAGCCGCGGAACCTGGTTTTGAACCGGAGCTGGCGTAAATCGAGAGGACTGACCTTCATGCGGCGGTCTCCAGCGGGAGGCTCAAACGTTTCGCTTCCCGAAGATGGCCGTGCCGAGCCTGACAATCGTGGCCCCTTCCTGCACGGCGATTTCGAAATCGTGACTCATACCCATGGACAACTCGCCGAGCAGCGCCCGATCGAGCCCCTCGTCCAGCAGCGTCGAGCGAAGGGTCCTCAACCGGGCGAAGTACGGCCGCGCGTCCTCGGGATTCTCGAAGAACGGCGGAATCGTCATCAGCCCCACGCAGCGGGCCGAGCGGCAGCGCGCCGCGGCCCTGACGATCTCCATTGCCTCGGCCGCCGGCGCTCCGTGCTTGGTCGTCTCGCCCGCGAGGTCGACCTGCACGAGCAGCTCCGGAGTGGTCCCCGCTTCGGCTGCCGCGGCGTCGATCGCATCGAGGAGCCGCAGGCTGTCTACGGAGTGAATGGCGCTGAAGCGGGGAACCGCCTTGCGAACCTTGTTCGACTGCAGCGTACCGATCAGATGCCATCTGATCTTAAGGTCGGCCGATCCCTCGATCTTCTGTAGAGCTTCCTGCACGCGGTTTTCGCCGAAGTCCTCCTGGCCTGCCGCTGCAGCGGCCCTGACGTGGTCCAGGCCGAACGTTTTCGAGACGGCGAGGAGGCGGACCTCAGCGGGTGCCCGGCCCGCGTCCTGAGCCGCTCTCTGGATGCGCAGCCGGACATCGGCCAGGTTGGCGGCGATATGGGAAAGGTCCATAAAAGAAAAAGGGCCGGGCTGTTCGCCCGGCCCTTCAGGTCCAGAGTCCAGAGTCCAGAGTCCAGAGTCCAGAGTCTACTTGAGCATCGGCTTGAGCGCTTCGAACGTCGTCTTCGCCTCGGCGGCGTTCTTGCCGGCCGGCTCGAGCTTCAGGTAGATCTCGTATTCAGCGGCGGCTTCCTTCAGTTTGCCGAGGTTTAAATTCACCTTCCCGAGCATGAAGTGCGAGTCCGCGTGATTGGGATTGGTCTTGAGCGCCGCCTCGAACGTCGAGCCCGCCTCGGCGAACTTGTTGGCGTTCCACAGGCCGACGCCCGCGCTGTAGAGCGAATCGGCGTTGCCGCCGCCGCTCGATGCGATGCTCAGCTCGGCCGATTTCGCCGACGCCGCCGCCGCGAGGTCCATCTTCTTGTCCTGCGTGTAGAGGGCGGCGAGCGCGTTGTACGCCTCGGGGTAGTTCGGGCGCAGCTCGATCGCCTTCTTGAAGGCGGCTTCCGCGGCTTCGTTGTTCTTTAGCTGCTGGTTCGACACGCCGACGTTGAAGTAGCAGTCGGCGCAGGTCGGCATCGCCACACCGGCGGCGGTGAACGCTTCGACGGCGGCCTGATGATTGCCCGAGTTAGCGGCGGCGACGCCGGCCTCGAAGAACTTCTTGATCTCCATGTTCTTCTTCGCCTGCTCCTCGCTGACGCGCGCGGCGCGGGACAGCTTGAAGTTCGTCGTCGTGAAGTTGCCGATTTTCACCGCGGCGCGCGCTTCGTCCTCGCCCACGCCTTCTTTCGAGGCGACGACAAGGTACTGGCCCGACTTCGGCAGCGTGCCGATGATGTAATTGCCGTTCTTGTCGCTCTTCGCCTGCCACTTCTGGCCGCCCTGATCGGGGATGGCGGTGACGAGAATCTGCGCGTCCGCAACAGGGACGTCCTTGTCGTCGACGACCTTGCCCTGGATGCGGCCCGTCTGCGCGACCGCCGGCACGGCAAGCGCCAGTATTGCGCCCGCAATCCACGAAGTCAGCGTCCGCCGGCCGAGTTTTCCAGAAAACATATCAGTCCTCCACACACGTTAGCTCGTAGGTTGTAGCCGGTACCTTGTAGCAAAAATAGTTTACACGAAAGGCGCGAGCGGCTCTATTTCCCGGCGAAAAACGCCTGTATATCCGCGATCTCGCGCGTGATGACCGCC
>CAYHHH010000213.1:1378-4525 GCA_964356125.1 uncultured Bifidobacteriaceae bacterium | reverse complement strand
TTAGCCGGATCCTCTACGGCCTCAGCGCGTTGACCATGAACGTCATCATCGCGAAAACCGTGGCGATAATGACCCCCGCGTGCGCGATGAGCAATCCGCCCACCCACCGGATGATGCTGAGCCGGGTGTCTGCGATCTCCATCCGGACCATCGACATCTCCTGCGCGAGCCGGCGTTCAAATCGTTCCGCGACGATTTCCACAACCTGCTCCTTCCACTGCTGACCCGATGTCTCGAGCGCCGTATCCAGCTCGATGACACCGTCGTGACCGAGTCTCTGCTTCAACACGACTGAACGGGAAAAAGCCAACATTGATATACCTTTCCCGCGAGCCGGCGCCTGACCTGACGACGACGATGCCATCGTCCAAGTCACCGGTCAAGCCGAAAATCGTGCCGGGTAAGCGCTGAGGGGATTTGCCGCTATAATCCCGCCACTTCCCATACATGCAAGAGGGCACGCGCGAGCTCGGACGCTCCGTCATCACGCAGATCGTCGGGCTGCCGAAGTCCGAGCGCCTTCGCGCGCTTCAGGAGTTTTTTCCCGGGGACGAGCTTTCCCAGAAGGAAATGCTCTCGCTGCTCGATCTGTACGACGCGCTCGGCTCCGTACCAGCCGAAGGCGAGGAACCCGAGATCGAGCCCGCACCGGCGAGCGTGTCCGCCTCTGCGCTGCTCGAGGTGGGGAAGTCCTACGGTCCGTACCGCGTCATTCGGCCGCTCGGCGCGGGTGGCATGGGACAGGTCTTTCTCGCCGAAGACGTTCGCCTCGGCCGGCATGTCGCGCTGAAAAGCCTCGCGGGCAAATGGCTCGCGTCGGCGAGCTCGCGCCAGCGGCTCATGCGCGAGGCGCGCGCGGTGGGCGTGCTCGCGCACTCGAACATCGCGACGCTGTACGACGTGCTCGAAGACGATGCGCGGCTGCTGCTCGTGATGGAGTACGTCGACGGCAAGACCGTCAAAGAGATGATCGATGCGGGACCGATGCCCGCCGGGCAGGCGCTGCGCGTCGCCGCGCAGGTCGCGGCCGCGATCGAATACGCGCACGATCGCGGCGTCATCCACTGCGATCTGAAGCCGGCGAACATCCAGGTGGCGTCGGACGGCATCGCGAAGGTGCTCGACTTCGGCCTCGCGCGCGTGAAATACGCGGAGACCGACGGCGTGGAGAAATCGCTGACCGGCACGGGCGTGATGCTCGGCACGCCGGGATACGTCGCGCCCGAGCGGCTGCTCAGCGGCGTGCTGAACGCGTCGGGCGACATCTACAGCATCGGCGTGGTGCTGTTCGAGATGGTCACGGGACGCCGCCTCTTCGATCGCGGCCAGACACCGGAGCATCTGTTCGACACGATCAGCGGCAGGACAGCTAAGGCGTCAGCCGTCGTCGGGCCGCTGCCGCAGGGGCTGGACGACGTGATCGAGCGCGCGTTGTCCGTGGACCCGCGCATGCGCTATCAATCGGCGCACGAGCTGACGCGCGACGTCCAGGTGATTCTGAAATCGCTCGACACGGCGAGCGTGCCGTTCGTGCTGCCGTCCGCCGCCGCGCCAACTGTCGCGCGCGAGTCGTCGATGTCGGAAACACGCCGATGGGTTTATGCAGGCGTAACTCTGATCGGCGTCGTTGCATTCGCGGGGGTGACGACGTCGGCTGCATTCAATCATGGCCTCGGGCGAACAGCTGAGTTCAATCCCGAGTCGCCGTTCATCGATCTCGTCTGGGGCGTGCGCGCGATGATCGCGCCTGCGCTGCTGGGCGTCATCGCCATCATGGTGCTTGGAGCGGCGAGCGCAATCGCCAGGGCTCCGATAAAAATGGCGGCGCCTTTGACCGACAGGCTCGTGCCACCGTCGGCCAGAACGCGGGCGCTTGCGGCGATTCACCACGTTCCCATGGCGGTCATCGCGCCGGTCATCCTGATCGTCCAGCTCATGATGCTCAGGTTGCTGTGGTGGCGGTTCGAGCCGCTCATCGAGACGTTGTTGAGCTTCATCAACGGCACGACCCTTGTAGCGACGCTCGGCGCGTTCAATCCCGTTCATGGAGCGGAGCACCGTTCGTTTCGGCAGCTCTTTTCGTTACACCTGTTGATATTCGTTGCTGTATGGCTGCAGGTGTTGAAGCTTCGCGCGCGCCGCGCCGATTACGAGGCGCGCATCGTTGTGGCAGGCGGGATCGCCTTGACGCTGCTCGGCTTGATGCTGCTGGCGGCGCCCTTTCGCATCATGCTGCACAACGACGCGGAGCGCGTCGCTCTGGGGTCGCAGCGTTGTTATCTGGTTGGACAGCGGCGCGACGATGCGCTGCTGTTTTGCCCGAATCAGAGGCCGCCGTGGAGCCGTATCGTGCGTCTCGACGATCCACAGCTGAAGCGCGACGGCATTCGCGAAAACATGTTCAAGGAGGTTGAATGACGAAGCGAATACTGGTGATCGCCGGCCTTGTCGCCGCAAGTGTCGCGGGATTTCCGTCGCACGCCGCGGCCGGCTGGGACGACATCTGGGATGCTCTCGACAATTTGAGCGGTCCCGGACCGTTCAGCGGCATTCCCGTCCTCACCGGGAAGTTCAGCTGCTGGGAAGATGGCGTCAAGAAAGTGCGGACGTCGATGCTGGACCCCGACTTCAGCGATCCGTGTCTGTACTTCGAGGTGCGGCGCCTGCACGTCGATCCGGACGGCACGTATCAGAAGGTGACGGCGACGCTGGCAGGCGTGGGCGTGACGTACCACCTGTTCAAGGTGTTCGAGGTGGGGGCCAGCGGCGGTCTGGCCGTGTTCAAGACGACCGTCGGCAAGACCGACTACACCGTCAAGAACGCGATCGTGAGTCCCCGTCTCGTCTTCAAACCGTTGCGCGCGTTCGTCCCGAAATGGCGCGACAGCTCACGCGCCGGAGCGCTGCAGATGCACTACCGGCCGACGATCAGATTCGGCGAGATCGACGGGTCCGACTTCGGCGCGCCGGCGAGCACCTTCTCCGCGGGAACAGAGTTCATGCCCAGGGGATACAGCTACGTCGTGATTGACGTGCTTGACTTATTGCGCCCGCAGCGCTGATCGCGGGGGCGTGGCTCGCTAGAACCTCGCCCCCATCAACACCGAAAACGCCCCTGTTTTTACAAGAACCGGAACCGGAACCGGA
>CAYHHH010000213.1:0-1278 GCA_964356125.1 uncultured Bifidobacteriaceae bacterium | reverse complement strand
CCCGATCGGTCGCGATGTTCCTCATCCCGCGCGTGAAGCGCGCGTCGACCAGCCAGCGCCTGTGCTGCAGGCCGGCGCCGTAGACATAGGACAGGTCGCTGCCGCTCACCAGATCGGCGATGTCCTCGTGCCGGCCAGCGTCGGCGACCTCGCGAATCACCGCGTTGCGGCGCAGTGCGATTGACGGTCCGCCGATCAGGTAGACCGATGTGTTCTCGTGCGTGCGCCTCGACATGCGCAGCAGCAAGGGGAACTCGAGGTAGCGGACCAGCACCACGCGGTCGGCGGCCGGGAGCTTCACCTCGCCTGTTGAGGTCGTGAACGGCTGCGCGTCCTTGTTGCGGATGCGGTGACCCTTCGCGGCGAACAGCACCTCGGGCTGAAACGAGAACGCGCCGGTCAGGTCGATCTGCACGTAGCCGCCGAAGTTCATCGTGGGCTCGAAGGCGGCGATCGTCGCGGTATCGTCGAACGGCTCGACGCTCGTCAACGAGGTGAACGACGGTCCGAATCGCACGCCGTAGTGAATGCGGCCCGGCTCGGCGGGTGCGGGCGGAGTGGCGGCGGCAGCCGGTGCCGGCGCAGCTGTTTCAGGTGGAGGCGTTTGCGGTGGATCCGTCTGCGCCGCGGCCGACAGGCCGGCGGCCAGCACGAGCAGTGTCACGAGAGCGCAGGATCTGGACGAAGGCATTGAGCCGCGATTTTACATCGCGTAGACTGCGCCGCATGCGATTCCTCATCGGCCTCGTCGCCGTCTGCGCGTGCGCCGCTCCCGCGCGAGCCGCCACCATGCTGCACTGCGGCCGGCTCGTCGACGTGCGCGCGGGCCGCGTCCTCACCAATATGACGGTCGTCGTAGACGAAGCGGCGATCGCGCGAGTGGACCAGGGGCTCACCCCGGCCGCCGCGGGGGACACCGTCGTCGACTTGCGGGCGCACACGTGCATGCCCGGGCTGATCGACATGCACGTCCACCTGACAGGCGAGTACACCGAACGGAGCGAAATCGAAAGCTTCCGGCTGAATCCAACCGATTACGCGTTTCGCAGCATCGGCTTCGCGGAGAAGACGCTGCTCGCGGGATTTACGACCGTGCGGGATGTCGGTGGCGACGTCAGCATCTCCCTCCGCAACGCGGTGAACGCCGGCTACCTCAAAGGTCCGCGCATCTACACGTCCGGACGAAGCCTCGCGACGACCGGCGGGCACGCCGATCCGACCAACGGCATGCGCGAGGATCTCGCGAAGCCCGCGACCCCCGAAGAAGGGGTGGTCAAC
>CAYHHH010000212.1:0-4685 GCA_964356125.1 uncultured Bifidobacteriaceae bacterium | reverse complement strand
CGGCGCCACCGGCATCGCCGTCGGCATGGCGACCAACATCCCGCCGCACAACCTCGGCGAAGTGTGCACGGCGCTCATCAAGCTGCTCGAGAACGACGAGCTCGGCAGCGCGCAGCTCTCGCGGTACATCAAGGGACCGGACTTTCCGACGGGCGGCCAGATTCTCAACTCACCAGACGAGATCAAGGCCATCTACAAGACCGGCAGCGGCAGCATCCGGCTGCGCGGCACGTGGGACATCGGCGAGGAAACGCGTTCGACCAAGACGATTCACATCGACAGCATCCCGTATACGGTCGACAAATCGCAGCTCGTCACACAGATCGGCGAGGTGATTGAGAAACGCAAGCTGCCGCAGCTCGTCGACGTGAAGGACATCTCGACCGAAGACGTGCGCATCGCCATCGAAATGAAGAAGGACGCCGACGAGAAGATGGTGATGGCGTACCTCTACAAGCACACGGCGATGCAGATCACCTTCCCGGTGAACCTGACGTGCCTCATCCCGACGGAAAACCCCGAAGTCGGGCGGCCCGAACGGCTCGATCTGAAGTCGATCCTCTGGCACTTCCTCCATTTCCGCCTCGAGGTGGTCACCGCGCGCCTCGAGCACGAGCTCGACGCGCTGAAGAAGCGCATCCACCTGCTCGAAGGCTTCGAGAAAATCTTCGATGTGCTCGACGAGGTCCTTCGCATCGTCCGGAAGTCGGACGGAAAGGCCGACGCCGCCGAGAAAATCATGAAGCGGTTCGGCCTCGACGCCGAGCAGACCGACGCGATCCTCGAGCTGAAGATCTACCGGCTGGCGCGGCTCGAGATTCTGGTGATTCAGCAGGAGCTCGAAGAGAAGCGGAAGCGCGCGAAGCAGATCGGCACGCTGTTGAAGAACGAGGAGAGCCGCTGGAAGCTGGTGCGTGAAGAGCTCGAGCTGGTGCAGAAGACCTACGGCGATGCGAAGCTCGACAAGCGGCGCACGGTGATTCAGGCGGAAGAGACCGCCGAGTACACGGCGGACGACTTCATCATCGAGGAAGACAACATCGTTATCGTATCGAACGACGGGTGGGTGAAGCGGCAGAAGGAAGTGAAGGACCTGTCGACCACGCGTCTTCGCGAAGGGGACGCGGTGCTCGCGGTGCTCGCCGGCAGCACGCGCGCCACAGTCGTCTTCTTCACCAACTTTGGCACGGCGTACACCGCCAGGGTCATCGACGTGCCGGCATCGACCGGCTACGGTGAGCCTGTGCAGAGCCTTTTCAAGTTCAAGGACGGGGAGCGGGTTGTCGCGGCGGCCAGCCTCGATCCGCGTGTGGCCTCGCAGATCACAGCAAAGAAAGAAGGGGATGTTCCGCCGATGCATGCCGTGGCGGTGACGAGCGACGGCTACAGCCTGCGCTTCGGCCTGGAGCCCTTTGTCGAGGTCAGCACGCGTGGGGGGCGCCGATTTGCGCGCGTGGGACAAGGCGCCCAAGTGGTCGGCGTGTCCATCGTGAAGGGCGGCGAGATTCTGATCGCCGCCACACGTCGGGCGCGCGCGCTGCTGTGCAAGGTCGACGAAGTGAATTTCCTCTCGGGCCCCGGCCGCGGAGTGATTCTCATCAAGGTCGCCAAAGACGAAGATCGGGTGCTGGGATTCATCGCATCGAGCGGCGATCGAGATTTGTTGACGGTGGAAACCACGCGGGGGGCGGCGCAGACGATCAGCACCGCCAAATACAGCTTGACGAGCCGCGGCGGACGCGGCCGTGAGCTGCTCCAGCGAGGAGAGTTCACGCGCGTCCTGCCGCAGGTGCCGGAGTTGCCGGTGTTGCAGCAGTAGGCGGGTCTAAAGAACAAGACCCGCCCTACGTACGGTACGAGTAGTACGTAGGCCGGGTCTTGCTTTGTAGACCCGGCGTTACTGCGGAGCGCGACCGCCTGCCTCCACGAAGCCCGCGCGATAGGCGTTCCTGAACCCTTCGCGATAGCCCGCCTGATAGTCGCTCAACGTGCCGACCTCCGGTGTGTATCCCGAATCGGCTCGCTCGAGCTCGCGCTGCCCTTCCAGATCCCAACCCTGCCGGCGCGTGAAGTCTTCCCGGCCCGCGGCGCGTCCTTCCTGGATGCCGCGATCGTAACCGGTGCGCCAGGCGGCGCTTCGGTTCGCGTCGGGGTCGGACACCGTGGCCACGCTGTCGAACTCGAAGCGGCTGATGCGATTGTCCCGGTTCGCGTCGAACCGGTCGAAGTCGACTGCAGCCATCCGCGACTCGGGGCGCGTCAGCCAGCCGTCGCGGTTGACGTCGAACGTATTGAACTGCGCCGGCGAATAGTTGTAGTCGTTATATGCGGCCGTATCGTTTTCGAACTCGAAACGGCTGATGCGATTGTCGCGATTCACGTCGAGCCGGGTGAAGCTCGTGCTGTCCATGTTCCACTCGTTGCGGGTCACCCAGCCGTCGTTGTTCATGTCGATGTTCGAGAAGCGGTAGGATGGCCCGCCCTGGGCATCGAGCGTGAAGCCCGCGCCCTGCGTGTATTCCTGAATCGTGAGGTATCCGTCGCGGGACGTGTCGAGACGCGTGAACAGCGGTTGATCGCCGGGCCACTCGCCGCGGGCGACGCGGTTGTCGCTGTTCATGTCGTAGCCGCGGAATCGCTGGAAAATTTGTGCGTCGAGGTTGTCGACCCGTCCATCACGGTTCCAGTCCTGGCTCCAGTTCTGCCGCCGCGCGCCTTGCCGAACTTCGTCGCCCGACAGCACGCCGTCGCCGTTCCAGTCCTCATTCCGGAAGGCGCGATCGGTGCCGCGCCACTCGGCCTGGCTGACGACGCCGTCCCCGTTGGTGTCCATGGCCTGATATCGCATCTGCGCCTGCGCCGTCGTCGCGGTGGCAAGGACGGCTGCAGCCAAGGTTATCTTCATCATTTCATTGATCGTTGCAAGCGATGTGCCCAATCGCACACTCGTACTTTCCGTCTGCGTTTGGTACAATCGGCGCGGGAGCGTCAGAACACCGTTCAGATGGCATATACAGCAAAAGACATCACCGTCCTCGAAGGACTCGAGCCTGTCCGTCGCAGACCCGGGATGTACATCGGGGGCGTCGGCAGCACTGGACTTCATCACCTCGTATGGGAAATTCTCGACAACTCGATAGACGAGGCGATGAACGGGCACGCCTCGAACATCTGGGTGACCCTCCATAAGGACGGATCGTCGATCACGATTGAGGACGATGGGCGCGGCATTCCGATCGATAAGCACGGGCCGAGCAAGAAGAGCGCGCTGGAAGTGATCTTCACGGTGCTGCACGCCGGCGGCAAGTTCGATCACGACAACTACAAGACCGCGGGGGGCCTTCACGGCGTCGGCGCGAGCGTCGTCAATGCGCTGTCGAAGGAGTTGATTGCGACGGTCCGCCGGGATGGCGCCGAATGGGAGCAGCGGTTCAAGCAGGGGAAGCCGCTCGGCCCTCCGAAGAAAGTCGGACCGGCGCGCGGCAGCGGCACGAAGGTGTTTTTTCACCCCGATCCCGCGATTTTTCCCAAGATCGAGCTCGAGCCGGCCGTCATCCGCGAGCGGCTGGAAGTGGCGAGCTACATCCATAAGGGGCTGAAGATCAGCTTCGAGGACGAGAGCGAGAAGACGAAGGAGACCTTCGAGCACAGCGAGGGGCTGCTCGCCTACCTCAGGAAGATCGTCGGCGAGCGCGGGTCGAAGCCGGTGCACGATGCCGCGTTTTCGCTGGAGAAGGCCAACGGCATGCGCGTCGACCTCGTGCTGCAATGGACCGAGTCGACCGACGAACACATCCGCAGCTACGTGAACGGCATTCCGACCGGGTCGGGCGGCACGCACGAGAACGGTCTGCGCGCGGGGCTGGGCAAGGCGGTGCGCAATTACATCGACACGCACAACCTGTCGCCGAAGGGTGTGACGCTGACGGCCGAGGACATCCGCGAAGGGCTCACCGGCGTGCTGAGCATCTTCGTGTCGGAGCCGCAGTTTCAGGGGCAGACCAAGGATCGCCTCAACAATCCCGAAGTGCTGTCGGCCGTGGATTCAGTCGTGCGTCCGGGGCTCGAGCACTGGCTGAACACCAACAGAACGCTGGCGGAGTCGATCGTCGCGCGCGCGATTCTCGCGGCCCGCGCGCGAGAAGCGAGCCGCGCCGCCCAGGCGGAAGTCACACGAAAGAGCGCCACGTCGGGGCGCCTGAACCTTCCGGGCAAGCTCAGCGATTGCACGGGCTCGGGCCGATCGGATTCGGAGCTTTTCGTTGTCGAGGGAGATTCAGCCGGCGGATCGGCCAAGCAGGGGCGCGATCGCACGCGCCAGGCGATTCTGCCGCTGCGCGGCAAGGTGCTGAACACCGAAAGCGTGTCGCTCGCGAAGGTGCTCGAGAACAAAGAGCTGTCGGACCTCGTCACTGCGCTCGGATGCGGTCTCGGCAAGAACTTCGATCTGGCGCGCCTCCGCTATGGCAAGCTCATCATCCTGGCGGATGCCGACTCCGACGGCAACCACATCGCCACGCTGCTGCTCACCTTCATCTACCGGCACATCCCGCAACTGATCAAAGAGGGGAAGGTCTACCTCGCGCAGCCGCCGCTCTATCGCATCGACATCGGCAAGGAGACCTTCTGGGCGCTCGACGACGCGCAGCGCGACACGATTCTCAAGAAGCACGGCAACGGGCGCG
>CAYHHH010000211.1:0-4734 GCA_964356125.1 uncultured Bifidobacteriaceae bacterium | reverse complement strand
GGATTCGAACCAGCAACCCTCCGGTTAACAGCCGGATGCTCTACCGTTGAGCTACTGAGGAACATCGGTGGTGCGGCAACGAGCGGAACGAACCCCTGATTGTATCCCGACTACATCGGCATGACAATTCTGACGGTTTCGGTAATCGTCGTCCGCAGCGTCGCGCCCGCGGGAATCGTCACTTCCTCGCCGCGCGTCGCGAGCACCGCGCCCGTGCCCGCGCCGCCGCCGACGCCGGCGCCGATTGCCGCGCCCTTCTTGCCGCCGGCGATCGCGCCGATCGCCGTGCCGACACCCGTAGCGATCCCGATTTTCGTCGCGTCCTCGCCCTTCGTCGCTTCGGCGACGCGCGAGATGCGCTCGGTGACGATGCGATACGGCGTGTTCATCACGATCACTTCGTTGAAGCGAAGCGCAACGGATGCGCGACCCTTCACGCGTCCAGATCGCTCGGCCGACACGACGGCTCCCGTGACGATTGAGCCTTCCGGAATCGCAGTCATGCCCGAGACGAGAACCGCCTTCGCCACCCGCGCGCGCACAGGTTGATCCGGTTTCGCCGTTTCGGATGACACCGTCGTCTCGAGGGTCAACACCAGGTCGGTACCCGACGGCACATCCAGCGGCATCGTCGTGATGACAGGTTCCTTCGCCGGCGCGGGAGTCGCTGCCTCACCGCGCATCGGCGAGCCAGGCGTCGATGCCGGCGCGCCCGGCGAAATCGACGCACCTGCGGCCGGCGTGTCGGCAGCCGGCGCGCCAGCGGCTGGCGCTTCACCTGGAGTCGCGCTGCCCGACGGAGCAGGCTGGTTGCTTGGAGATCCGCACGCGAGAGTGAAGATGAGCCCCACCGAAAGCAGCGCGAATCGAATGCCGTTTCGCATATCGTCCCTTCAGTTTGGCGGGTCTACAAATCAAGACCCGCCCTACGTACACGCGCGTTCAGATCTAATCCCTAATCCCGAGTCCCTAATCCCTGGTCAGGGACCTATTTCACCGATCCTTCGACTTCGATCGCCATCGTGCCGCGATAGGCGTTCGAGACCGGGCAGCCCTTGTCGGCTTCCTTCACGAACGTCGCGAAGTCAGCGGGCGTCATCCCCTCAAGACCCTCGACGACCACCTTGAGCTTCGACGAGACGATCTTGATGCCCGCGTCACTCTTATCGGCCGCAACGGTCGCCGTCACGTGGGTCTTCGCCGCCTTGCCCCCTTTTTTACCGAGCGCGGCGTTCATCGCCATCGCGAAGCACGCGGCGTGCGCGGCCGCCATCAATTCCTCGGGGCTCGTCTTGCCGCCGGCCTCGCCGATGCGGTTCGGAAATGTCACCGGCAGCGTGAAGGCGCCGCTTCCCGCCTTCGCCGTGCCCTTGCCGTCCATCAATCCGCCTTCCCAATCCGTCGTCACGCTGCGTTCGAACGTTGCCATGTAAGCCTCCTAAGTTTTTACCGCTTTTGCTCTGACCGGCGCTTTCGGTCGAGAGCGCGCCGTAAAGCGAAGCTGAACGAACACGCCGAGCAGGCCGAGCGCCGCCCACGCGCCGACAATCCACAGCCTGCCCGGCGACAGGTCCAACGGATACACCATCCACACTTCCGGACGGCGATTGAATTCCGTCGAGTAATTCATCGCCCTCATCGCGCCCCACAGCAGCGTCCAGCCGCCGACGAACGCCGTCGCAATGATGATGACGTACCGCTGCAGCGCCATCGCCGCGGCCGCACCAGCCACCGCCGCGAGCACCACGATGAGCGCGTGCGGGTCGCTGCCGAGCCGGCTCCAGATCATGTGCACGCTCAGCGCGCCGATGCCGGCGCCAACGAGCGCCACACCGACGAAGTACCCGAAGAACATGATGAGCGCGCCGACAGCGGCGCCTCCGAGCGCCGCGAAGATGAGCAGCGTCCCGTCGCTGGGGCCGAGGACGGCGGTTGCCGCCAGCGCGCCGATGTACGCCCCGAACATCGTGAGCACGAACCGGAAGAGACGATAGCCGGCAGCCCAGGCGATGAGGCCGCCAAGAAGGAGCAGTGCGAGTACGGGAAGCTCGAGCGAAGTCGGTATCAACGTCGTAGGCACAAACTATACTTCCCTGCGCCCTTCCATCGCCTTGTGCATGGTCACTTCGTCGGCGTACTCCAGATCGCTGCCGACGGGCACCCCCATCGCAATCCGCGTCACGCGCACGCCGAGCGGCTTGAGCAGGCGCGCGAGGTACAGCGCCGTCGCTTCTCCGTCGACGTTGGGATTGGTCGCCAGAATAATCTCCTCGACGTTCCCCTGTCCGACGCGCGTGAGCAGTCCCTTGATCTTGAGCTCGTCGGGCCCCACGCCCTGCAGCGGAGACAACGCGCCCATCAGCACGTGATACACGCCCTTGAAGTCGCGCGTCCGCTCGATGGCGGACACGTTCTGCGGCTCTTCGACGACGCAGATGAGGTTGTGATTGCGCGTCTCGGAGCTGCAGTACTTGCACGGGTCGACGTCGGTTGTGTTGCTGCACACCGAGCAGTACGTCACGCGATCCTTGACGTCGCGAATCGCATCGATCAGGCGCTCGGCTTCCTCACGCGGCGTGCGCAGAATGTGAAACGCGAGCCGCTGCGCGCTCTTCGCGCCGATTCCAGGCAACCGCTTGAGTTGATCGACCAACCTGATGAGAGGTTCGGGATAACTCACAATCTCACATTCCGGGGATTTTCATCCCACCCATCAGTCCGCTCATCTGCTGGCTCAGCTGCTCTTCGGCTTTGCGATTGGCGTCATTGATGGCAGCCAGAATCAGATCCTGCAGCATCTCCACGTCTTCCTTCGACACCACCTCAGGATCGATCGTGAGGCTCTGGATCTGCTTGTTGCCGTTGACGACGACCGTCACCATGCCGCCGCCGGCCGACGCCTCGACGCGCATGTCGGCCATCTGCTGCTGAAGGCGCTCCTGCATCTGCTGCGCCTGCTTCATCATTTGATTGATATTCATGGCTACTCGATCTCTTCGACGTTTTCGATCTCAGCAGGAAACACATCGAGCATCGCCTGCACGGCGCTGTCGGCCATCGCCGTGGTTTTGAGATCCGGTGGCTTCGGTGGCGATGCGCCGGGCACCTCGGCGGCAACCACCGGCTCGGGCACACCCTCGGCCTGCGCTGCGCCGACCATCATGCGCTTCCCCGCCACGGCCGACGCGACCTGCTCGAGCCACTGCTTGTTCGTCTCCACCTGCTCGCGAAGCATCCGATGCGCCGGCAGGAAGGAGAAGGTCACGCGCTCGGGACCGAACTCAATCTTCTGCGCCTGCGCAACGACGGTGTTGTAGAACATCGCCTTGCCTTTGCGAATCTCCAGTAAGAACGCATCACGTGCGCCTTCGCCGGTGTCGGGCACCGCCACTGGCGCCGGGTCTTGAGATGCAAGACCCGGCCTACGTACTTCGGGCTTTGGGGCGGGTACACGTCGCTCCACCGGAGGAACCACGGGCGCGGCTTTCCGTGCGAATGCAGGCGCCGGGTCTTGAGAAGCAAGACCCGGCCTACGTACCGACTGCGGACTCGCGCCAACTCCACTCAGCAGCTCCGTCAACGGCACGAGCTTGCGCATGTGGATCCAGCGCAGCAGCGCCATCTCGAGGTGATACCGGGGCTGCGAGGCGCCGCGGATCTCGAACTCCGCCTTCGACAGCACGTCGAACGCGCGCAGCAGATCTTCGCGCGAAAAGCGCGACACGAGCCCCTTCAGGCGATCGCGTTCGGTCTCTGACGAAATTTCCGGGTCGTCGATGCGCGACGGATCGACCGAGAGCACCAGCAGATCGCGCACGACGCGCGACAGCTCGCGGACGACCGAACGCAGATCGTATCCAAGCTCGACCGCGCGTCCGGTCAGCTCGAACGCCGCGGGCGCGGTTTCGTCTGCAACGGCCGTGACGATGTCGAGCACGAGATCGCGGCCGACCAGCCCCAGCACCGTCGCCACGTCGTCTGTCGTCACCTTCTGGCCGGCGAACGCGATGACCTGATCGAACGCGCTCTGCGCATCGCGCATGCTGCCTTCGGCGGCTCGCGCCATGAGCAGCAGCGCCGAGTCGTCGACGGTAATCTTTTCCGCCTCCGCGATGCGACGCAGCTGATCGGCGATCTGCCGGCTCGAGATCGTCTTGAACTCGAAGACCTGCGATCGCGACAGCACGGTCTCCGGAATCTTTGAGAGCTCCGTCGTCGCCATCATAAAGACGATGTGCGGCGGCGGTTCTTCGATCGATTTCAGCAGCGCATTGAAAGACGAGGTGGAGAGCTGATGCACTTCGTCGATGATGAAGACCTTGTAGCGGTTCCGCACGGGCATGATCGACAGCCCGTTGATGATCACTTCGCGGACGTTGTCGATGCCGGTGTGCGTGGCGGCGTCGATCTCCATGACGTCGATGTCGCGCCCTTCCGTAATTTCGCGGCACGCGTCGCACGTTCCGCATGGGTCGGCGGTCGGCCCTTTGTCGCAGCTCAGCGCGCGCGCGAGAATGCGCGCCGTCGTCGTCTTGCCGACGCCGCGCGGGCCCGCAAACACGAACGACTGCGCAATGCGGCCGCTCTTGATGGCGTTGGCCAGCGTACGCGTGACAGCCGGCTGGCCGATGACATCATCGAATTGCTGCGGGCGCCACTTGCGGGCGAGAACTTGGTAGGACATTGGGAGTGCGTGCTCGGGTGTCTGAGAGGCCCGGAGGGCCTGCGGCACCG
>CAYHHH010000210.1:0-4771 GCA_964356125.1 uncultured Bifidobacteriaceae bacterium | reverse complement strand
CTAGTGGTGCCGGATTGAGTAGTGCAGCAGGTGAGACGAGCGTTGCCCACCCCCGCACCTGCCGTCGGGGCCGGATGCAAGTAAAGCGCAATCTTGTATCGAGAAAAACGCACACCGTACTTATCGAAGCTCGCCTGCTCGGCTTGGTTCATCCAAGTCTTGGCGAGTTCAACGTCTGCTTCGAAGCCGGCTACGTAGAAGACTGAGTAGGTGTCGGTCCTGGCTTCCAACCAATCCTGTCCGGCTGCGGGCGAGACCACAGGCCCAATCAGGATGCACGCAATTGCAATTGAGCGAATCAGCAACAATGCCCTCACTTACTATCGGCCGTTCTGTCGAGGTCAAGCAGACGATGATACGGCAATCTCAAGAGTAGCCCCCGGCGCACTGCCGCCGCCCCCGCCAATGTTAGTTCCGCGTCATGTGTTGGGGGGACCCAAAGGCGCACGACCGTGAGGGGCCCTAGTGCGATTTGCCAACTGGTCACGTCGGCGCTTCGCCCGTAAGCACTGCCAACGTGACTCGATATATGCTATATATCCTCATAATAATTGAGGTTATATACCTTGAATCGCCACTCTTCACCTTCGCGCCAACTGTACGAATCGGCGCAAGCCCAAGGCGGCTTCTTCACGACCCGCCAGGCGCGTGCGGCCGGATTCAAGGACAACGTACACCCGTACCACGTACGGGCTGGCAACTGGATTCGCGAGCGTCGAGGAATCTACCGGCTGGCGCAGTTCCCCAGCGCTGCACGACCAGACCTTATCCTCTGGCAGCTCTGGTCACACAACCGTGCCGGGGATCCGCAAGGAACCTTCAGCCACGGGACGGCCCTGACCCTGCACGAACTCTCCGACGTGATGCCCCGCAGACTGGACATGACCGTGCCTCCCGGTTTTCAGCGCATGGCCACCATTCCACGCGTACTGCAACTCCACCGCGCTCGACTCGGCGACGGGGACGTGGAAACGATCGACGGCGTGCGCGTCACGACGGCGCTGAGAACGCTGGTCGATGTCATCGCGGACGACGTGCTCAGCCGCGAGCTGCAAGTGCAGGCGGTGGACGAAGCGTTCCGGCGCGGGCTCGTCCTGCGTCGGCAGATCGAAGAAGTGAGAACGACGACACGCGCGCGCCAGCGCATCGATAGGATCCTGAAGCAGGTGCCAGATGGTGACGCCACGCCAGTACGCAACAGCAGGCGCGCTTCGCGCCGCTCTTGAAACACGGCTGCTCGAACGGTCACGGCGGGACGATGTCGACCTGCAGCGCCTGAGACGTCAGGTTGCATTCGACCGTCTGCTCGCTCGCATGTTCGACCCAGCCCACGCCGCGCGGCATGATTGGGTCCTAAAGGGCGGCTACGCCCTCGAGCTGAGGTTTCGACAGGCCAGGACAACCAAGGATCTCGACCTGACCGTGAGAGTCGTGGCGGCTGGACTCGGCGTTGAGCAGACCACGGTGGCGTCACTCCGCGAACGCCTGCAGACTGCGGCAGAGGTGCGACTGCCCGACTTCTTCACCTTTGTCGTGGGCGAGGCATTGCTGACGCTCGACCAGGCCCCGGAAGGCGGCGCCAGGTTCCCCATCGATGCGCGGATCGATGGACGAACCTTCGTCAAGTTTCACGTCGACCTCGGCGCCGGAGACGAAGTGCTCGCCCCCCTCGACGAGGTCGTGGGCGAGGACTGGCTTGGATTCGCAGGCATCACGCGCCTCGTCGTCCCCGCGCTCTCCGCCGAGCAGCATTGGGCCGAGAAGCTCCACGCCTACACCCGGCCCCGCGAAGGAAGGACCAATACGCGGGTCAAGGATCTAATCGACCTCGTCCTGCTGATTGACCGAGAGCCCCTGGAGGGCGACCGCGTGCTGGTCGCAGTCCAAGCCACTTTCGACCGCCGTCGCACCCACGATATTCCAAAAGAGCTACCCGTTCCTCCCGTCGATTGGGAGAAGTCCTTCGCGATGCTTGCACGCGAATGTGAACTGGCCTATACGCCCCTCACAGCACATGCGCAAGTGAACGAATTTTGGCAAGGCCTGAAGCCCCGAATCCACATCGACTGACCGGTAACAAATCGAGAGCCGGATTAACGAGGGGGACAAAAGGGGAGACAACAGGCAGGGAGCGTGTTGTCCCCCTCCGTCTCTCTTCCCTTGGTAGGCAAGCGAATGTCGATCGGACAACCTCGGCGCCGCCTCAAGTGCCTTTGGTTGCAAGGCGATTCCGTGCGTCGCCCTCGCGCACGGGCGGCGTTCTTTGCCGCCACTGACTCTGCCCACCAAAGAGGCAATCGGGGCGTGAGCGACCCCCCTCTTGCATCGCGATCATGGCCCCACCCCTGATCGGGGGGTCGCTCACGCCCCGCTTGTCGATGTCGTTGTCTGCTGCAAACAATGGCCTCCAGCTGGGCACGCTCGTGGGCGCCCTCTTCCCGCACCACTTGGACCAGGCCGATATCGGCCGGCGCCAGTAAATTCTGCGGTTCGCAGGCGCGCCGTCAAGACGCTCCGCGTTGCTCCGCTCGCGTTCCGCGACTTGCGGTCTTGACGGCGCGCCCGCGAACCTCTCGTTAGCAATTGTCGCCGGCCATGACGATGACCATGGGTTGGGCGCACCGCGTCAACATCGACACATTCGGCTGTGCCAGGTAGTTGACGTGGGCGATTCACAGCGCTATCGTTCGAGACATCACGACCGGTTGTTGACCGGCAACCTCTCCGCATGGCCACATGCGGAGCACGCGATGGTGCGGTGACTTAGCGTCACAACTTATCGCGGCGCCCTGAACTGGCGCACTCAACAAAATCGCAGCATTTACTCGCCTCGGCGGTCGCCGTCCTGGCCTCACCCGCTGCATCCAGTTGCGGCAAAAACCTCCGCGTCGAATCCTCATCGGCGCGTTTAGCGTGGCGAGGCGTATCATGATCCGAAGAAGGCGAACACGGCGCATGCGACGACGAGCGGGGAATTCACAAATTCGCCCGCACAGCGCTCGAACGATCGACAGCAACGGGGATGCCCACCTCAGAGCGTTCGTGCGCGTTCTCGCGCGACAGGCGGCACGCGAATTGTTCGAGGCGCACTGCATTCCGAAGACCGGCTCGATTCATTGAGGCGACAGAACATGACAGTTGCCATCTACGCACGGTACTCGTCAGACAACCAGCGGGATGCCTCGATCGCGGATCAGCTGCGCGTGTGCCGCTCGTTCACTGAACGGCAGGGATGGACGGTCGCCGAAGAGTACGCCGATCATGCCGTTTCTGGGGCCACGCTGCTCCGGGCGGGCTTTCAGTCGCTCATGCGGGACGCGCTCAATCGGCGCTTCGATGTCGTTCTGGCCGAATCGCTGGACCGGTTCAGTCGCGACCAGGAAGACACGGCAGGGCTATTCAAGCGTCTCACCTTTGCCGGCGTTCGCATCGTCACCCTGGCGGAAGGCGACATCACGCACCTGCACATCGGCTTCAAAGGGACGATGAACGCGCTGTTCCTGAAGGACCTGGCCGAAAAGACACATCGCGGTCTGCGCGGGCGCATCGAAAACGGCAAGGCCGGCGGCGGCCTCTGCTACGGCTATCGCGTCGTGCGCGCTCTCAACGGTGCCGAGGTGACGACTGGCGAGCGCGAAATCAACGTCGGGGAAGCTGCCATCGTCGAGCGCATCTTCCGTGACTTCGTCGCCGGCCTCTCGCCGAAGCAGATCGTCAAGACGCTGAACGGCGCCGGTGTCCCTGGGCCGTTCGGCGGCAAGTGGAGCCCGAGCACCATTTACGGAAACCACAAGCGCGGCACGGGCATCCTGAACAACGAGCTCTACATTGGGCGCCTCGTCTGGAACCGGTTGCGCTACGTGAAGAATCCCGACACGGGCAGGCGGGTGTCCAGGCTGAATCCACCCTCAGAGTGTGTGGCGGTCGACGTGCCCCATCTCCGCATCCTGGCCGATGATCTCTGGACCGCCACGAAGGGACGACAGCAGCGCACTCGCTCCGCTGTCGCCAAGACCGGAAAGCTCTCCTCCGCGAATCGACCGCGGTATCTGTTCTCGGGCCTGACGAAGTGCGGCGTGTGCGGCGCCGGGTTCGTGATGGGCTCCGCGAATCGCCTCTCGTGCTTCGGTGCACGTGATCAAGGGACGTGCGGGAATCATCTGACTATCCGCCGCGACGAGGTTGAGGCACGAGTTCTGAAGGCGTTGCAGGAGAAGCTCCTACGTCAGGATCTCTTCCAGGAGTTCTGCGAAGAGTTCACACGCGAGATGAACCGGCTCCGTATGGAGCACCGGGCGAGCCTGTCATCCGCAGAGCGCGAGCTTGACCGCGTCCGAGTCGATATTCGCAAGATCATCGAAGCCATCAAGCAGGGAGTTTCCGGAGCCGAGCTCAAGGACGAGATGGCGGCCCTTCAAGTTCGTAAGGAAAATCTGACCAAGCGTCGCGATGCAGCGGATGCGCCGCCGCCATTGCTGCACCCGAATCTGGCCGTCCTCTACCGCGAGAAGGTCACGACGCTGGCTGCCGCGCTTGAGCAGCCAGAAACGCGTCGCGAGGCCGCTGACGCGCTACGCGGGCTAGTCGACGCCATCGTCCTCAATCCCGTCGAGAACGAGCTGAGAATCGAATTGAAGGGAAATCTGGCCGCCATGCTATCGGCGGCTCAAAATGCGAAGAGGTCACCCGAAGGCGACCTCTCACTGCAAATAGCGATGGTTGCGGGGGGGGGATTTGAACCCCCGACCTTTGGGTTATGAGCCCAACGAGC
>CAYHHH010000209.1:3588-4803 GCA_964356125.1 uncultured Bifidobacteriaceae bacterium | reverse complement strand
ACACCATCGGCAAGATCATCGCGGAAGCGATGGAAAAGGTCGGCAAGGACGGCGTCATCACCGTCGAAGAGGCGCAGACGATCGACACGTCGCTCGAGATCGTCGAGGGCATGCAGTTCGATCGCGGCTACCTGTCGCCGTATTTCGTGACCGACCCCGAGCGGATGGAAGCGGCGCTCGAGAACCCGCGCATTCTCATCTACGAGAAGAAGCTGTCGAGCCTCAAGGACCTGCTGCCCGTGCTCGAGAAGGTGGCGCAGAGCAACGCGTCGCTGCTCATCATCGCGGAGGACGTGGAAAGCGAAGCGCTCGCGACGCTCGTGGTCAACAAGCTGCGCGGCACGCTGCGGGTCGCCGCGGTGAAAGCGCCCGGCTACGGCGATCGGCGCAAGGCGATGCTCGAAGATGTCGCCATCCTGACCGGCGGACGGGCGATTACGGAAGACCTGGGCATCAAGCTCGAGAGCCTCACGCTCGAGGATCTCGGCGCCGCGAAGAAAATCACGATCGACAAGGACAACACGACCATCATCGAAGGCGCCGGCGAGAAGAAGGCGATCGAAGGCCGCGTGAAGCAGCTTCGCACGCAGATCGAGGAAGCGACGTCCGACTACGACCGCGAGAAGCTGCAGGAGCGCCTCGCGAAGCTCGTCGGCGGCGTGGCGGTCATCAAGGTCGGCGCGGCCACCGAGACCGAGATGAAGGAGAAGAAGGCGCGCATCGAGGACGCCATGCACGCGACGAAGGCCGCCGTGGAAGAAGGCATCGTGCCCGGCGGCGGCGTCGCGCTGCTTCGCGCGTCGAAGGCGCTCGAGAGCCTGAAGCTCGGCGGCGACCAGCAGGTGGGCGTCAACATCGTGGCGCGCGCCGTCGAAGAGCCGCTGCGGTGGATCGCCAACAACGCCGGCGAAGAAGGCTCCGTTGTCGTCGCCAAGGTGAAAGGGCTGGACGCCGAGCACGGCTTCAACGCCCTGACCGGCACCTACGAGAACATGGTGAAGGCCGGCGTCATCGATCCCACCAAGGTGGTCAGGTCTGCTCTCCAGAACGCCGCGTCCATCGCGTCGCTGCTGCTGACGACCGAAGCGCTCGTGTCGGAGATTCAGGAAGACGCGGAAACTCCCGCGGCGTAAGAAAAGGGGCAAGGGGCAAGGGGCGAGGGGCAATTTGCCTCACCCCTCACCCCTCACCCCTTACCCCTCACCCCTCACCCCT
>CAYHHH010000209.1:0-3488 GCA_964356125.1 uncultured Bifidobacteriaceae bacterium | reverse complement strand
ACCCCTCACCCCTCACCCCTTGCCTGCTGTGGTTGACACCTTCAGCCGCAACTCCTACTCTCAGAGTGATGCGCCTCGTCCTTCGGGGCTCCCGTCTGACTGTCGTGGCTGCGGCTGTCGCAATGCTGGCCGTGTTGCCGATGTCCGCGCTGCCATTGCTGCATGAGGTCGGCAACGACGACTCGTGCAGTCCGAATCCCGGCCTGCACGACCTCTCAGCACACCACATCCGTGCGGCCACGGCGCCTTCGCGCTCGCCGCACTGTGCAATCTGCCACTGCTGGCAGTCGGGCGGGCGATTCAGGGGATCGAATTTATCCTCCACCCTGATCCCGTTTGTCGATATCGGCCGGGTCGTGATGACGCTGTTCGCGGAACCATGGCTGGTCGCGAACGTCACCCAACCGGCCCGCGCTCCTCCTGTCAGCTAGCCTGCTTCCCCCATCAGGCCGGTTCACACTTCCACATCGTTATTCGCCCCGTGGCCACGAGCGCACGGGTCGGGAGGGCTCACGTGCAGGCTCATCGCCTCGTTCAGGTCTGCGTACTTGTCATGACGATTGCATTGACGGGCGGACTTGCCGTCCAGACAGCCTCGGCTCAAACGCAGCCGGATGCCGAGTTGCGGGCGCGCGTGCAGACGCTCGAGGAGCAGGTGAAACAGCTCAAAGCAGAACTTGACGCGCTGCGCGGTCAGATCGGCGCAGCGCCGCAGCCGGTCGCCGCCGCCGCTCCGGCGACCGCCGCGGCGGCGGGCAACTCGAAGATATTCAACCCCGATACGTCCGTCATCGGCAATTTCCTCGGCGTCGCCGGCAAGAATCCCCAGAGCGAGCAGCCGCCGCTGTCCCTCACCGAGGTCGAGGCGGCCTTCCAGGCGGTCGTCGATCCGTACGCGCGCGCCGACTTCTTCCTGTCGGCGAGCCCTGAGGGGCTGGAGGTCGAGGAGGGCTACATCACATTCACATCACTGCCGGCCGGCGTGCTGTTGAAGGCCGGCAAGATGCGCGCGCAGTTCGGGAAAGTCAACACGATGCACACGCACATCCTGCCCTGGGCCGATCGACCCCTCGTGTCGCAGAACCTCTTCGGCGGCGAGGAAGGGGTCGCTGATTCTGGCTTCTCGGTGTCCAGGCTCATCCCAAACAGCTTCATGTTCATCGACGCGATTGGCGAGGTGTACCGCGGCGATTCGGACGTTTTCAAGAGCGAAGCCCGCTCGAAGCTGAATTATCTCGGCCGCCTGCGGGGCTACCGGGATCTGACCGAGGGCACCAACATCGACCTCGGCGTGTCGTACACCCGCGGACCGAGCGCGGCGCTTCAGGGTTACGACGCGCAGCTCACCGGCGTCGATGCCACGTTCCGCTATCGTCCGCTCAGACGCGCCATCTACCGCCAGTTCGTCGGTCGCACGGAGTTCATCTGGATGCGGCAGGACGCGCCGGGCGGGCTGCAGCAGCGCGCGTCGGGTTTCTATGGCAGCGCAGACTACCAGTTCGCCCGCCGCTGGTTCATCGGCGTCCGCGGCGATCGGTCCGGCCGCGCGCTCGCGAACGACCTGCGCGACTCGGGCGGATCCGTACATCTGACGTTCCGGCCCACCGAGTTCAGTCTCGTTCGCGGCCAGTATCGGCGCACCAGTTACGCCGAGGGCATCGACGCCAACGAGCTTCTGTTTCAGCTCAGCTTCTCCATTGGCGCGCACGGCGCGCATTCGTTCTAAGGGGGATCGATCATGCGAGTATGTGTTCGCCTCATCCTGTTCACGGCGGCGCTCGCCGCCATCACGGCGGCGCCGTCTGCTGCCGCGGTGCGTGTTGTCGCCACGACGGAAGATCTGGCCTCGCTGGCGCGCGAGGTGGGCGGCGACAGAGTCACGATCGTCGCACTTGCCAAGGGATACCAGGATCCCCACTTCGTCGATCCGAAGCCGAGTTTCATCCTCGAGGCCAGCCGCGCGAACCTGCTCATCGTGGTCGGCCGCGATATGGAGATCGGCTGGCTGCCCCCGCTCATCACCAGCAGCCGCAACGCAAGGATTCAGCCGGGCGCGAACGGCTACCTCGATGCATCGGCCAACGTCAGGATCCTGGAAATCGCGACGGGCCAGGTCACCCGAGCGATGGGCGATGTACACCCGCAGGGCAACCCCCACTACTGGCTCGACCCGGCCAACGGCCGGCGCATCGCTCAGACGATCAAGGACAAGCTCAGCCAGCTCGCACCCGCCGATCGCGCCTACTTCGACGAGCGCTACGCCGACTTCGACAAACGGCTGGCCGCGGCCGAGAGCCGATGGGACAGCGCGATGAAGCCGTACAAAGACACCCGTATCGTGACCTACCACCGCTCGTGGCCGAATTTCATGGAGCGCTTCGGGCTGAACGTCATCGGCTACGTCGAGCCGAAGCCCGGGATTCCGCCGACAACCTCCCACACCGTTGAACTCATCGACGAGATGAAGAGACAGGGCGCACGACTCATTGTCGTCGAGCCGTACTTCGATCATAAGGCGTCGCAGGCGATTGCCAAACAGGTCGGCGGCGAGATGCTGGTGCTGGCACCGTCGGTCGGCGGTACGAAGGAAGCGACCGACTACGTCGCGCTCTTCGACTACAACGTGAATACGCTGGTAGCCGCCCTCAAGAGGGCGACCGGAAAGTAGGACGGTATGGAGTGGACGATCTTTCAGTTCCTGCTTCCGGCGATCGTCGCCACGCTGATCATTGCGGGCATTCATGCGTACCTGGGCCTGCACGTGGTCGAGCGCGGCATCATCTTCGTGGATCTCTCGCTGGCGCAGATCGCATCGCTCGGCGCGGCAATTGGCGTCTGGCAGGGCTACGATCCGCACGAACCCGCGATCTACTGGATGAGCCTGGCCTTCACGCTCATCGGCGCGCTCATCTTCGCGGTCATCAAGGGCCACGAAGCGGACGTCCCGCAGGAAGCCATCATCGGCATCTCCTACGCCGTGGCCTCGGCTGCCGTGATTCTGGCAATGAGCAAAGCGACGGGAGAGGCAGAGCACCTCAGGGCCATGCTGGTCGGCAACATCCTGTCGGTGCAGTGGCCCGACGTCTGGCTCACGGCGGCCATCTATGCCGCGATCGGCATTTTTCACTGGGTGTTTCGACGGCGCTTTCTGGAGATCTCAGCCGACCCACAGGCCGTCGCCGCGCGCGGCATTTCGGTGCGCTTCTGGGATTTTCTGTTCTACGCGTCGTTTGGCTTCGTCGTGACGCGCTCGGTGGCGATCGCCGGGGTGCTCCTCGTCTTCTGCTACCTCATCGTGCCGTCGGTGGGCGCGATGTTGTTCGCGCGCACCATCGGCAAGCGTCTCGCGATCGGCTGGGTGATGGGGATCCTGGTGTCGATCCTGGGGATGTATTTCTCGGTGCTCTTCGACCTCCCGACCGGCGCGACGATCGTCTGCACGTTCGGGCTCGTCCTGATGGCGATGGCGGCGGTCCGGCCGCTGATCC
>CAYHHH010000208.1:0-4821 GCA_964356125.1 uncultured Bifidobacteriaceae bacterium | reverse complement strand
GGCCCATGGGCCGGCCGGGAACACGGTGAACAGCGCGGCCATCACGAGCATGCCGGCCATGAACCCGCCGGCGGCCGCAAGTACTATCCACGAATACGCCGGCGCCGTCTGGTTCTTCAACAGCCACAGATTGACACCGATTGGTCACAAATCAATCGGCGTTTGATCGGTGTCTAATCTGTGGCTTATGTCGATGGCTTGTGTCGATGGCTTGCGTCTGTGGCCGTCAGGGCAGCAGCTTCAAGCCGTCGCGAATGGGCGGGATCAGTTGCCGGGCGCCGGCATTCTCGCTCGCGCTCGCGCTGGCGTAAACGCTCAGCAGGAACGCGCGCGTGTTGTGTCGCTTGGCCAGGCCAGCCTCCGACGAAAACGCCGCCTCCCACGAGTCGAGCGGCGCCGGCGAGAGGACCTTTGCAAACCACGCCTTCCACTCATCGTCGGTGTGAAGTCCCCGCTGCGCGATGACCAGGACCGGGCGCGCCAGGCGGTCGGGTTCCCCCGCGTGATAGGCGACGGTCTGCCGAGGTGCGACTTGCTCCGCAATCGCGATCAGCAGGCGATCGAGGTGGGCCTTGTTGACCGCGGGGTTGAGCGCGAGTTGCAGGGCGAAGTCGGCGCCGTGGGCGACGCCGTGACGAAAGCCTTCGGTGTCGCTGAAGGCGCGGTAGTCCTTGACGTCCAGCAGGAACTCGGCGGCGGCCAGCACCAGCGCGTCGCGTTCGCCTGGCGACATCCAGGGGGTGATGCGGTCGGTGCGCGCGACCTCGGCCATGACGAGCGCCGCAAACGGCGCGCGAAAGCCCTGCGCATCGCCGCCGGCCAGCATCGGCATCAGTGTGTCGCGCAAACGAACCAGCGTCGCGCGATCGAGCTGGCCCGCGCGCATCCAGGCCGACAGGGCTTCGAACGCGATGCCGTCGCGCAGGTGTGGATTGGGATCACTCAGGCAAGCGGTCAGGGCGAGGGCAAGGGACTGCCGCTCGTTGGCGTCGGCGACGGCGAACTTCGCCGTCTTGAGCGCCGTCAGGCGAATCAGCGGCCATCCGGCCGGCGGACACGCCAGTTCGACCGGCTGAGCCGCGGCCGGTGCCACCAGCATGGCGCTAAACGCAATCGCCGCGATAAATGGTGCCGAATCTGAGGAACTGACCAAAGCCTTGGCTACAGATGGGGTTCAGCCCGTTGGTCGACTATCGAGCCAGCGCCGCAGAGAGGCCTGCGTCTCTCCGGAGCGACGGCCAGCCAGAAGTCCCTCAACGCTAACGTCTTCATCGAGGTCAGGCCAGTGGATGCCCTCCCCTTCGCCGATAAAGCTCAAGTGCGCTCGTTCGGCGCTGGTGCCGTGCGCGAGTCTCGGGTACCACGTGAGCGGCACCGCGATCGTGCGTCCGTCGAGGAGATCCACTGCCAGAGCGTCGTTGGTGACGGTCACCCGCTGGGCCCGCGGTTCGACAGTTTCAATCGGCGATGCTGAAGTACTCATCCCATTTCCCCATGAGTAGCGCCGCGCGCTCCGCAACGAGCCGCTCGAACCAAGGTATCGAGCTTTCCCGCTGATGTCGGCGACGGTGGTCATGGAAACAAGGCTACTCCGGTGAACGCCCCTACGCAACTCAACTTGAAGTCGTCCGGCTAACGCCCGCGATGAGCCGCGGTGCTCATGATTGCAGCGGCGACGGCTCCATCGCGTGGTTAGGCCAGAGCCACATCAGAAGCGAGAAGCGAACGAGATCAAGTAACATTCGTGGTGACTCACGCCACAACGAAATCGTGGTCGAATCGCTTTTCCACTCGACAGGTACGTGTATGATCCGCAGTCCGAGATCGCGAGCGCGTCGCATCGCCTCAACTTCGTACGCAAGTCCAGAGACTAGTTGAACAGAGAACAGGCGTCGCGCGGCAGTTGCTCGAAACGCCTTGACACCGCACTGGGGATCAGCATCCTTGGGCACCCCGGCGAGTGCCCTAGCAAGGAACCTGAAGACCGCGCTCGCAACGCGGCGTGTCATCGTGCGCGAGGCACACGCCGAGCGGTGAGCCGCGGCAACATCGCCGTGGACGAGGCCGGCAATTAGCGAATCGAGATCAGTTACAGACACGGGCAGGTCTGCATCGCACACTAGGATTGCCGAACCCTTGCTGGCCATGACCCCGGCACGAACGCACCGCCCCTTCAGTGCGGGCACGACTGGTAGAACCAGCGCCCCGCCGACGGATTGGGCCGGGAGTAGCTCGCCGCAGACGATGATCTCGACCGCGATTCCTCTTCGGGCGGCCCAGGCCCGAAGCGTAGCAATGGATTCGCCGGCGCGGGAATCACGCAAAATCGGAATGACGACAGACACCCTCATGGTTGTGCACCTTGACCGTCGGCCGCCTCAGCAAGAGCTTTGACCGATTTGCCGCCGTCGCCGAAGTCCCCTTGCCTGGCACACCAGAGCTTGTGTCCGAGGACGACTAGCAATACGACGTCCAATAAGACAACCAGCCAGAGCGCGCGGGTTAACAAGCCGTCCGTGCCGACGTAGCTGAGATACACGACACTGGCTCCGGAGGCGGAAGCCTGCCATCCGGCCGCGACACAGGCCAAGAGCCCGCCCGTGACCACGACTGGAACCTGAAGGAAGACCACCGCCGCTATGTGGAGCGTCAGAGCGCGGTGGGCCACGATCCATGTCTCCCAGTGCATTGGCGGCATGCGGTGGTCGCCTTGCCGTCGGAAGTAGCCCTCGATATAAACGCGAATGTAGGTTCCCACTCGTATGTACTTCCAGAGTTCAGATGCATAAAGTGTCGTGATCGCAACGGATTGGATGCTCAATAGGAGGGCCACCGACGGCACCAGCACTGGTTGCACTCCATTCGTCGAAGCAGCCGCCGCACCGGCCAGTGTCAGGCCGAACCCGGTGACGGCAATCCACACGGCATTTGAGAGCAGTTGAGCGCTACGGTCACTCTCAGCTCGCAAACCTGTGTACTCGGCGATTCGCGCTGCATCACTTGATTCGGCAGCTGACTCCCCAACGGGCTGATTGCCTGCAATAGCCTCCATCACATCGCACCTCGACTAATCGGCCTGCGCTGAGCCGCAGCACCTATTCCTCAACAGGCGCCGTCGGCTCCAGCGCGTTGTTAAACGGTGTCGGCGAATCTCCCGGAACCAGTGGATCGTAGTTGCCGACGGGAACGCCCGCAGCTCTCAATTTGCCCAAGATTACCTGCCGCCTCGGCGCGAACCATTCGTGTTCTGCAAAGGAGTGTCGCTTGATGAATTCTTCGCCGAGCGCGGCGAGGAGCATGGTCTCGAATCGTGTGGTTTGCCCTTGCCTCCCGCCTTCCGCAATCCGGCTGAGGCGATCATCGTCATACTGCTTGATCGCCTCGTCTACTTGCGCCAACGTCGTAAACCCAAGACGCTGAAGTAGCTTTGTCGTCCAAGTATAGGACCAAGATGAAATCCGACCGTCCGATCCAAGACGCCGATCGAGATATGCCTTCAGCGCATCTGGAGTGATCTCGATGTTTTCGAATCGGCCTCGGCTGACGCTTGCCCTGGCGCTCTCGCGGAGCTCTGTGTCAGCATTCTGAATCGCTTGAAACTCTCTGTCGGCGACTTCCAACATGCCAGCGAGGGCCATGAAACGGCGGCGGATTGCGACCGGGATAACCGAGGCGCCCTTGTACTGAATGTCGTGCTCAATCTCAGCCCACGCGTGCTGCAGAATGGTCCGAAGCTGGATCTCAACGATTGAATCCCGGAATCGTTCGTACTCCGGCAGTTGCGTGCGGTTTCCCTTCATTCGAACCAAGTAGTGAATGCTCTGGTAGCCGAATCTCTCTTCCTCTAGCAACGTCTGGCCTTTGTCGGCACGTTCCATAATCTCGAACTCAGCCTTCAGGATGATCTCGATCTCTGGAAGGGTGCCCGGAAAGTAGGTGATGATCCTGACTGCAGCGAGGTCCGTGATGTCTCGCAATGGCTCGGGATATTTCGGACGGGCTGGGTCCGCTTCGTCAGGACGAGCGGCCTTTCTTCCAAAGCTGCGCGGTTCCTTCGCTCTGGCCTGAACCGAGTGGACGTTGAGGCCATGTCGCTGAAGCGCCTCCTCAACCACGCGCCGCACGGAATCGGCAAGATCATTGAAGAACCGCTGGACTTGAAGGTACTGCGTGACTGCACGGTCCGCGTGCGCCTGGAAATCGAAAGGTTCACTCGTATCGCTCATACGTTCACGTCACTATTCCAAGACCCGCCTAACTGTATCTAGGCTGCGAACCCGTCAGCCGATCTCCACAGCTCCCTCGCTGCAAGCCGCGCAGCTAAGGAGCTGCCTCGAATTCCGGTGGAACCCCTCGCAAGCTTCAGATGGCGCGAATGATACCACTCGGCGATTCGCCGCCGGCGCCGCCTCCTTCGCTGCGTGGGCGGCAGGTATGGCGCTCTCAGGAGTCGACGGATTGACTCACGCTCAACCACCCACCGCCCAGTCCCGCTGAAGCCGGACGCTACTTGATGATCTGCAGAAACGCCGGGTCGCTGACGAGGATCTGGAAGTTGGTGTTCTTCGGGAGCTGCCGCTTGTTGGCGGGGTTGAGCTCCACAGCCTTCCGGACGACATCGCGGGCCTGCGGGTTGCGCATGGTGTTACTGGACGATGGACTGTGTAATGGCGGCCTTGAAGCGCTGCCGCAGGCTGTCCGGACTGGCCGGCACATTCTGGGAGAACAGCAGCACGACGAGTTGCTTCGCGGGGTCGATGGCGAAAAACGTCCCGGCGGAGCCGTCCCAGCCGTACTCCCCGGTCGAGGTGAGGTAGCCGC
>CAYHHH010000207.1:0-4875 GCA_964356125.1 uncultured Bifidobacteriaceae bacterium | reverse complement strand
TCGACCTCTCGCCGATGTTCGACGATGACGTCCCGACCGAACTGCGCGTCGGCAAAGAATGGCTCCTGGTGTTTCGCGAGGCGTCGTGACCACGCGGCCGCTCTCGTTGCTGATGCTGGCGTTTGAATTCCCCCCTCTGAGCGGGGTGGGTGTACAGCGTTCGCTCAAACTCGCCAAGTACCTGCCCGAGCACGGTGTGACGCCCGTCGTCGTGACCACGGATGGCGCATCCCTCGAGGCGTGGTTCGGCCGCGCCCTCGATCAGGCGCCGCTCGACGAGTTATCGCCGGACGTAGTCATGACGCGGGTGCCGTGTCCGAAACCGCCGGTACCGAGCGGACTCTGGGCCCGGCGACTGCGGCATTTCTTCTCCCTGGGCGAGGAAGACATCGGGAGCCAGTGGGAACCGCAGCTGACCGCGGCGTGGGATCGCCTGGTGGCCGAGACGCAGCCTGCCGCTGTCTATGTCAGCATCCCGCCTTTCAGCCTTGCTCCGTTGGCGGTCAACCTCGCACGGCGCAGCCGCCTGCCGCTGATCGTGGACTTTCGTGACAGCTGGTCGCAGTGGTGCCACAGTCCCCGCGCGAGTTGGTTGCATTACCTGCTCGTCCTGCGCCGCGAACGGCAGTGTCTCGACGCGGCCGACGCCGTGGTCGCCACCACGGCGCAGATCGTGCGCGACCTGCAGGCGGTGCACCCTGGGGTGGCGCGAGACCATTTCCACGTGATTGCCAACGGCTACGACGCCGCGCTGCCCACCGCATTCCCGCCGCGCGCCACGACCGCGGGTCCGTTTGTGATCGGCTATGTCGGCAGCTTCTACTACCTGCCGCAAACGCGGGCGTCGGTCATGGCGCCCTGGTGGCGGCTGCCGCCGCGCCACTGGCTGCACTATTCGCCCAAGCGCGAGGACTGGCTCTATCGCACACCCTACTTCTTCTTCCTGGCGCTCAGGAAATTGCTCGATGACCGGCCGGCCGTGCGGTCGAATGTGAAGGTGCGCTTTGTTGGCGATCCGGAGGATTGGTTGATCGCACAGGTCGAGCATTTCGGGCTGCGTGATGTCGTCGAGCACCTGGGACGCCTGCCGCATGGCGCCTCCCTGGCGTTCCAGGCCGAGTGCGACGCGCTGCTGTCCACCTCGGCGAAGACGATCGGTGGCCGCAACGCCTTCGTTGCTGGGAAGACGTTTGAATACGTCACGTCGGGGCGGCCCGTCATTGCGTTTGTCAGCGAAGGCGAGCAGAAGTCGTTCTGGCAGGAGTCGGGGATTGCCTCGATCTGTGATCCCGACAACCCAGAGGCATCGGCCCGGGCACTTGAGCAATTGGTGGCTGGACGGTTCGCGCCGGCGCCCAACCTGCCGTTCCTCCGCCGGTTTCACCGGCGCGAGACCGCCCGGCAGCTGTCAGAGCTATTGGCGGGATACTGAGGGCGGACCGTATGGACTTCAAGCAGACGCGCCTCTCGTGGACACGGCCACTGACCGACTACACCAAGGTCCAGCACCTGATCGCGAAGGTGGTGCGCAATCGACGCGCCCACATCAACCAGGCGAAGGTCAGCGCCAAGCAATACCTGGACATCGGCTGCGGTCCCAACGCGCACGAGACGTTTATCAACCTGGACTACGGCTGGAATCCGCGGATTGACATCTGCTGGGACGTCACCCGGGGCATCCCGCTGCCCGATCAGGCCGTTCGAGGCATCTTCTCCGAGCACTGCTTCGAGCACCTGCCCCTGGAGTCGATCGCCGGCATCTTGCGCGAATGCTATCGGGTGCTGGCGCCAGGCGGGAGCATCCGGATCGTGATGCCCGATGGCGAGTTATATCTGACTCGTTATACCGAGATCATGAGCGGCCGGGGGGACCTCACGCTGCCATACGCAGAGAACCACGCCGTGGACGGCATTCGAAGCCCGATTGTGACGGTCAACCGCATCTTCCGCCATCACGGCCACCTGTTCATCTACGACTACGACTTCCTGCGACAGCTGCTCCAGAAGGCGGGCTTCACTGACATCACCCGGGCCACCTGCGGCACTGGTCGCGACTCTCAACTGCTGATTGACTCTGAACATCGCGCGATCGAGTCGCTCTATGTCGAAGCGTCAAAGCGCGGCCGTGGCGCCGAAGACGCTCGCGGGTGATTCGCCGCCTATAATGACGCCTGATGGCCTCATCGCGCCTCGCGAAGTTCTCGTTCCTGGCGGGCATGCTGACGGTGATTGGTCAGGCGGCGACGCGGGTGCGCTATGGCTTTTCCACCGACGCGGAGGGCTTGCGGACGACGCTGCCCGCACAAGTGGGCACGGTGGCCCGCGACTACCGGAACAAGGCAGTCGCCGTGCGGCAGGTGGATCACCTTTGTGTCACAGGTCGGAATCAGGATGCCTGCCCGGTGGCGGCACTTTCCAGCCCGCCATTTTTGACGGAGAATGCGAGGGGAATTCATCGCTCATCGCGATGAAGGTCGGTGCATGCTTGTTCCCAGGTGTAACCGAGAGGGCGAAGCTTTACCCATGCGCACGAACAGACAATCCTAATCGTGAAGTATCTTCCTCGTGCCGTTCGCCGTGCGGTCGGCCTGCCACCGTTCTGTTTCTGGCGGAAGTCGCTGCAGGACGTGCTCGCGGTGGCGGGTTTTCGCACGACGCTGCTCAAGATTCACAGCATCCCCCACGATCACGAGGTTGGCAGCCGATACATCACGGTGATCGCAACCCCCGCGTTCCTGGAGGGGAGTCGGGCACCGCGTGTGGGGTTCGTCCCGTGGCCCGTGGTCCGAGTGCGCCGAATGCAAGGCATGAACGGTGCGAGCTGGCCCCGGCAAATGCGAATTGGGTCCTACAATGCTGTATGTAACTGAGAGGGCGAAGCTGTGGCAATTCAAGATAGTTCGGCGGCGCGGTTGTTTGTTGCCGTGATTATCGGCATTGCCGGTGCGCACTGCAGCCCCCAGCGTGCCCAGTCAAGAGTCGTGCCCAGCTACGACCTCTTTACGAGCCGGCTGATCCAGCTTTCGGCGGACCTGGATGGCGACGGCCGACTGGATCAGTGGACCTATATGGATGGCAACCGCCCACTCCGGGGTGAGGCCGACACCGATGCTGACGGCCGGATTGATCGGTGGGAGTACTTCGATGCCCAGGCGTCCTTGGTACAAGTGGGCACTTCGGGCCTGAACGACGGCGTCGAAGACACGTGGACCTCGCCGGTCTCGGCGAACGGCGAGTCTCAGGTGGTGCGCTCTCGGCATCGCGACCGCAGCATCGACCGGCGAGAGGTGGTCCGTGAGGGCGTGCTGCTGCGCGCTGAAGAAGACACCAATGCCGATGGGCGGCCCGACAAGTGGGACATTCACGAGGGCGGCGCCCTTCGGGAGGCGCGGTTTGATACGTCGCTGTCGCGCGGGCGCGCCGACCGGCGATTGGTCTACGATGGGAAGGCGCAACTGACTGCGATTGAGGAGGACGATGATGGTGACGGCCGGTTCGGACCGCTGGAGGCACCCGTCGCGGACAGCTTGCCGGGAAAGACGCCTGTGGTGATCAAGCGATGAGGCCGCAGAACGCAGGCTATCCACGACTTTGCGGCGTCCTAATCTTCATGGGATTGGTAGGCTGGTCGGCTGAATCGTGGGCGCAAGGCAGCGTCGGGAGCGGGCCGCTGACCAGCACGCTCACCGAGACTGAGCCGACTTCCGGCGTGCTCAACCTGGGACCTGTCAAACTGGCCCCGGGCATCACCATCGACCAGATTGGAACCGACTCGAACGTGTTCCACGAGTCGAAAGACCCCAAGGATGACTTTGTCGCGTCCGGAAGGCCCGACGTGTCGATCTTTACTCGCTTGCGGTTCGTCCAGGTGTCGGCGTACGCCGGCGCTGAACTGACTTATTTCAAGAAATACTCGTCCGAGAGGTCGGTGGGGTACGCCGGGCGGGCTCGAGTGGATGTGCTGCTGAGCCGGCTGTTCCCATTTGTGGGCTACGGCCAGACCAAGACCCGCGAGCGGCCCAACAGCGAAATCGACGCGCGCGCCGACAACCTGCAAACCGAAACCTCCGGTGGGCTTGGCTTCCGGTGGTCGGACACCTCCGCCGTGTATGTGTCGGCCATTCGGTCGAAGACGCGGTACGAGGACGCATTCGAAGAAGGGGTCGACCTTGGCCAGGCGCTCAACCGCCATACCGACGATTTCAACGGAGGGGTACGGACGGCGTTAACGCCCCTCACGTCCCTCACCCTGACGGGCGGCTACGCGCGAGACCTGTTCACGGGAGACCCCACACGCAACGCCGATCGCCGCTACGTGAACGGGACCTTCACCTTCGCGCCGCAGGCGCTGTTCAACGGCGAAGCCACGATTGGCGTCCAGGATTTCAAGGCCGAGGACCCACTGGTGGAGCCCTATCGAGGGTTCATTGCCTCCATGGCGTTAACCTACCCATTGCTCGAGATCGGCCGCCTGAATTTCAGCTTCGTGCGGAGCCTGGAGTACTCGTTTGATGCGGCCGAAGCCTACTACATCTCGTCGTTGTTCAACCTCACCTATACCCAGCGGTTGCGAGGTGCGGTCGACGCGCAGGTGAAGGGCGGGCGGACGCTGTCCGATTATGGGAGCAGGGAAGGGTCCCCACCCAGGCGGGACACGGTCGATACCCTGTCGGGCGGGCTCGGCTATAATCTCCGCAATCGGACACGGGTGGGGCTCAGCTACGAGTATTCGCAGCGGCGCTCGGTTGAGCCGGACCAGAACTACGACAATCGCCGGATCTTCCTCTCGTGGATGTATGCTTTTTGAGATGCCGCAATTGCTGAGCGCCCTGCTCGTGCTCGTGTCGGTCATGCAAGTGCCCGCCCCGGCCCCTG
>CAYHHH010000206.1:0-5075 GCA_964356125.1 uncultured Bifidobacteriaceae bacterium | reverse complement strand
TCGGGGCATGAACACTCCTCATGTTATGCCCACACACAAAATTCCTGACAGGCTCTGATCTGCGGTAGCGCCGGGGTGGCCGAACTGGCAGACACCCCTCACGTTTCGCTCGAGTGAGCACTTCCGATTGGCAATTTCCGAACGCGGTACCGCATGTCTTCAACCAGAATCAGTGCGCCAGCATTTAAATCCGCTGAGCGTTCAGCAAGGACCGCGGAGAGCCGCCGATTCACCGACTCCGATCGTTCATCAGCCAGCCGGAAGATGACAACACTCGGCTTGTCCAGAACTCCAAGTGCAAGCACGTCGCCGAAATCGAGATCAAATGTCAGGACGATGCGCCAATCGGACTGGGCGCGCTGGACTATCTCTGAGTCCGGAGCCCGATGCATGCCAAGCGTTCGGACGTGCACCGCTTCATGACCGAGATGTAATAGAAACTCGACGGTCAGGGCGAGATCCCCGCATCAGCCAGGAAGCGCATCGCTCACGCGCGAAGCGTGTGGATCTCGTCTTGGGCCAGAGCGGCGGCGTACGCGCGTGCTTGTCGGATGTCTTCTTCCTCGAGGTCAGGCAGGTCGGCGACGATTTGGGCCGGCGTCATGCCGTTTGCAACGAGGTTGACGACATGCGCGACCGAGATCCGAAGACCACGGATTGTGGCCCGGCCGGCCAGCACATTCGGGTTTTGTGTGATTCGGTCGAACGTCCTCGGCACCCACCCACTATAGCGCCGATTGCGCGATAATCAGTAACCGCGCCGGGGTGGCGGAACTGGCAGACGCACAGGACTTAAAATCCTGAGTTCTGAAAAGGACGTGCGGGTTCGATTCCCGCCCCCGGCACTACTACGTAGTCGCAAGTCACAAGTCGATAGTCGCAGGTCGACCGTCACTCCGCTGCGGCGCTGCGACTGGAACTCCCACAAGCGGCGGTCCGTCTACAGTCAACACCACTATGATGATTCGAATCGCAACGCTGCTCTTGGTTGTCTCCGGGGCGACCCTCCTCTCGGCGCAAACCACTGCGGATGATGACGGCGGACTGAGGGTTGGGCCCTTGTTTGACGCGCTCGCTCGAATGGACAGTATCGTGTTCGAGGCATCTTTTGTGTCATGCGATGCGGTAGCCGCGAATGCAAGTTTCACAGACGATGTCGAGTTCTACCACGATCAAACCGGCTTTGCGGCGGGTGACCAGGTTCGTGAGAACACGAAGCGCCTCACGGCGTCGTGTCCTCGAGAGCGCGGCATTACACGAACAGTGGTCACGGACAGCCTTCGCGTATATCCGACTCAGGGCTATGGTGCCGTGCAGATTGGGGTCCATCGCTTTGATGATGCGCTGTGATGCCTGCTCATTGCGGCGCCGAACACGATCCGATCATGCGTTCGAACCAACTGCGAACGTGGGCTCGACGTACGCGCGATCCACGCCGCGAACGAGGCGTCAGTCGCGCATCGCTCGCGACGCAAAGTGTTGCATGACGTCTGATGTTGTAAGCGCATCCTCGTCAGCTCTGTCGATGGCATTGTGCGAGGCTGATCGCGCGGCTTGACTCGATCACAATCCGCGTCCATTCGCAGCGCAGTTGCGTGACGTGTTGCGCGTACGCTTGCACCACAGTTGAAGACGGCGACAACGATTCACTGCTCACGCCCTTACTGCGGGTGATAGCATTTGATCAATGAAGCAGCACGGGTCTTGCTGGTGATAGAGCGGCAAATGAAATCGTATGGCGCGGCGTTGTTGAATCGCTGAAAGAAGAAAGACCATGCAGCGGAACGACGAACAGACAATCGTCGAAACCCCTTCACGAAAGGCACGGTTGCCTGGCCGTCCGCTAGACCGCACCAGGCGCTGCCTCAAAGCCGCTCTGAAACCATCCGATTCACCGGACGACCAGCGAACACCGCGTCCAGTTATTACGCGCCCTGGCGATGCGCCAGATGGTCGAGTCGGATCGATCGAGACGTCGGTTGCAGCGCTTGTTGCGAACCCGACTCGTGCATCCGAGGTGCCCGTACAGCAGATTCCTGCATTGGTCGCCGAGCTGGCCTCGGAGCAGGCGGCACTCTGCGCACTTCAGGGAGCGCTCACGACTCGACTCCTAACGTCCGCAACGGACGACGCGGCATCGCACAAATCAGGCGATCGACTTCTGACGGCAGACGAAGTCGCTAGCACTCTCGGTGTGAAGAGACGGTGGGTGCAACGGCGCGCGAAGCGGCTGCCGTTTGCCAGGAGAATCTCCGACCACGCGATCCGCTATTCCGAAATGGGGCTGAAGCGCTGGATGGCAAACCGACAGATTCGAGTTGCCTAAACTCCTGTCCCACTCCGATTGGAACGAACAGCCCATCAGATTTTGGGATTTCGAAGAAGGCTGGGCATTGATGTCGCGCGCAGTTCTGCGATAACCGCCTCAGACCGGTGCCAAGCCTCGCCGCTCAGTCGAGCGATCAGGCGGAACCACACGCGCTCGAAAGCTTCCTGCGCTTCTGCGTCACGATAGACGACATCCGCCGACAGCAGCGGCGCGATGTCGTCAGTCAAGCTCCGAGTCAGCTTCGCGAGCATGCGTTCTTCGGCGTTCGCCCGCGTAATCCGCGTGCCCTCGTGCGTCAGGTAATGGTCGAAGGACGCGATGACTTTCTCCAGGTCCAGCGGCAGCTGCCTCAACCCTTCATTGAGATCGAACAGGTCGCGGCCCTTTCGTCGCTGCAGAAGCGCGCGGAGCTTCGTGCCGAATAGTTCCTCGGGCTCGAAGGAGGCGATCGACGTGCTCCCGGTGAACCACGGATTCTCGATTTCGAAGGGGTACGCCCGGAGGTCGTACAGACTCTCGTGTTCACGCGTGTTGATCTCGACTTTCAGCTTGAGGGTTGTCGTTGGATCGGCCTCCGGTGCGAAGGCAAAGACCAGGTGAATCGAATGAGTCGCGGATTTGCGGCGGCATGGCCCGAGCCAGGACAGGGCTTGGCGAACGGCGTCAACCGTGGGGCCAATGGGTTCTGGCCGCACCTGTACGAGGTCGATATCCTCAGAATATCGGAGCGGCTGGCGAAACAGGAGCTTGTTGATGGCAGTCCCGCCGCGGAACGCCAGGTGCTCGGCGAGCATCGGCTCGTTGAAGATGTCGCACAGTGCCCGGCAGATGATCAGGTCCTGTTCGACCTGGCGGGGATCTGGCCACGGTGTTGCTGCGGTCCACTCCTGGATGTAGGCGCTCGGAATCACGCATCGATCTCCAGCGGAACGTTGAGGCTCAGTTTCCAGGTGGGCGCTTCACGCGCCTTGCCGGCGCCTCTCCCGAGGGCCGCGAGTTGTTTCACCGATGGGTCCAAGGGCTTCAGCGACTTCGCCACTTTGGCAAATGAGTGTAGAGCGGACGCCTGACGCGCGTGACCGAAGTGTTCGAGCAGATAGCCCAGACGCCGCGCGGTCGAGTTCTCATAGAATGCGGCTGCGCGTGCGAGCTTCCGAGGGTCGGCGCGCGCGCCGAGGTCATGGACGATTTGCGCCGCGCCGTTGAGGCCGGCGGCCTGGTGGAAGTAACGCACGACATCCAGCAGGACCAACTCGATGCCCGCGACCTTGGCGAATCCAGTGTCGGTTTTCAATTGCCCGAGCCACGCGGCTTGATTGGTCTTCGCGAAGGCCTGAGGAGTCTGGTAAACGAACTGAATGCGCTGTCGACCGATGCTGATGATGCGGATCTGTTTCGGGACGATCACCTGAAACACCTGGGCGGCCTGGTGCGAGGCGCCGTGAAACGCCGCGGCGCGAAGAAGTGAGATCCGGTAGTCAATTTCCAGGTGACGCATGAGCGGATCGATCCACCGCGCGGGATCCGGAGCGCCCGCCGCGCGATCCTCGGGCCGAACGATGAGATAGAAGCCTCGTTTGGGGCGGACAAGGCGACGCTTGCGGATCAGTCGGGCGGCTGCGGCCGCGAAGGCGGTCGGGGACTGTTCCAATGCCTTCATGGCCTCTGCCTTGACCAGATACTCGCGGCCTCGCGCTAGCTGATCGTCGAGGTAGGCGTCGAGGAGTTTCACGCCCCAAGTATATGCTAAAAGCGACTATAATAGCGTGATTATGAATATGAATGGGGCAGCCACCTACGGCATTCAACCCAAAGTTCCAGCCGTCCGCTATCATCTTGAGCCTTGGCCCTCTCCGAAGCCGACACCCGTGCGAAGCTGATCGATCCCGCGATACATGAGCGCGGCTGGTCGGAGGACCTGATCTGCCGCGAAACCACGCTTGGCGCGGTCGAGATCGTCGCCGGCAAAGCGCGTCGACGCTCGGGCGGACGCACTGACTACACACTACGCGTTCGCGTCAACACCGACGCCCAGCCGGTGGCCGTCGCGCTGCTCGAAGCGAAAAAAGATACGCTGCCGCCGGGACATGGCCTCGATCAGGCGAAGGGCTATCTCCGCGCGTCGCAGCATAACGTCCAGTTCGTGTTCTCCTCAAACGGTTATATGTTCGTCGAGTTCGACCGTTCGACGGGCATGACGACCTCGCCGCGGCCGATTGCCGAGTTTCCGCCGCCCGCGGATCTGCGTGCGCGCTACGAGCAGATCATGGGCTTCTCGCTTGAAGAGCCCATTGCGAAGCCGCTGCTCGCGCGCTATGCCGGCGGCGAGGGTCAACGGCGCTATTTTCAGGACGCGGCCATTCGAGCAGTATTCGAGAAAGTGGCGAGCAGCGCCGCGGAGGGCCGGCCGCCCCGTGCCCTGTTATCGCTTGCCACAGGGACCGGCAAGACGTTCATCGCGTGCCATCTGCTCAAGCGGATCGCCGACGCGGGCCAGTTGAAGCGCGCTCTATTTCTCTGCGACCGCGACGAATTGCGCACTCAGGGCTTGAAGGCCATGCAGGGCGTCTTCGGCGCCGACGCCGCTGAGGTGTACGAGGAAGACGGGGGACGCAACCATGCGAAGAACGCCCGCGTCCACGTCGCGACGTACCAGACGCTCGGCATTGATCGCGAAGACGGCGACCCTTCGTTCCTCTTCCGCCACTATCCGGAGCACTACTTCTCGCACATCGTCATCGACGAG
>CAYHHH010000205.1:0-5116 GCA_964356125.1 uncultured Bifidobacteriaceae bacterium | reverse complement strand
CAACCCTTGGTCGCAACTTGTCGCAACACCAACCCGGGCGTTTCCAATAATTTGGATCGTTTTTCGCCGTCTACTTCAGCGCGAAGACCCAGATCACCCCGCCCTCCGGCACTTCCGGGAAACTGCCCGGCGACACGGCGTCGATGCGCGTCTGCATGAGGCGGGCGTCCTGCCCCCACCCCGACATGACTGCGACGTACTGCGTGCCGTCGATCGTGAAGGACGAGGCCGGGGCATAAATACCCGAGTTGGTCGGAAACTCCCACAGCACGTTTCCAGTCAACGCGTCGAAGGCTCGGAACATCCGATCGTTGGTGCCGCCGCTGAACACGAGACCGCCGCCGGTCGTCATGATCGGCCCCCAATTCGGAGACTTCGCGAAGTTGTGCGTCCACATCTTCTTGCCCGTATCCACGTTCCACGCCTGTACTTCGCTCAGGTGGTCGGCGCCCGGGGCGATATACATCCGCTGAGTCGACGCAGCACGCGTCAGGCCCGCCGCTGTCTGGATAGTGCGGCCGATCATGACCGCGCAGATGTTTTCCTGAGTCGGCGCGTAGATCATGCGCGTCTTCGGGTTATAGGCGCCCGGCTGCCAGTTCTTCGCGCCGTGCCAGGACGGACAGAAGTCCGCGAGCTTCCCGATGTCGGGCTTGCGCGTCGTGTCGATGTCGGGCCTGCCCGTTTTCGGATCGAGACTCTTGAACACGTTCTGCTTCACATACGGCATGCCTTCGACGAACGAGATCGCTCCCGCGCTCCGCTCGAGAAAATACAGGTAGCCGTTTCGTGCGAAGTTGACGAGCCCCTTGACCGTGCGGCCGCCGCGCCGGTAATCCACAAGGATCGGCGGCGACACCTCGTCCCAGTCCCACGATTCATTCGGCGTGTATTGGAAGTGCCCCTTGATGGCGCCGGTCGCGACGTCGATCGCGACAGTAGATGCGGTGTACAGATTGTCGCCCGGGCGCGCGAGACCCACCCACGGAAACCCATTGCCGACTCCCCAGAACACCAGGTTCGTCTCCGGGTCGTAGTTGCCGGTCACCCACGTCGCGGCGCCGCCTGTGCGCCAATCGTCGCCTCGCCACGTATCGCTTCCCGGCTCGCCCGGCGCCGGTGTCATGTAGGTTTTCCACAACTGGCGCCCCGTTTCGGGATCGTACGCAGCGACGAACCCGCGATTGGGACCATCGCCTCCAGCGATCCCGGTCACGAGCTTACCGTCTGCGACGAGCGGCGGCGCCGTCAGGTACTCGCCGGCGGCATTGTCTCCGATCGCCGTGCGCCAGACTTCCTTCCCGGTCTGTGCCTCGAGTGCCACAAGCGCCGCCTCGCCCAGCGGCACGAACACCTTGTCGCCGAACAGCGCCACACCGCGGCTCACCGGTTTTCCGCGCGCGTTCGTGGGCACAGCGCCGCGATAGCGCCACAGGATGTTGCCCGACTTTGCGTCGAGAGCCAGCACCTGGTTGAACGACGTCGAGACGAACATGACGCCGCCGTTGACGATCGGCGCGGCCTCGTGTCCGTTGTTCATGCCGGTCGACAAGGTCCACACGGGCTGCAGACGTGAGACGTTCTTCGCGTTGATCTGATCGAGCGGACTGTAGCCCCAGCCGTCGTACGTGCGGCGGACCATCAACCAGTCGCCGTCTGCTGGCTGTTTCAGGCGCGCGGCGGTGACAGCGGGATAATTCTGCAGAAGTGACGCTGGAGGCGCGGGCGGCGGTTGCGCGGGGATGCTCAGCGATTCCGGCGTCAGTGCCGGGGCCGCCGGCTGTTGTGCGCGCACGCGCATTCCGCCGTTCGCAAGCGCGAGAAGGATGAAGACGGCTGCCAGAGAGATCGACCGCTCGGTGGGCATTCGTGGCCTCGTTGATGGTGTGTCGCTACAATCTACTGCAATTCCTCGATGACGGCACCTGCCCTTCGGCGGCTCCTCGTCGTTTGCTTCAGCGCGTCCGGTGCCGCCGCGCTCATCTATCAAGTGGCGTGGGTACGTTTGTTAACGTTGGCCCTCGGGCACACTGTCGCAGCGGCCAGTGCAGTGCTGGCCGCGTTCATGGGTGGGCTTGCAGTCGGAGCATGGGCGGCCGGGCGCGCTCCGGCCGGACGAGCGTCAGCGCTCGCGATCTATGCCGCGCTCGAGCTGTTTATCGCCGGTGCCGCCATCGCGCTTCCGAGTGTGCTCGCCGCGTTCGATCCGTTCCTGGTCTGGGCATACGCGGACGGAACGGCGCCAGCCTCGTTCGCGATCGCCCGGATCGCCGTGAGCTTTTCGCTTCTCGGCATACCCGCGGCTGCAATGGGAGCGACGTATCCGCTCGCCGTTCGGTGGCTGGCCCGCCTCGAGATGGGCGACGCGCGTAACCTGCGCCCGGCCGCCGGCGCAGCCGGGGCACTCTATGCAGCGAACTCGGCGGGAGCTGCCGCAGGAGCCATGGCCGCAGGGTTCTGGCTGATTGAGTCCCTCGGCATCCGCGGCACGACGTGGGTGGGGGTCGCCCTGAATGTCGCGGCCGCAGCGCTCGCTCTGTGGATCGGGCACCCTGGACGAGTACCGGCGACAACGGTTCCCGCTGCTCAACGCGGACGCCGCGCGGTGAAGCCAGCACGGATAACGGACGTACCACGCCCCGCTCTGGCCGGTATCGCAGCGGCGCTCTCGGGATGTGCCGCTCTCGTGTACGAAGTCACGTGGACTCGACTGCTTGCGCTAACCCTCGGGCCGACCACGTATGCCTTCGCGACGATGGCGGCGGCGTTCATCGCCGGCATCGCGCTGGGTTCGAGCCTTGGTATTCGCCTCGCGCGTCGCAGCCCGGCCGTCGCATTCTGGCTGGGCGCCATGCTCGTCGCGACGGCGGTGAGCACGGTCCTGGCCGCCTGGTTTACGGCGTCCTATCTGCCGCTGCTCATCGCGCGCGACGTTGCGACCCGCACAGAATTCGATTGGTGGTTCCTGCGGCAAACCCTCACGATCGTGCTCGTGCTGTTGCCGGCGAGCATGTCGCTTGGCGCAACGTTTACGCTGGCTCTGGCCACGGCGTCGACCGGCGCCGATTCAGCAGCGCGGCAAACGGCGCGCGTCTACACGGCGAACACCCTGGGCGCGGTTGGCGGAGCACTCGCCGCGGGCTTCGTGCTCGTGCCGCGGTTCGGCCTGCAGGCGACGTTTCTGCACACCAGTGGCGTGCTGCTCGTGGCCGGCAGCGTCATCGCGGCACTCGCCGCGGGGCATACGCCGAAGCGGCGGCTGAACGGACGCGCTGCGCTTCCGCTTCTCGCCGGCGGAGCCCTGGCGGTCATCGCGTTCGGCGTCAGCGAATGGGATCGCGATCTGATCACCAGCGGTGCGTACAAATACGCACGTCAGATATCGGTGGAGGATCTCGAGTCGAGCCTCCGCGCGGGACATCTCGAATACTACCGGGAGGGTGCCGCGGGAACCGTCAGCGTCCGGCGCCTTGCCGGATCGCGCTCGCTCGCCATCGACGGCAAAGTGGACGCCTCGAACGGCGGCGACATGCTGACGCAACGGCTGCTGGGACTGCTGCCCACGCTGCTGCACTCCGAGCCGCGCGACGCGCTCGTTATCGGCCTCGGCAGCGGGGTGACCGCCGATGCTGTGCTCGCATCTGGTGAGGTCCAGCGTGTCGATGTGGTCGAGATCTCGCCAGAGGTCGTCGAAGCATCCGCGTACTTCGAACGCGAAAACCGTGGAGTCCTCAAGAAGCCCGGCGTGCGGCTGCTCATCGGCGACGGCCGCTCTCACTTGCAGCTCTCGACGCAGCAATACGACGTCATCATCTCCGAACCCTCCAATCCCTGGATGGCCGGAGTCGCCGCGCTCTTCACCCGCGAGTTCTTCGAGGCCGTGCGCACACGATTGCGGCCGGGTGGCGTGTTCTGCCAGTGGGCTCACACCTATGAAATCGCAGAGCTGGATCTCCAATCGATCGTGCGCACCTTCGCCTCGGTCTTCCCTGACGGGACGCTGTGGCTGGTCGGGGATGGCGACCTCCTCTTGATTGGTACCGACGCCGATACAATCGAATCGCGCGTGGCGGGCATCCCCGAACGATGGCGGAAGGGATCGGTTCCGGCGCTGCTCGCCGATGTCGAGGTGGCGCCGTATGCGTGGCCGTTTGTGCTGTTCTCGTTGTTCGCGGGCGGAACTGCCGAACTGATCTCGTATGGCGATGGCGCACTTCTGCAAACCGACGACCGCATGTCTCTCGAGTTCACGGCCGTCCGAGCTCTGTACGCGCCACCGGATGACAACGCCGCCCGCCTCCGCGCGCTACGTGCCCGCGCAATCCCGCCCCGCGCCGTTGCCACGGCGTTGCAGGAGGCGGATGCACGCGCCTGGACGGCTCGTGGTGTCGCGGGGTTGAAGGCCTCGGCCTTTGGCATGGCGCACGAGAGTTTCCGCCGTGCCCTGGCGCTCGACAGCCGCGCGGCAGCGGCGCTGCGCGGTTCGACCGATGCCGCATCCGGCGCGCACAGTGAGGCCGAGGAAATCGCGTGGTTGAGAGCACTGGCGGCGGCCGAGCCGGACAACGCTCCGGCCCGGGTCGAGCTCTCGCACTTACTGGCGGGACTTGGCAGCACCGAGGAAGCGATCGCCGTCGCCGCTGAAGCGACTCGGATCGATCCGGCACGGGCGGAGCCGCTCGAGCAACTGGCCTCGATCTTCGCCGACCTGGGCGATGCTGCGAGGCTCGCGCCCATCGCCGGTACGCTGGTGGAGCGATTTCCGGCTCGCGAGGAGGGGCGCTACTACCGGGCCGCCGCCTTGTTTCTCCAGGGCCGCGCTGCCGAGGCGGAGCGTGCGATCGGGGAGTTCTTGAGCGTCAACCCGCGGCACGCAAAGGGGCAGAATCTGCGCGGGGTTGCGTGCGCGTCGCTGGGGAATCACGAGTGTGCCAAAGCGGCGTTCGACGCGTCGATGGCGTTGAGTCCTCGCGACCCCTCGGTGTACGTCAATCTCGGCTATTTCCACCTCGAGAAAGGGGACCCGGCGGCCGCCGCCGAGTTCTTCAGCGAGGCTCTGGCGATCGACACCACGTCGGAAGCCGCCCGACGCGGCCTGGCGGACGCGCGCGCGGTC
>CAYHHH010000204.1:0-5244 GCA_964356125.1 uncultured Bifidobacteriaceae bacterium | reverse complement strand
TGATGCACGAGGCCATTGCGGCCCCGCGCGGTGACATCTCGAAGCACGCGCCGCGCATCGTCACGATCCGCATCCCGACGGAGAAGATCCGCGACGTCATCGGGCCCGGCGGCAAGATGATCCGGTCGATCGTCGAGCGCACGGGCGTGAAGATCGACGTCGAAGACGACGAAGGCACCAAGCCGCGCTACTCGGCGGAAGAGAAGGCGGCGCACAAGGCCGCAGCTCCGCCGGAACACACGGGCTTCGGCGGCGGTCGCGGTGGCGATCGCGGCGGTCGTCCGGGCGGCGGTGGCAGACGCGGCGGTCCGCGGGGACCGAGACGGTAACAAGGCCGAAGGCAGAAGGCAAAGGGCAGAAACAAAGCCGGAAGCTGGAAACAAAGTCAGAAGTCAGAAGGGCGGCCAGAACATCGGCCGCCCTTCGTCAAGCGTCACCTCGCGTTTCGTCGCGGATAGGAGTTCCTCCTGGGAGGTTCAGATGGGTACATGGATCTGCGTGTTCGCCGTCGTCGTCTCCGGGCTCGTGATGAACGTTCAGGGACCGCCCCGAACGGTTGAAGCCGCTGAGGCCGATGGGGCCAGTTACCCGAAGGCCACCGACACGGCCGAACAGACGGGGTACGGGGAGGCGTTCGGGCCGAAAGCGCGCACGTGCGTTGATACCCGCAAACATGCGACGGCGCGGTCGGGCGAGTTCGTGGCCGGGCCGTTCGATCCGCCTGTGGTGATGGCGGGCCGCGGGCGAAAGATCTGGTGGGCTGCGAGGCAATCCGACGTGTACCCGCCGCTGCGCCTGCGCGCCGCCAAGGTGGGATCGCCCGACGTCACGGTCGACTGGTGACCGCGGGCAAGAGCTGGGGCTGCTTTGTGCTCGACGACGAGGCGCGCATCAGGTAACAGTCGAGTCGCGTCACATTGACGCGCGTCACGTGACGGTTTACACTTTCTCGGGTGATCAGGACATTCGCGGACAAGCTCACGCAAGAGCTGTTCGGGAGGGGCGCCGCACGCGGGTTCCCTCCGGACGTGTCTTCGCGGGCGGCCCGTAAGCTGGAATACGTCCACTTGGCGATGTGCCTGGACGACCTGAAGGTGCCGCCGGGCAACCGTCTGCACGCGCTGCGCGGTGACCGCAAAGGGCAGCACGCCATTGCGATCAACGACCAGTGGCGCATCTGTTTTCGGTTCGTCGACGGCGATGCCTACGACGTTGAGGTGTGTGACTACCACTGAAGGTGAGAACAACGATGAGCGTGCCCAATACCAAGCCCATGACCCGTCGTCCCACCCATCCTGGCGAGATGCTGCTTGAGGATTTTCTGCCCGACTACCAGCTGACCGTCGCCGGCCTCGCGGACGCCGTCGGGGTCTCCCGACAGTCCATCAACGAACTGCTGCGCGGCCGCCGCGCTGTCAGCCCGGCAATGGCGCTGCGACTGGCTCGCCTCTTCGGCAATTCGCCGGAGTTCTGGTTGAATGCTCAGCGCGCCGTGGACCTGTGGGATGCAGGGCAGGCCATTGCAGGTGTCGTGGCGAAGATCAAGCCGCTGCAAGTCGCCTGAGGGGAGGGCCCCCTTTACCTCCCGCCCCCGCTCTCCGCGAGGAACTCCTTCAACTGCCGCATCGGCTCCAGTATGAATTCGACCAGCGTTCGTCGTCCCACGACGATGGACGCCTGGCCTTCCATGCCGGCCATCACAGCGGTGACGCCGCCGGCGACCGACACGCGCGTGTCCTGCAGATCAGCGAGTGACCTGAAGGCGCCCTCAGTGGCAGCGGAACTGGCCGGGCTGATCCAGCGCAGCGTCGCCTGACGCACGCCGAAGCGCTGATAGGGAAACGCGTCGTAGAACAGCCGCACCGGCTGCCCGACTTTCACGAGCGCCATGCCCGACTGCGGGATCCGCACCTCCGCCTGCAGATGCGCATCGTCACACACAATGTCGGCGAGGCGATCGCCCTCCGCCAGGACCGCACCCGAGTTCGACACCGCCAGATTGACGATCGTGCCGGCGCAGGGCGCATCGATGGCGCCGCTGGTGCCGTCGCGAGGCGTGTCGGCGTCAATCGCCGACTTTCTCGATTGCGCGCGCTGCCCTTCTTCGCGCACGCTGCGCTCGAGCTCGACGAGGGCGAGCCGCTGCGTCTGACGATCGAGCCGCAGCTTCGACAACGCGCTGTCGACCTCGGCGCGTTCAGCGCGGCTCTGCTCTACGTCTACCGCGAGCTTGTCGGCGTCGAGCTGAGACTTGCTCGCTTCAACGTAGCTCATCATGCCCGCCGCGTACGCGCGCTTGCTGCGTTCGGCCACCTCGCGCGCGAGCGTCAACTGCTGCTCCTTGAGCGCGATCTGCCGCGCCAGATCGCTCAGGCGCGCGGTGAGCCGCCGCTGCTCTTCATCGGTCGCGTTCTGTTCGCTCTGGAACGTGCGCCGGGCGTTGGTCACACGCGCATCCACACCGGCCAGTTGCGTTTCGAGCTGCGACCGTTCGGCCAGACGATCACCGATCGACTCGGACGACACTTCAAACAGACGCTCGCCCAGCGCGACCTTCTGCGAATCGACGACGCGCACATCGAGCACCCGCCCGGGATGCAGCGCGCGCACCTGCGCGGTGCCTTTGGCCGACACGAGACGGAATCGCGCCGACACGGTCTCGGGCATCTTCACGGTGAAGGCCGCGATGGTGATGACGACGAACAGCCCGATGAGAATGAAGCTCAACGCCCGGACGGCGAGCGGCGGCGGATCGTTGACGAGAAATGGGGTCGCAGCCATCGCTCAACCCACCATCGCCAATTGCTGGCTCGACAAGTAGTAGTAGAGCCCCTGACGCTTCAACAGCTCGTCATGCGTGCCGTGCTCGACGAGTCGTCCGCGCTCGAGGACGACGATCAGATTCGCGTTCTGCACGGTGCTGAGACGATGCGCGATGATGAACGCGGTGCGTCCCTTCACCAGCACGTCCATGTTGTCTTTCACCGCGCGCTCGGACTCGGTGTCGAGCGCGCTGGTCGCCTCGTCGAAGATCAGCACGGGCGGTTTCGCATAGACGCAGCGAGCAATCGCGACGCGCTGTCGCTGGCCACCGGACAGCGCCAACCCTGACTCCCCCACGCGCGTTTCGTAGCCGTGCGGCAGCCGCTCGATGAAATCGCGGGCGCTGGCCGTCTCGGCCGCCCACGCCACGCGATCGAGATCGGGCTCGTCTTCGCCGAACGCGATGTTGCGCGCAATCGTGTCGCTGAACAGATGGTTCTCCTGGAGCACGTACCCGATCTGCTTGCGCAGGTCGCGATAGTTGAGGCCCTTCATGTCGAGGCCGTCGTAGAGGATCGTGCCCTCCGTCGGCTCGAGCAGACCCGCGAGGCACTTGGCCAGCGTGGTCTTGCCGGAGCCAGACCGCCCGACGATCGCGACCGTGCTGCCCGCGGGCACGTCGAGCGTGATGCCGTCCAGAATGGCCGGCGACTCGGGCCCGCCGTAGCGGAAGCCGAGGTTGCGGAAGCTGATCGCACCGTCGAGCCGCCGCACCGGCCGCAGGTGGCTGCGGTCGTGCCCCTGCTCCGGTTCGTGCTCGAGCAGATCGTTCAGGCGATTGAGCAACACGGTGCCGTACTGGATCCGGTCCCACATGTCGAGCAGGCTACGGAGCGGACTGGTGGACATCGCCACGAGCGAGTTGAACGCGACCAGGCCGCCGATCGTCAGATGCCCGTTCATCACCTGATGCGCCCCCGCCATCAGGCACAGCGCCATCGTCAGGAACTTCACGGCGTCGACGGCGGCTGCATACGACATCACCGTGAAGTCGGCCGAGAACTGCTTACCGGCCACCGCGAGGAACTGCTGGAGCATCAGCTCGCGGAACGTGCTTTCGCCGCCCAGCGCCTTCACCGATTCGATGCCCTTGATCGCATCGATCTGGTAGGACTTGTAGCGGCTGAAGGCGTCCTCGAGTTCATTGAGTGTCGGCCGCAGCCAGCGGTACGACGCGAACATCAATATTCCATAGAGCGGCGACGTGGCGAGGAACACGAGCGCCAAAGTTGGGCTATAGATAAACATCAGCGTGAGGCTCGCCACGAGCTGCGCGATCGCGGTCACGCCGTTGATGCCTTCGCGGACGACGAACTCGCGCACCTGCCGGAGGCCGTCGAGACGACGCTGAATGTCACCGGTGCGGCGCGACGAGAAGTACGACAGCGGCAGGGCCAGCAGCCGCTGCGTGAGAAAGTCGAGCGACGCGGCATCGATGCGGACAGCCGCGAAGCTGAGCAGATAGCGCTGGACCAACATCGACACGAGCAGGAACGCCACCGTGGCGCCCATCCCGATCATCATGAGGTTGAGTAACGCGACGTCGTGTTCGACGACGACCCGGTCGACGGCCACCTGCGTGAAGATGGGCAGCGCCATCGTGAGCGCGCTGACGATCACCGCCAGCCACAGTGCTTTGACGATGATCGCGCGGTAGGGGCGAACGATGGGCAGGAGCCAGCCGGCGCCTGGCGCGAGCGGCGCCTGGTCGAAGGCAGACGTGTAGTCGAACAGCGCGACGTAGCCGGTCCAGCGGCGCACGAATTCCTCGCGTGACATGCGGCGACGTCCCAACGCGGGGTCCATCACGCGAACGCTCGTCGCGTCGGCGTCGTACACCACGACCCAGTGGTCCCCGCCCCAGTGCGCGATGGCCGGCAGCGGCATCGTCTCGAGATGCGCGGGCGTCAGTTTGAGCGAGCGCGCCGCCAGGCCGAGTTCTGAGGCGGCGTGGCAGATCGAGCGCAGACTCACGCCATCGACCCCGGTGTTCACCAGCTGCCGGATGCGCGCGAGGCTGACCTTGCGGCCAAAGTGCCGGCAGACCATGCCGAGCGCAGCGGGCCCAGCGTCCGTCGCATCGATCTGCGCGACAAAGGGCACCGACCTCGCGCGGCGCGTGCGCGGCGGGAACGTCTCTTCCGCTGCCTCGCCGTCGGCCGGCGCACTCGACACCTGTTCCGGGCCCACGGTGGGCTGCGCGCCGGCGCCTGCCGGCAAGAGCTCCTCGTCGAAGTCGGACGGCACGTTCGCGTGCTCGCGGAATTCAAACCGCGAGATCCGCGCCTCGACCTGCGCGCGAAACTCCGGGACAGTCTCGATCAAGTGACGGAACGACTCGTCGCTCAAGGCGAGCAAACGGCAGCGCGTGACAGCTTCAGCGGTCGACGTGCGCGGCGTCTGCTTGTAGGCCGACACTTC
>CAYHHH010000203.1:4173-5258 GCA_964356125.1 uncultured Bifidobacteriaceae bacterium | reverse complement strand
CGGCACGAGCATTCTGACCACCTCGCGCGGCGTCATGACCGGGCGCGCCGCGATGCGCGCCGGTGTCGGCGGCGAAGTCCTTTGTAACGTCTGGTAGGAATCAGCCATGTCACGAATTGGAAAAAAACCGATTGCGCTGCCGAAAGGGGTCACCGTGAAGGTGAACCCGGACGCGCTTGATATTCAGGGACCGAAGGGCAAGCTGACGCAGCGGATTCCGCCCGGCATCGCCTTCGAGGTCATCGACGGCCAGCTCAAGGCGGCGCCGATGCGCCAGGATCCGGAGCTCGGCAAGTTTCACGGTCTGGCGCGCAGCCTCGCTGCCAACGGCATCCTGGGGGTCACCGAAGGCTTCAAGCGCGAGCTCGACATCGTCGGCGTCGGCTACCGCGCGGAGCTGCGGGGCAAGCAGGTCGTCTTCGCGCTCGGATATTCGCACTCGGTCGTCTTCGACGTGCCCACGGGCATCGACATCGCGATCGAGAAGCAGACCCACCTCACTGTCACGGGCGTCGATCGCCAGCTGGTGGGACAGGTCGCCGCCAACATCCGGCGGCTGCGCAAGCCCGATCCGTACAAGCAGAAGGGCGTGCGCTACACCGGCGAAGTGCTGAAGAAGAAGGCCGGCAAAACTGGAACCAAATAGGGATCGTAGGGCGCGTGGGGATCGTGGGGCGCGTGGGGAAAGACGTTTTTGCTACGAGCCACCGGCTACGAGCTACAGGCTAAATTATGCGTATTAAGACTCGAGAAGATCGCCGCGTTCGAATCAAGCTGCGGCTGCGGAAGCGGATTTCTGGCAGCGAACAGCGCCCGCGGCTCACCGTGTATCGAAGCCAGGCGCACATCTACGTGCAGGTCATCGACGACATCACCGGCAAGACGCTGGCGTCGGCGGGGACCACGGAGCCCGCGTTGAAATCGGGACTGAGCGGAAAGACGCGCGGCAACAACAAGGCCGGCGCGGAGTTCATCGGTCAGACGATCGCGCAGCGGCTGAAGGACAAGGGCATCACGAAGGTGGTCTTCGACCGCAACGGCTACCTCTATCACGGCCGGATTCAAGCGGTCGCCGACGCGGCCCG
>CAYHHH010000203.1:0-4073 GCA_964356125.1 uncultured Bifidobacteriaceae bacterium | reverse complement strand
TATGCAGCGCACTCGCGAAAAGATTGATCCGTCGCAGCTCGACATCAAGGACACCGTGGTGTCGATCAACCGCGTCACGAAGGTCGTGAAGGGGGGCAAGAACCTCAGCTTCAGCGCGCTCGTCGTGGTCGGTGACGGCCATGGCGTGGTCGGCTTCGGCGTCGGCAAGGCGAAGGAAGTGCCCTCGGCCATCAAGAAGGGGATCGAGGCCGCCAAGAAGGGGCTGATTCGCGTGCCGCTCGCGGGCTCGACGATTCCGCACGCGATCGTCGGCAAGTTCGGCTCCGGCAGCGTGTTGCTGAAGCCCGCGCCGGACGGCACGGGCATCATCGCCGGCGGCGCCGTGCGCGCGGTCGTCGAGGCGGCGGGCCTGCACAACGTGCTGACCAAGTCGCTCGGCTCCGCCAACCCGCACACCGTCGTGCGCGCAACCTTCAACGGGCTCGAGTGCCTCAAGTCGCCCGCGGCCGTCGCCCGGCTGCGCGGCAAGGACCTCGAAGAGATGACAGCGATCAAGTAACAGCTATGGCGAAAAAAGCAGCGAAAAAGTCGGCCGAGACGAAGCGCGTCAAGGTCACGCTCGTGAAGAGCACGATCGGATTCGACAGGAAGCAGGCCACGATCGTCGAGGGCATGGGACTGCGCCGCATCAACCACACGGTTGAGCTGGCCGACACGCCGTCGATCCGCGGCATGATTCACAAGGTGCGTCACCTGGTCGAGGTGCAATAACCATGGACTTATCAAATCTCAAGCCCCCCAAGGGGATGAAGCATTCGAAGAAGCGCGTCGGCCGCGGCCAGGGCTCCGGCCAGGGCACGCAGGCGGGGCGCGGCCACAAGGGCGCGCAGTCGCGCTCGGGCTACAAGAGCAAGGTCGGGTTCGAAGGCGGCCAGATGCCGCTCAAGCGCCGCGTGCCGAAGCGCGGGTTCCACAACCCGTTCCGCGTCGAGTACGCGGTCGTGAACCTCGACACGCTCGCCGAGCGTTTCGACGCCGGCACGGTGGTGACGCTCGATTTGCTGCGCGAGCGGCGTCTCGTGCCGCCGTCGGCGAAGCACATCAAGGTGCTCGGCCGTGGGGAGATCGCGAAGGCGCTCACGGTGCGCGTGCACAAGTTCAGCGCCGACGCGGCGAAGAAGATCGCGGCGGCCGGCGGCGCGGCTGAAACACTGTAACGAACTATGGCTATCGACAGCGTCAAGAACCTGTTCGCCATCGCCGAGCTGCGCAAGCGCGTGCTGTTCACGCTGGGCCTGCTCATCGTGTATCGCATCGGCAGTCACATCACGATTCCCGGTGTGAATCTCGGCGCGCTCAACCAGCTCGCCGAGCAGGCGCGCGGCACGATGTTCGGCCTCTACGACATGTTCTCGGGCAATAACCTGTCGCAGATGACGATCTTCGCGCTCGGCATCATGCCGTACATCAGCGCGTCGATCATCCTGCAGCTGCTCACCGTGGTCTGGCCGTTCCTCGAGCGCATCTCGAAGGAAGGGGAGCTCGGGCGCCGCAAGATCACGCAGTACACGCGCTACGGCACGATCCTGCTGGCGCTGGTGCAGTCGTTCGGCATCGCGATTTTCCTCGAGCGGTCCACCGAGATGGCCGGCGGGCTGCCGCTGGTCTACCAGACCGGCTGGGGCTTCCGTCTGATGACGGTGTTGACGCTCACGACCGGCACGACGCTGGTCATGTGGCTGGGCGAGCAGATCACCGAGCGCGGCATCGGCAACGGCATGTCGCTCATCATCTACGCGGGCATCGTCGTCGGATTGCCGAGCGCGGTCATCACGACGTTCGATCAGCTGCGCACCGGGCAGATGGGGCTGATTCGCCTCGTGCTGCTCGTCGCCGTGATGGTGTTGGTCATCGCGGCCATCATCTTCGTGGAGCGCGGCAGCCGGCGCATTACCGTCCAGTACGCGAAGCGCGTCGTCGGGCGTCGCATGTATGGCGGCGCGAGCACGCACATCCCGTTGAAGGTGAACACCGGCGGCGTCATCCCGGTCATCTTCGCGTCATCGATTCTCGCGTTTCCCGCGACCATCGCGCAGATGTTCGCCAACGACCCGACGCACTGGATGACGCGCGTCACCGATCAATTGACGATGGGCATGCCGCTGTACAACCTGCTGTACGTCAGCTTGATCATCTTCTTCGCGTATTTCTACACCGCCATCATCTTCAACCCGGATGACGTGGCGGAGAACATGCGCAAGTACGGCGGATTCGTGCCGGGCATCCGGCCGGGCAAGCGGACCGCGGAATACATCGACACGATTCTGACGCGCATCACGCTCGCGGGCGCGTTGTATCTGGCGATGATCGCGATACTGCCCGATTTTCTGATTACCGGGTTCCGCGTCGCGCCGATTCCGTACATCGGTGATTCGCTCGACGCTGCGCTGCCGACCTTCATCACGCAGGGCATGGGTCTGACGTTCTACTTCGGCGGAACGACCTTGCTCATCGTCGTCGGCGTGGCGATGGATACGATCCAGCAGGTCGAGTCGCAGCTCATCATGAGGCACTACGACGGCTTCATGAAGAAGACACGCATCCGGGGCCGGCGCGCATAGATGGCCCTGAACGTCGTCATGCTGGGCCCGCCCGCGTCCGGTAAAGGCACGCAGGCTGTCCGGCTGGCGCAGGGGCGCGGCATCCCCAAGATCTCGACAGGGGACATGCTGCGCGAGGCCGCGCAACAGGGTACCGAGCTGGGGCTTCGCGCGAAGGCGCTGATGGATCGCGGCGAGCTGCTCGGCGACGACGAGATGATCGGCATTGTCACGGAGCGACTCGCGCGTGCGGATGCGGCACAGGGCTACATCCTCGACGGGTTTCCGCGCACGGTGCGGCAGGCCGAAGAGCTCGATCGCATGCTGCGGGGGGATCCGCTGGTCGTCATCGACCTGGCGGTGCCCGACGCCGAGCTGTTGAAGCGGATGCAGACGCGCCGCGTGTGCGGCACATGCGCGGCGATTGCCGAGCCCGGATCGGGCACGGCGGTCTGCGAGCGATGCGGCGGCGAGCTGATCACGCGGGCCGACGACAGCGACGAGCACGTCCGGCAGCATCGCCTCGGGGTGTACGGGCGCGAGAGCAAGCCGCTGCTCGACTATTACCGCGGCCGCGCGACGTTTCAGTCGGTGAACGGCGCGCAGGCGCCCGATCGTGTCGCGAAGGAACTGGCCGCGAAGATCGATCAGATGGTGGCGGTCGCCTCGGGGAAGCGGATCAAATGATAACCTGTCGATCGGCGGCGGAGATTCAACGGCTGCGCGACGTCAACCAGCTCGTGGGACAGGTGCTCGTGCACCTGCGCGATGCGGTGGCGGCGGGCGTGACGACGGAAGATCTCGATGCGCTGGCCGAGCGGGAGATTCGCGCGGGCGGCGCGGTGCCGGCGTTCAAGGGCTACCGCGGCTATCCCGCGACGATCTGCGCGTCGGTGAACGAGCAGGTGGTGCACGGCATCCCGTCTTCGAAGACCGTGTTGGGCGAGGGAGACATCATCTCGATCGACCTCGGCGCGAAGATGGGCGGGTTCTTCGGCGACTCCGCAGTCACGGTGGGCGTCGGCCGCATCGACCCGAAGGCCGCCGATCTGCTGCGCGTGACGGAAGAATCGCTGTGGAAGGCGATCGAGGCGGTCCGCCCGAGCGCGCGCATTTCGGATATCGGCCACGCGGTGCAGAGCCACGTGGAGAAAGCGGGCTTCTCGGTCGTGCGCGAGTTCGTGGGGCACGGCATCGGATCGGAGCTGCACGAAGAGCCGCAGATTCCGAATTACGGCGAGCCGGGCCGCGGACCGCGGCTCGCAGAGGGCATGGTGCTGGCGATCGAGCCGATGGTGAACCTCGGCCAGGCCGGCGTGAAAGTGCTGAGAGACGGCTGGACGGCGGTGACATCCGACCGCAGCCTGTCGGCGCACTTCGAGCACACGGTCGCCGTGACGGCCGATGGCGTGGACGTGCTCTCGCAAGTGGGAGCGAAGGAATCAAACAATGAAGGTACGAGCATCAGTCAAGCGCATCTGCGATAAGTGCAAGGTCGTCCGCCGGAAGGGC
>CAYHHH010000202.1:0-5311 GCA_964356125.1 uncultured Bifidobacteriaceae bacterium | reverse complement strand
CCCGCGTGCGCGCCGGGTTCACGGCGGCACAGCGCGCCGCGCTCTTCGAGCTGCAGCACCCGTTGAAAGTGGAGAAGTGTCCGTTCACCGATCTGCCGAGCAGCCGAACCGGCCATTGGGGCGAAGGGGTCACGGTCGAGGACATGAAAATCCTCACGTGGGTGAAGCCGACGCTCGTGGCCGAGATTGCGTTCACCGAATGGACGCGCGACGGCAACCTGCGCCATTCCGCATTCGTCGGGCTCCGCACGGACAAAGATGTCCGCACAATCGTGCGCGAGCATCCTACCAACCCTTAACGCCCGGGCGGCGTGTCATTCGTGCTCTTCTTCACCGCCTGATCCATCTCTTCGGGCGTCAGCAGCACGATCGTCTTCGACCGGAACCCGCCGGCTGCGCTAATCGCCAGTGAAGCTGCCGCAATCGACACGTTGTCTGGCACGTCGATGGTGATGTACAGGATCGTTATCCCCGAACGCGGAGTAAAAGCTTTCGACCGTTCCGCCGATGCTCTTCAATGCGGCTTCGGCGACCTGCCGCTGCTTCGACCCGCCGTCCTTCAACAATCCTTTCGCGCCTTCCACGGAGTAGGACCCGACCATGAGATATTTCGGCATCGCGCCTCCTTTGAGAAGAGCGCAGCATACAAGCAACGTTGTGCGATGCTGTGACACGGTCCGGCTGAAGCCGGACACTACGTACTGAGAGGGCCCATGAAAATCGACCTGTATACGAAAGCCGTGTTGACCGTGATTGCGGTGTGTCTCGTGTGGATGTGCCTGAACGGCGCCACGCCGGTGGTGGGAGCGCAGGCCGCGCGCCCTGAGCCGACGCCCGTGGTGCTCGTCGATGCGAAGGGGATGCCGCTGTATACGGCAGAAGGGCTGCGCGTGAACATCGGCCCGAGAGTGCTTCCCGTCACCGTCAACAATGCCTCGCTGCCGGTCACGATCGGGAATCCGTGGCTTCAGGTGCAGGTGATGCGCGAGCCGCCGACGCAGATGCCTGTTCCGTGATTCCGGAACACCTGCGCGAGCGTGACGCGATAAGACCGGCCTCAGTCGCGGATCAATCGCATTATTGGGACGCCAATAGTATTGAGCGCGTATTTCCTCTGCGTCTCTGCGCCTCTGCGTCGAGATACCAAAAGTCCGTAAAACCGAATTGATGCGACCCCCCGAGAAGGCGTAGCATGTGGGCGATTGGCGCAAAAGAGAGCTCCACGAGTGCAGAAGAAGGTCCCCCGCGGCTCGCATCCGCTGCGATGCCCGGCGTGTCAGTCCGCCGAGGTGCACCTGGCTCCACCCGAAGGCGAGTACGTGGTGATCGTGTGTGTCAGCTGCTACAAGCGATGGGCCATTTCCACCGAGCCGGAATCGCCTGAGCCCTTAGACGTAGCGTAGCTAGTCGATAGGCGCTAGTCGACAGTCGCGAGTGACAGTCATTATCGTAACGCGACTCTAACGACTCCCCGACTCCCCGACTCTTCCCCGACTCTTATTTCCACTTCCTTTCTTTCACCAACCCCTCGACTCTCCTCTTTATCTCATCCCGTATCAGCCTGACGGCCTCCACCGGCTGTCCTTTCGGATCGTCCAGCGGCCAGTCGTCGCGCTCGACGCCGGGCACCAGCGGGCACTCGTCGCCGCAGCCCATCGTCACGACGATGTGCGCGTCCTTGACGAGATCGGTTGAGAGGTACTGGGGCGTGGCAGAGGAGAGGTCGAGGCCGACCTCGCGCATCGCGGTCACCACTTCCGGGTGGACCGCGGTGCCCGGCCGCGTGCCTGCCGAGATGGCGCGCGCGCGGGTGGGGTCGGCCAGCGAATTGAAGAGTGCGGCCGCCATCTGCGATCGGCCTGCGTTGGCGACGCAGGCGAAGACCACCTTGGCCGGCCCAAGTGTTTCAGCCATGGCTATTGCTGCAGTTGATCGCCGAGCCGCTCGCGCACCAGCATCGACCGGCGGCGCCGGCTCATCAATGTGTACTGCGCGTCGAACGGAATACCGTCGCGCTCGATGGGCGCGTACGTCCCGTCGGTCTGCAGGACGCGCGCGCGGACATTGTCGCGCAAGTACGCCTCGAGCACCAGATGGCGCAGGAACTGCGCGAGATCGGTATCCAGCACCGGGCAGACCGCCTCGACGCGCTTGTTCAGGTTGCGCTCCATGAGGTCGGCGCTGCCGATGTACACCTGCGGCTTGCCGTCGTTCTCGAAATACCAGATGCGCGAGTGTTCGAGGAAGCGGCCGACGATCGAGCGCACGGTGATATTCTCGCTCACGCCCGGCACACCCGGCTTGAGCACGCACACGCCGCGGATGATCAGATCGATTGTCACACCGGCCTGCGACGCGCGGTAGAGCATCCGGACGATGCTTAGATCGGTCAGGGCATTCGACTTGACGATGATGCGCGCCGGCTGGCCGCGCTTGGCGTGACCCATCTCGCGCGCGACGAGCTTGCCGAAACGCCGGCGCAAGGCGACCGGCGCAATCAACAGCTCGCGGTAGTCGGTCTGGTTCGAATAGCCCGTCAGATAGTTGAACAGCTCGGACACGTCGGCGACGATGCCGGGGCGCGCCGAGAATATGCCGATGTCCGTGTACAGCCTCGCGGTGGTCCGGTTGTAGTTGCCCGTCGCGATGTGCACGTACCGGCGGATCTCGTCGTCTTCCTGCCGGACGACGAGGCAGAGCTTGCAGTGTGTCTTCAGCTTCTCCACGCCGCACGCCCTCCGAGAGGGGAAGCGCGACGAAGCGTGGCAGCAGATCGGGCACCTTCACGCGGGCGAACTTCGTCCGCCCTTTGTGCTCGACGACAACCGCGAGGTTCTTGCTGCGATTCGAGACGAGTGGAAACGGGTGTACTCGTTCGGTTCGAGCACGATGATGCCCTCCTGGGCCAGTTGCGGGCGCAGCGCCTCCTGCCAGAAATCCGACAGCTCCGCCAGCATCGTCGTGGCGCGGTCCCGGGCGCGCGAGTCGGCCTGGTCCAGTCGCACCATGAAGAACTCGTCGAGGTTGTTGGCCGCGATGCCGAAAAACTTGGCGCGCTCGAGCAGCAGGCGCGCGTCGGGTCCGACGGGCCGCAGTCGGGCTCATGGCCCAGCCTGTCTGCCATAAGAGTGCCAAGCCCCCGCGCGGCCCACGCGACCCACGAACCCCACGCGACCTTATTGGGGTTTTCGGGCCCTGATGAAGGCGCTGGCGAACTTGCCGTCCGCCTCCGCGGCAACCCCTTGGTAGACCCGCCAGGTTTCGACGTCGATATCAGTAAAGCCGGCGGCAGCGAGCCTATCCTTATAGTCGGCCTCGTCCAGGGCTCCCGCGATGCAGCCGACCCACAGTTCCATGTCGCGACGGACGGCAGGGGAGACCTCGCCGCGGACGATGACATCGGAGACCGCAAACCGCCCCCCGGGCTTGAGGACGCGGAACGCCTCGGCCAGCACCTGACTCTTGTCAGGCGCGAGGTTGATGACGCAGTTCGAAATGACGACGTCCACCGAGTTGGAGGGGAGCGGAATGGCCTGGATATCGCCTTTCAGGAATTCCACGTTTCCGACGCCGGCCTTGTGCTGGTTGTCGCGCGCGAGGTCGAGCATCTCGTCGGTCATGTCGAGGCCGTACACCTTGCCGGTCGCGCCGACGCGGCGCGCCGAGAGCAGCACGTCGATGCCGCCGCCCGAGCCGAGGTCGAGCACCGTCTCCCCCTCGTGGAGATCGATCAGCGCCGTGGGGTTGCCGCATCCCAGCGACGCGGTCACGGCCTCCTGGGGAAGGCCGGAGGTCTGCTCCTTCTTATAGAGGTTGCCCGTGATCGGGTCCTCGGTGGAACAGCACGAGGGGCCGCAGCATGCCGCCCCGCCCGATTTCACCGTTGCCGCGATTTCGCCGTACTTCTGCCGCACTGCCTGTCTGATGTCGCTGCTCTCCATGCTGTCCTCCTGAAGGCTGACCTCAAGGTCAGCACTACGAATAGACAATATACGCGTACGCATATATATGTCAAGCGGCATATACTAAGGGCATGAAGGACGCCCGGCTGACCACATTGGGAGACGCGTTCAAGGCCTTCGCCGACCCGACGCGGCTCCGCATCCTCGGCCTGCTCGCGGGCGGGGAGATCTGCGTCTGCAATATTCACGAGTGTCTGGGGATTTCACAGCCGGCCGCGTCGCGGCACCTTGCGTATCTCCGGAAGAAACGTCTCGTCGACACGCGCAAGGACGGTTTATGGGTGCATTACACGCTGGCGGCGCTCGATGAGCCGGTGCTGCGTGTGTTGATGAGCGCGGTCACGCACGTGCTGTCGCACTGCGATGCGATTGGAAAAGATCGCCAGCGCCTCGAAGCGCAGACCGGATGCTGTGTGCCGACACCATCATCGCATCTCGAGTGCTGTGTACCGGCAGGGGAGCGGCGGAAACAGCGCCGGTAAGTATCGCGGTGTGGCCGCTACTGCCGGTCATCCAAAAAGTGCCATAATCTCGTTTCGACCTTTTATTGGGAGGCAGGGCATGAAGAGCATGAACCTTCTTGGTATGGCGGGACTCGTCCTCGGGTTCGCCACGCTGGCGTTCGCGCAGGCGCCGGCGGTTGAGCTGAAAGTGGGCGACAAGGCACCAAACTTCAGGCTGCAGGCCAGCGACGGCAAGACCTACAACCTCGCAGACTTCACCGGCAAGAAGGCGGTGGTCGTCGCCTGGTTCCCGGCCGCGTTCACCAAGGGCTGCACGATCGAGTGCAAGAACCTCGCGATGAACGGCGACAAGATCCGCGCCTACGACGTCGCGTATTTCATGGCGAGCGTCGACCCCGTCGAGAAGAACACCGATTTCGCGAAAGCGCAGGAAGCCGATTTCCCGCTGCTGAGCGATCCGGGCAAGGAAGTGGCGACCGCGTACGGCGTGCTGAACGCGCGCGGCACCGCGAACCGCTGGACGTTCTACATCGGGAAGGACGGCAACATTCTGGCGATCGACAAGGCTGTCGCGCCGGCGACGTCCGCGGAAGACATGGTGGCGAAACTCGGTCAACTTAGCGTCGCCAAGGCGAAATCGAACTAGGGATTAGTGATTCGGGATTGGGGATTAGGCCTGCGACGGGTGTCGCGCCTAGTCCCCAACCTTTTCGCTTGTTTTCAGATACGCCAGAAATGCTCTCATCGCTTGGCCGCGATGGCTGACGGCCGTCTTCTCCGCGTCAGACACTTCGCCGAACGTCTTTTCGTAAGCCGGATACCGGAAAATCGGATCGTAGCCGAAGCCGTTCGACCCGGCAGGTGCGTCCGCGAGTAACCCTTCCA
>CAYHHH010000201.1:0-5403 GCA_964356125.1 uncultured Bifidobacteriaceae bacterium | reverse complement strand
GAGACGATAGACCGTATTAGCGGCCTCAACTGTTAACGGAAGGGCCGTTCTCAGACCCAGCCTGGTCATCGGCCTTGGCATTGCCATCGCACTGAGTCGAACGCTCGCGAGCAAAGTGCCCCTGGTCAACGGGTCGGATTGGGGGATGTTCGCGGCGGTGGCTGCCGGCCTCGCCGCGCTGGCGCTGTGGTCGTGCTACATCCCCGCCCGCCGCGCCACGCGTGTGCCGGTCACGACGGCGCTGAGACACGAGTAGTCGGAGTAGACTCCCGCCATCCCACTCGTGTTTGGGATCCGGCAGGAGCACCAGTCCGTGCGCGCCGCCGACAAGGAACTGCGAGAGCACGAGCCACCTGCCGGGCACCTTGGCGCGCTCGACGAGATACTCCGAGTTGAGGATGCCGTTTTCCTCACCCACCGTGCGCGGTTGGTTTCGCGAGATCTTTGGGCTGCTTCTGGTCATTCATAACCGTCGGTCGCTGGGCATGCTCGACAGCTTCCGTCGCAACCCGCCGCTACGAAGGTGACAAAGTAGTGTTGCCGGTTCGAGCGCCAACGACGTCGGCTGGTTGACAAAATACAGCGTCGCGGACATCAGGAGGGGGTTGCTGGCACATTAAACTGGCCCGGCGCTGAGTTGTTGTTCAGGCCGGCACTTCGTCTCGCTCAATTTGCTTCGAGATCCAGATGCCACGCCGATATACGGGTGACGTCGGCAGTACCATGGCCGCCTGCGCGGGCCCTGCTATGGGGGAGGGCCTGGTCGGCGGCGGTCACGGTCAACTCCGGCTCTCCGCCGAACGCCGACCCAAACGCTAGTCGGGAGCCGATCCGGGACGTGATCCGTGGGACGCGAGGTCGAAACCACAAGCCCCAAAAGGGGTCAAATCGCTGTACTCAAATCGGTGAAGAACCTCAAAAGGACTGTCCGATTCCAGTCGTCCTGCTCGGTGAGCGCCACTTCCGGAGGACGGTGGCGGAGTTCGTCGCTCACTACCATCACGAAGGCCGGCACCAAGGATGCGGCAATGTGATCCTGCGGCCGCAAGGAACTAACATGGCTCTTGGTCGCGTTCGCCGGCACCCGCCGGCTCGGCTGCTTGCTCAACTACCACTCACGGGTCGCGTGAATCTCGCCGGAGTTCTGGGACATTATGGCCTTCGGCGCAGAGTAGCAGATGAGCAGTGGAGATAAGATGCCATCAGATCCCCGCAATCCGCTCGAGCTCTCGCATCACCGACCTCCACGGCACTCGTCGGCATCTCCTCCATCCCGTTCGCGTCGCCGCAACCTCCGAGCGCGAGGCCATCGAGCAGGGCAGTCTTGCCCCTCCCGTTGATGCCGGCGACCACTGTGACGCGGTCCGCGAAGCGAAGAGGTCCGGACCTGGGCATCGTCTGTGAGGCGCACGCCGCCCCCCACCCGGGCGGGCTCGTCCGAAGCGAAAATCGGCAGGTGGCCAGAAATCTGGAGCCCAGGCCTGAGCCGCGCCGAGGGCGACGCGTACGTCAACCAGTCATCATTCGCATCGCAGCGCCGTCACGGGATCCACCCGGGACGCCCGGAACGCCGGGATGCCGGCTGCGGCCACGACGACCGTGAGCAGCAGGACGGCCGCAGCGCCAAGGGCGCCGGGTTCGGTCGCGCTCACTTCGAACAGCAACGATACGAGCACGCGCGACAGCGCGAAGGCCGCCACGGCGCCGCACGCCAGGCCGACCGTCGCGAGTCGCACGGCCGTCCACAACACCATGGCCACCACTCGGGTCCTGGCGGCCCCAAGGGCGATTCGGATGCCGATTTCGCGCCTTCGTTGCGTGACCGCGTACGCGACCATCCCGTAGATGCCGATGGCAGCGAGGACGAGCGCCGTCAGGCCGAAGATGACCAGCAGGGACATGCCCAGTCGCGGTCTGGCCATCTCTGCGTCCACCACCTGTTGCATGGTTCGCACGTTGGACAGGGCGAGCTTCTTGTCAATCGTCGCGACGGCGTGGCGCACCGCCGCCACGAGCGTGAGCGGGTCGAGGCGAGTGCGAACCACGAGCGTCATCGACGCCCAGGCGTCCTGGGCGTGGGGGACGTAGACGTTCTTGTTGGAGCCGCTGGCCAGGCTCTCGTTGCGAACGTCGCCGGCTACACCCACAATCTCCCGGTAGAGATTTTCATCTCGCCAGGAACGGATACGTTTGCCAATGGCCTTCCCGTCCGGGAACATGGCCTGCGCCATGGATTGGCTGACGATGATCACCGGCGTGGAGGTTGCGGCGTCGTGCGGCGTGAACGCCCGACCGTCGATGATGGGAATACCCAACGTCCGAAAGCTGTCCGGTTGGACGACGGCCCAGTAGGCCTGTGCGTCGACGGAAGCCGGAGGCTCGGGTTGGCCCTCCCGGAGGAACACACGCCCGAGATAGACGCCGCCGCCGCCGATGGGTAACGCACTGGTGGCCGAGGCGTCCGTCACGCCAGGTACGCCACGGATGGCCATCGTCACCCGGTTCAACGCATCGGCGACAAGCGGCTCGGTGGCGTACCGCGTCGTCGGGAGCGTGACCTCCATGGTCAACAGGCCGTCCTTCACCATCCCGGGCTCGACGCGGCCCAACTGGCTGACGCTTCGGATCAGGAGTCCGGCGCCTGTGAGCAGCACGATCGCCAGGGCGAGTTCACTGACGACAAGGGCGCCGCGCAGGCGGCTGGCGTGCAGGCTTCCGGAGAGCGTGCGGCCCGCGTGCTGGAACGACTGTGCCGGTGCCACACGCGAAGCGTAGAAGGCAGGCGCGAGCCCGGCCAGGACCGTGGTGACCAGACACAGGCCAAGTGAGAAGGCGAGCACACGGACATCGATCTGCGCCAGCTCGATTCGTGGCAGATCCGGCGGCGCGAGGTGGACCAGAACCTTCAGTCCCCAGTAGGCGACGAAGACACCGGCGACGCCTCCCATGGCGGATAACAAGGCACTCTCCGTGATGAACTGCGCCGCGATGCGCCGGCGCCCGGCGCCGAGGGCGGCACGAACGGCAATCTCACGCTGTCGGGCGAGACCGCGAGCCAGCAGGAGGTTCGCTACGTTGACACAGGCGATGACCAGCACCAGCAGGGCGGCCCCGAGGATGACCCATAACGTCCGGCGCAGAGAGAGCCCGACGATGTACGCGTCGAGCGTATGGAGCTTCCAGCCTGTGTTGACCCGGTTCTCGTCACGTTCGGCAATGGCCGTGGCCATGACGGTCAGCTTCGACTGGGCCTGCTCAACGGACACGCCGGGTCTGAGCCGGGCCACGGCCATGAAGGCATGATTGTCGCGGCGCATGATGCCCGCATCAGGCTGTCCGCCCAGGCCCAGAGGCCGGATCAGCTCGACGTCGCTGGGCCAGACCGTATCAGGCCGCGTGACGCCGATGACGGTGGCCGGCACGCTATAGAGTTCGATGACCGTGCCAACAATGTGCGGATCGCTGCCGAACCGCCGGGCCCAGAGTCTGTGGGACAGGATGACCACGTGTGGGGCGTTCGGCAGGTTGTCCTGCGCCGTCAGGAAGCGGCCCAGGAGGGGGGACGAACCCAGTGCGGCAAAGTACGCCTCGTCGGTGCGGATGGCGGGGACACGTTCCGGCTCCGCGCCGTCCGTGATGTCGACGTTCCTCGAATAATAGGGTGCGACCGCCTCGAAGAGGCCACGTTCGGCCTTCCAGTCCATGACGTCGGCGTAGGCCACCGGCCCCCGGTCGGTCGCCATCCGCGTGAAGATGGTGGACGGCACGACGAGGCGGTCAGGCGCGGGATAGGGCGGCGGCGTCAGCAGTACGGCCTGCACCAGGCTGAAAATCGCGGTGGTGGCGCCGATGCCGAGGGTCAGGGTGAGTCCGGCAACGGCGGTCCATCCGGGACTTTGCCGCATCAGGCGTGCGCCGTGCCGCAGATCCTGGCCGAAGGTCTGAATCCAGGGGAACGTCCGCATCTCGGTGCAGGTTTCTCGCAGGGCCGTGACGTTGCCAAACTGGCGGGCCGCGGCGTTGCGGGCGTCCTTGGGCGTCAGGCCGTCTCGAATGAACTTGTCCGTGAGCAGGCTGATGTGGGCGTCGAGTTCTTCATCGAGCTCCCGCGCTGCCCGCCGGCTGGCGAAGAGGCTCTGGACCTTGGCTATGAAAGCGGTCAGACGTGCCCTCACACATCACCTCCGGGTGTCAGCTCCAGCAAACGGGTGATGACGCCGGCCACACGTTCCCAGTTCTCGGTTTCGGCGACGAGCTGCTGTCGGCCTTGTCTGGTGATCGAATAGAACCTGGCCTTCCGGTTGTTCTCGGACGTGCCCCAGGCGGACGTGATCCAGTCTTGTTGTTGCAGACGGATGAGGGAGGTGTAGACCGTGCCTTCGTTCAGGCGGAGCACGTCTTCGCTGACCTGTTCGATCCGGCGGGCGATGCCATAGCCGTGCAGGGGACCCATGGCTTCGAGGGTCTTGAGGACCATGAGGTCGAGGGTTCCCTGGAGGACGTCTGATTTCTTGAGATCCGGTGTTCCTTTGGACATTACATAGAAGCTACCGCGGACTCCTTTGGGATGTCAACAGGTCGACGCGACAGCGAGCCGGGGAGTTGCATTACGGCATGCGCGCCCACCCTCGGCGGCGCGTCCTCTGTATGGCGCCTTCTGCGAACCCCGCCGCCAGGCACCCGCACGTCAAGAAGTCGCGAAACTCCCGCCTCCGCCAAGGCTTCGGCGAGGCTCGCCGTAGCGCTACGCGCGAAGGCGGCTTGTTCAACGAATCGCGGCAGCCCCTGCCCATCCCGCAGGTGCGCCGCCTGCGCGCGGAACGTCTCGAAGTGGTCGCGCACCAGTTGGTGCAAGGCACCCTGCCCGGGCCGGCGCGGTTGATAGGTGGATGAGGCACTGGCCACCTCGCACAGACGCGCAAGCCACGTGCCCGACGCCCGAATGCTGTGAAGTCAACGAGTTGCGGGCGGGCCGGCGATCAACGCTCGCGGAAACTGCAACCGTCCGCGCGACCGAGCCGCGCAGAATCTGCGAAGCGGCGCATCCTCGGCACAGACGCTGGGGCTAGAGCGGCGCGGGCAGCTTATCCAGAGACTTCTTTTCCTGGCCTGCCTCCAACCGATTCGCCTCCTGACCTCTTGACCTCTTGAACTCCTGTTCAAGCGCTTAAACGTTGAACTTGAGCAGCAACACGTCGCCGTCCTTGACGATGTACTCCTTGCCTTCCATGCGATAGAGCCCCTTGTCGCGAGCTGCGGCCACTGAGCCGCACGCGACGAGGTCAGCATAGGCAACGGTCTCGGCCTTGATGAAGCCACGCTCGAAGTCGGAGTGGATCACACCGGCGGCCTTCGGCGCGGTATCACCCTGGTGGATGGTCCAGGCGCGAACTTCTTTCTCAC
>CAYHHH010000200.1:0-5463 GCA_964356125.1 uncultured Bifidobacteriaceae bacterium | reverse complement strand
CTCCCCGCATCAACCGGATTCGCCAGCGCGTAGGGCAGTGGCGCAGCGGCGGGTATCTGGGCTGCACCGGCACGACGGAGCGGCTGCTGCACTACTGGAACAACCCGCGGCGCGAGAAGAAGTTGTTCTTCTGCCAGATCGAGGCGGTGGAAACCGCGATCTATCTGATCGAGGTAGCCAGCCGTTTCAACGATGCCTGGGTCGAGAACGAGTTGCGCCAGGAGAACGCCGACTTCAACGGCGGCCTGCCGCGCCTGGCCATGAAGATGGCCACCGGCTCGGGCAAGACCGTGGTGATGGCCATGCTCATTGCCTGGCAGGCCCTGAACAAGCTGGAAGACAAGCACGACCGGCGCTTCAGCGACGCGTTTCTCATTGTCACGCCCGGCATCACCATCCGCGACCGCCTGCGGGTGCTGCTGCCCACCGACCCGCAGAACTACTACCGCGAACGTGACATCGTCGATGGCGACATGCTCGAGCGCCTTGGGCAGGCGCGCATTGTCGTGGCCAACTTCCACGGCTTCTTGTTGCGCGAGCGCGGTGATGCCGCGCGATTGACCAAGGCCATTCTGACCAAGGGCGAGCCCAGTCCGTTCGTGGAGTCTGCGGACCAGATGGTCCGTCGCGTGTGCCGCGAACTGGGCAGCAAGAGGCAGATCATCGTTGTGAACGATGAAGCGCACCACTGCTACCGGTCGAAGCCGCTCGACGAGACGGAGAAGCTCACCGGCGACGAGAAGGCCGAAGCGAAAGCACGCGAAGAAGAGGCCCGGGTCTGGATTTCAGGACTGGAAGCCGTCCACAAGAAGGTGGGCATCCGCGGTGTCTACGACCTGTCGGCGACGCCGTTCTTCCTGAAGGGCAGCGGTTACCCGGAGGGAACGCTGTTTCCCTGGGTGGTGTCTGACTTCTCGCTGATCGACGCGATCGAATCGGGCATCGTCAAGGTGCCGCGGGTGCCGGTCGAAGACAACTCGATGGTCGGCGAGCAGCCCACCTACCGTGACTTGTGGCTGCGGATCCGCGACGACCTGCCCAAGAAGGTGTCGAAGGGGGCCGCACCAAGCGGAGAACCGACACTGCCGGCTGAACTTGAAGGTGCACTGCAGTCGCTGTATCAAAACTACGAGAGGGCCCACGCCCTTTGGGTTATGAGCCCAACGGTCCGGGTGCAGGGCGGCACACCGCCCGTGTTCGTGGTGGTTTGTAACAACACCAGCGTGTCGAAGATGGTGTTCGACTACATCGCCGGCTGGACCAAGACGCTGGCAGATGGCACGACGGTGATCGTGCCCGGCCAACTCCCGCTGTTCAACAACGAGGCCGACGGCCGCTGGTCGTCGCGGCCCATGAGCATCCTGGTTGACTCGAAGCAGCTCGAGTCCGAGGGAGCGATGAGCGACGAGTTCAAGAAGATCGCGGCCACTGAGATCGAGGAGTTCAAGGCCGACTATCGCGCCCGGTTCCCGGGCCGCGACACCGACGACCTCACGGACGAAGACCTGCTGCGCGAGGTGATGAACACGGTCGGCAAGGCCGGCAAGCTCGGCGAGCAGGTGCGCTGCGTGGTGTCGGTCTCGATGCTCACCGAAGGCTGGGATGCCAACACGGTGACGCACATCCTGGGTGTGCGCGCGTTTGGGACGCAGCTCCTCTGTGAGCAGGTGGTCGGCCGAGGCCTCCGGCGGATCAGCTACGCGGTGGGCGAAGACGGCCGGTTTGCGCCGGAGTACGCCGAGGTCTACGGCGTGCCGTTCTCGTTTATCCCCTGCTCCGGCTCCACGACCACACCGACACCGGGCCCGACGCCGACACACGTGCGCGCACTGGAAGACCGAATTGCCTGTGAGATCACGTTCCCGCGCGTTCAGGGGTACCGTTTTGACATTCCAGCCGGCCGGCTGACCGCGACGTTCACGGAGGCCTCCCGCTACGCACTGTCAACGGCGGATCTGCCCACCAAGACCGAGAACGCCCCCATCGTCGGGGAATCCTCCATCCACACGCTCGATGACCTGAAAGCCCGGCGCCTCAACGAGGTGGCATTCAGGCTGGCGAAGCTCGTGCTGGAGAAGTACTTCCGGGAAACGGACCAGAACGCAGGGCCGCCCGTGGCCGGCGGCCAGGGCAATCCTGACACGAACGTGGGGCCGCCCTTTACGGGCGGCCAGGGCGATCCTGACACGAACGTAGGGCCGCCCTTTACGGGCGGCCAGGGCGATCAGGTGTGGCTGTTTCCCCAGTTGCTCGAGATCGCCAAGCGCTGGCTGGCCGAGTGCGTCACATGCAAAGACAACACGTTCCCGCAGTTGCTGCTCCTGGTCGAGTTTGCGAACGATGCCGCGGATCGCATCTACCAGGCGATTGTGCGTTGCCAGGAGGGCGAAGCGCGCATCAAGCCGATCCTGCGTCCCTACCAGGGTGAGGAAACCGGAACGACTCGCTACGTGAGCTTTGACACCACCAAGCCGACGTATCCGACGCGTGCCGATAAGTCCCACGTCTCTCACGTGGTGGCCGACACCGGTTCGTGGGAGCAGAAGATGGCACAGGTGCTGGAGGAGCTGGACGAGGTCGAGTGCTACGTGAAGAACCAGGGACTGAACTTCACCATCCCGTACATGCTGAACGGCGACCAGAAGCAGTACTTCCCCGACTTCATCGTGCGCTGCCGATCGGGGATGAACCTGATTGTCGAGGTGTCCGGCGAGGCCCGTAAGGACAAGGCTGCCAAGGTGGCCGCGGCGCGCACCCTGTGGGTGCCGGCCATCAACAATCACGGCGGTTTCGGGCGTTGGGCGTTTGTCGAGGTCACCGACCCCTGGGATGCCCAGAGGACAATTCGCGCGGCCATTGACGCGGCGATGGTTCGAGCATGAATCCTCGCAAGCTCCTGGGCCGCATCTCGCGTGGTGACGTCACGAATGTCGACTTTGATGACTCCTGCCGGTTGTTGCAGCACCTGGGCTTCAATGCCAGTCGTACGTCTGGAAGTCACCATATTGTTTCGCACCCTGACGTGCCTGAATTGGTGAATGTTCAGAACGTCGGCGCGCTGGCCAAGCCACACCAGGTGCGGCAGGTGCTGCGTCTGGTCGAGCGTTACAATCTGAGGTTGGAGGGCGGCGCGTGAGCGAATATCACATCAACATCTTCTTCAGCGACGAAGACGCTTCGTGGGTGGCCGACATCCCCGACCTCGACGCGTGTTCAGCGTTCGGTCGCACAGCAGAAGAGGCGTTGACCGAAGTGGAGAAGGCGAAAGCCCTGTGGCTGGCGTCGGCTCGCGACGCCGGCAAGCCGGCGCCCTTGCCCCGCTATCGACCGGCCATTTACCAGACCCGGTAACTGGCGTAATGGCAAAGTCTCCCAGGAAGCCGAAGGGGCCTACCCCCGTCGAAGCCATCAAGCACAAGGACACGCGCAAGAACATTCCCACCGAGGAACTGCGCGACTTCATCGCGGACGATGAGGCGAAGCCCAAGACCATGCTGTATCCGCGCGACCCCTCGCTCGACCCGCAACTGGTGTGGAAGGGCAAAGACGAGCAGGACCAGGCCGACCTCGCCGTCCCCGTCGTCCCCATCTACATCCAGGAGAAGGTGCACCCGCAGGCGATCATCGAACACCTGCGCGACACCGCGAAGGCAGGCGAGGCCGAGCCAGAGCTGACCTTGTTCGACGACTTCAACGGCCTGGACGACTTCGACAAGAAGGTCGACTTCTACCGGTGGGACCAGCACTGGTCAAACCGGATGATCCTGGGCGACTCGCTGCTGGTGATGACCAGCCTGGCGGAGAAGGAGGGGCTGAAGGGCAAGGTCCAGATGATCTACCTGGACCCGCCCTACGGCATCAAGTTTGGCAGCAACTGGCAGGTGTCGACGCGCAAGCGCGATGTGAAGGACGGCAAGGTCGAGGACGCGACGCGCCAGCCGGAACAGATCCGCGCGTTCCGCGATACGTGGAAGCTCGGCATTCACTCGTATCTCGCGTATCTGCGTGACCGTCTCATGGTGGCGAGGGAGTTGCTGACCGAGAGCGGCAGCATCTTTGTGCAGATCGGCGACGAGAACGTCCATCTGGTCCGCGCTGCAATGGACGAAGTGCTCGGGAGCGAGAATTTCTGCGCTCTCATTAGCTTCAAAAAGACAAGCGGAGCCACAGGTGACATGCTGCCAGGCACCGTTGACTACCTCATTTGGTATGCCAAGGATCTGACCAGGGCGAAATACCGAACAATTTACCGCGACCGCGAACTTGGTGGCGACGCCTCCGAGCCATACGCGTACATACAACTGTCGGATGGTTCGCGCCGCCGAATGACCCAGGAAGAGCAGCGCGGTTCTGCGCCATTGCCACCGTTCGCGAGGATATTCAGACTCCAAATCTTGACCAGTCAGAGCATGGGGCGCCAGAAGGGCGAGGGCGCTGCTTCGTGGTTTCCGGTTCAGATTGGTGGGAAAGAGTATCGACCTTCCATGCAGGCGCGCTGGAAGACGAATGAATCTGGGATGACCAACTTGATTGCCGCAGGCAGAGTCGAAGCGGGCTCGAGCCTTAGCTACCTGCGATTTCACGAAGACTTTCCAGCGTTTCCGCTGACCAACCTTTGGGACGATACGCAGTCTGGGTCCGCGATGGACAAGACCTACGTGGTGCAGACGAACCAGAAGATTGTGGAACGCTGCCTCTTGATGTCCACTGATCCTGGGGACCTCGTTCTTGATCCGACGTGTGGTTCAGGGACAACTGCCGTGGTGTCCGAGGAACAAGGTCGGCGCTGGATCACCTGCGACACCAGCCGCGTCGCGATCACGCTCGCACGCACCCGGTTGATGGGCGCTCGTTATCCTTGGTATGTTCTCTCCGATTCGTCTGAGGGCCAGAAGAAGGAAGCCGAGGTCACCGGCAAGATCCCGCCGGCGTACAAGACCGACGGTGATATCAAGAAAGGCTTCGTCTACAAGCGCGTCCCGCACGTCACGCTCAAATCCATCGCCAACAATCCCGACATCAAGGAAGGGATGACGCGCGAGGAGATTGACACCGCTATTCTGCGGCACGCGGACACGGAACTGCTGTACGACAAGCCTTACGAGGACAACAAGCGCATCCGCGTGACCGGGCCGTTTACGGTTGAGAGCCTGTCGCCGCATCGCGTGCTGTCCACGGACGATGACCGGCCGCGGAGCGAGCAAGAGGGACAGCGCGACGCCGTCACCGGGCAGTTCGAGACCATGATTCTCGACAACCTGCGGAAGGCGGGCGTGCAGAACACGGTGAAGAACGAGCGGCTGACGTTCGATCGCCTCGAGCCGCTCGCCGGCACCTGGCTGCAGGCTAGCGGCAGTTACACCGACGCTGACGGCAAGTCACGCCGCGTGGCGGTGTCGATTGGTCCTGAGCATGGCACCGTCGGGCCGAACCAGGTCAAGGAAGCCGCCAAAGAAGCCGTGC
>CAYHHH010000199.1:0-5509 GCA_964356125.1 uncultured Bifidobacteriaceae bacterium | reverse complement strand
CGCTGTCCGACGAATGCCGCAGGCACGACCACGACCACGACGATCAGCAGAAGAGAAGTTGAAGCCGCGAGGTTGGGATGTTTCAGCGTCGATTCGAGCCGCCGGTGGATCGGCATGAACAGGACGGCCAGCGCCAGCGCCCAGGTCAGCGCCGGCAGGAATGGAAGGGCCATCAGATAGCAGAGATAGACCCCGATGGCGGTTGCCGCCATCAGCGCCAGCAGGCGGATGTGACGGTGTGAGCCCCACTGGCTGCTGTTTTCGGCGTTCACGAGAGGCACCACGTCCCCGGGAGCGCGCTAACGCTTCAGGCGCCGCGCGACCCGTTTGGCGATCTTCCGGCCGCGCTTCACGGCTTTCCTCGCGCGCGCTGCCACCTTCTGCGTCTTGCGCGTCGCCGCCTTCTTTGTCCGTCGCGCGACGGTCTTGGCCTTCGTGATCATCGAAGCCGCGCGCGTCCCGGCTTTGGATGCCGTGACAGCCACCGCCTGCTGCCGCGCGGCCAATGCCCCGCGCGCTTCATCGACGGGATGCGGATGCTGCACTTGTAACGACTCAATCGTACCTGCGACGGTGCCCAGTGCCTGTCCGATCAGGTCGGCGGTCAGATTGACAGCGTCGTTGACCTGGTCCTTGCCCTTAGCCATGAAGACCTCCAATATCTGTTTCGTTGTGAAGCAATGCGCGCGCCAGTATCCTGTCCGAAATCTTACCCTTGATGTGTTCCAGGGCCGGCGACGGCCGAACTTTTCCGCTATCGCGAGAAATATTTCCTCCTCCTGCAGGAAAGCCACAGAGATCTCCAGGCTCGGTCTTGTCACATTCCCCGATGCCGCGCGCAACCAGCTCGCAGTGCGATCCCGTAGACACGCGAATTCGGACGAACGCAGGAAAACGCGGCGAAGGCCTGACTGTGCGTGGGGATGGGGGTCCCCGCGCTCATCAAATACATGGCCGCCGCCGCGTTTTGCAGACTGACTCCCGGGATCGCACGCGAGCGGGTTGCGCGCGGCAGTTCTGGATGTGACAAAACCGAGCGGACTCCGTCAATTGAGAGGCACAATATCCCTATGACGCTGCGCACCCGTATTCGCCTGCTGCTGCCGATCCTTGCCGTGACCTCGGTGGTCAGCTTTGCCGGCGCCCAGCAGCCGGCTGCTACCATCGACCTCAAGAACGCGCCGCTGGGTCAGACCATCCCGGTCGATCCGCTGATCACGGTTGGCACGCTCCCGAACGGGCTGCGCTACTACGTTCGCGAGAATCGACTGCCGCAGGCGCGCGCGGAGCTTCGGCTCGTGGTGAAGGCCGGGTCGGTGCTCGAAGACGACGACCAGCGGGGGCTCGCGCATTTCGTCGAGCACATGGCGTTCAACGGCACGCTCCATTTTCCGAAGCAGGAAATCGTCAGCTTCATGCAGGCGCTTGGCATGCGGTTCGGCGCGCATGTGAACGCGCACACCAGCTTCGACGAGACGGTGTACGAGCTGCAGATTCCGACCGGCACTCCGGCGGTCATGGATCGGTCGCTCACCATCCTCGAAGACTTCGCGCGCCACGTGTCGTTCGACGCGGCCGAGATCGACAAAGAGCGGGGCGTCATCCTCGAGGAGTGGCGGCTGGGGCTCGGCGCCGGCGAACGGATACGCGACGCGCAGATGCCCGTGCTGCTGAAGGGCTCGCGCTACGCCGAACGGTCTCCCATCGGGAGGCCGGAGATCATCCGCAACGCGAATTACGATCGGCTGAAGCAGTTCTACGCCGACTGGTACCGCCCCGACATGATGGCGGTCGTCGCCGTCGGCGATTTCGACAAAGCGGTGGTGGAAGCGCACATACGATCCCGCTTCGGCGCGATTCCGGCCGCGGCGTCTCCGAAGCCGAGGCCCGACTACACCGTGCCGCAGCAACCCGGAACGGTCTATTCGATCATCACCGACCCCGAAATGGCGCAAACGGCCATCAGTATCTTCACGAAAATGCCCGCGCGCGACCAATCGACGGTGGGCGCGTACCGCACGCAGATGGCCGAGCGGTTGTTCAGCGGCATGCTCTCCGCCCGTCTCGATGAGATCGCGCAACAGCCGAACGCGCCGTTTCTGGCGGCCCAGACCAGCCGCGGGATTTTCGTGCGGACCGCAGAGCTGACGTCGCTGAATGCGCTCGTCGCGCCGGGCGGCGTCGAGCGCGGGCTCACGGCGCTGTTCACCGAGATCGACCGCGTGGCGCGGTTCGGTTTCACCGCGACCGAGCTCGATCGGCAGGGGCGCGGGTTACAGCGGGTGCTGGAGAACGCGACGGTCGAGAAGAACAAGAGCCCGTCGGGCCCGCTGGCCGACGAGTTCATCAGGAACTTTCTGCAGGGCGAGCCGATTCCAGGCATCGTGTACGAGTACGCGTTGAACCAGCGGTTTCTGCCCGAGATCACGCTCGCCGAAATCAATGCGCTCGCGAAAGACTGGGCACCCGATCGCAACCGCGTCGTCGCGATCATCGCGCCGGAAAAAGACAAGGCGACCTTGCCGGACGCGGCGACCATGACGGCCGCCATCGCCGCGGCCGGCGGCAGACCGCTGGACGCGTACGTCGATGCGGTCAACACGCAGCCGCTGCTCGAGCCGCTTCCGTCGCCGGGGCGCATCGCGACCACCTCGACCAACGAGCCGCTTGGCATCACCGAGTGGCGCCTCTCCAACGGCGTGCGCGTCGTGCTGAAACCGACCACGTTCAAGGAAGACGAGATTCTGTTTCGCGCCATCAGCCCTGGCGGCACGTCACTCGCCACCGACAGAGACTTCATTGCGGCGGACACGGCCGACGCCGTGGTGGCGCAGGGCGGGATTGGCACGCTCCGCAGTCTCGATCTCAATAAATTTCTCGCCGGCCGCAGCGTGTCCGTGAATGCGAATATCGGTGAGACGGAAGAAGGACTCGGCGGCGGCTCGTCGCGCAAAGAGCTCGAGACGATGTTCCAGCTCATCTATCTGACGTTCACGGCGCCGCGCCCCGACCCCGTGGCATTCGGCGTCTTCAAGGAACAGTTGAAGGTGGCGCTGACGAATCAGGACGCGCTGCCGGACACGGCGTTCGAAGATGCGCTCAGCGCGGCGCTGACGCAGAACCATCTGCGCGCGCGCCGATTGAAGGCCGCCAACGTCGACGAGATGAATCTCGACCGATCGCTCGCGTTCTACAAAGAGCGCTTTGCGGATGCCAGCGACTTCACCTTCGTCTTCGTCGGGAGCTTCGATGTGGCGGCCATGACGCCGCTCGTGGAGCGCTACCTGGCCAGCCTTCCGGCTCTTCATCGCAACGAATCGGCGAAGGACGTCGGCATTCGTCCTCCGGCGGGCATCGTCGAGCGCGAGGTGCGAAAAGGCATCGAGCCGAAGAGCCAGGTGAGTATCGTGTTCACCGGAACGTTTCAGAACGACGAGATGAACCGGCTCACGCTCCGCGCGATGGCCGAGATGCTGAGCGGCAACCTGCATAGGACGCTGCGCGAAGAACTGGGCGGCACCTACGGCGTCGGCGTCGAGCCGCGCTTCACGCAGCGCCCGGCCGAGGCGTATCGCATCACGATCTCGTTCGCGTGCGATCCGGCGCGCACCGAAAGCCTCACCAGAACGGCCTTCGAGGTGATCGACGAGTTTAAGAAGAACGGCCCTGGCGAGGCGCAGGTGGCCGACGCACGCGCGGCGCTGATGCGCGATTTCGAAACGAACAGCCAGGGAAACCGGTACCTGCTCAGCCGCCTCGTGTACAGCTATCAGTACGGCGAGAACGTCGATGCCGTCTTCAACATACGGCCGTCGGTCGATCGCCTGACCGCTTCTCTCATTCAGGAGGCGGCGCGGATCTACCTCGACACACGCCGGTATGTGGAGGTGACGCTGCTGCCCGAGGTGCGCACGCCGTAAAGGAGTCGGCTCCGGGATTTCATGTCACGACGTGACACGCTCGACCCTGAACTGCAGTCGCCGACCTTCGAGCGGTACCGGAACATCCAGCGTCTCGGGTCAGAACGGAGCGGCCATGCCTCCGTCGACCACGTGCGGCACCAGCTGTATATCGGGCGCGACACTCAGAGCGGCTCGAACGCCCTCATCAAGGTGACGACCAAGCCGGGACTCGTCTATCAGCACAACCTGACGAACGAAATTGCCACCCTGACGACGATCAACCGCGAGCTGCCCGATTCGCGGGTGTTCCCGGTACTGCGGGATCACGGGAAGCTGCGCGACGGGCGGGTCTTCCTCGTGATGTCACTTTTCGACGAATGGCCGCTGGCGACGACCATCGGGCCGGAGCGCCAGCCGGAACGGCTGGTTGCAAATCTCCGGACGTCGCTCGCGGTCGCCGAGGCGCTCGCCGACCTGCATGGACTGCAGATCTTCCACGTCGACCTGAATCCGATGAACATCCTCTATCGGTGGGAGAGGGGCGGCCCCGTGATCCGGATCGTGGACTTGGAGTCCTCGTACGAGGTCGCACGCCACACGGCAGGCGTCTTCTACAATCCTCCGACGACGTCCGGATTCTCCGCGCCGGAGGCGCAGAAGCAGGCGCCGGACGCCCGGTCCGATGTGTACTCGCTGGGCGCGGTCCTCTACACGCTGCTGACCGGCTACGGATGGACCTGGGAATCACAGCTGTGGGAACGTGTCGCGGCGGATACGGACATCGATGCCGACCTGCGGACTATTCTTCAGACCTCATCGCGGCCGGATCCGAAACAGCGGTATCGATCGATGGAGGACCTGCGCGCCTCGCTCGGGGCCTATCTCGAAGCGATCTGGCCGGGGCGTTCCTCGTAGGGTCTGGCAGCCAGTCGCAGCCGGTCACCTTCCGCAGCATTTGTGAATGTCTTTCCGCTCCCGCATGGACAGGGCGCGGGACCGGCGTATACAGACATATGTTAGTACTTATACAGACGTGGAGTGAATGGTGAAAGCCATCGTGACGATCGACAAAAAGCCGTCGCTTCTTAATGACGCACTGATCGCCGCGTCGTGCCGCGAGCAAGGCATCACGCTCATCACGAAGGACGGCGATTTCAAACGGCTCGCTCCGCTGGTTCACGGCTTTCGTTATGCGGCGCCGTGGCCGGCGGCAGCCCACGACGTCCGGTAGCGACAGCCGTTGGAGCGCAATCGCCGAATCCACTTGAAGATCCTCTTCGCGTTCGCCTTCGCCCACGCCTTCGACTCGGGTGACGCGGCCCACTTGATCGCATTCAGCACCAACTGGCGATAATTGGGATTCGACCATCCGGCCGCGCCGTGTCCCATCTGGACGTACACCTCAGCAGAGGGTAGTCGGTTAGAGTGACAAGAGGGGTCTGTAACTGGCATGACGTACCGGCGCTTTGCGACTGCGAGCACGTTGGTCTCTCTCGCGTTTGCGCTTGCCGCGCTGGCCGGCTGGATCACCGGCCGTCTGCGGCTGGCGAGTCTCCACACGGACTTCATCCCGATGGCGCCCGGCGCGGCCATCGCGTTCGTGGTCG
>CAYHHH010000198.1:0-5613 GCA_964356125.1 uncultured Bifidobacteriaceae bacterium | reverse complement strand
TGGCCGTCCGAGGCTGAGCTGCACCTCGCGCCGGCCGACAGCCCCGCGTTTGCCGACGAGCGTCCCGCGTAATCGGCGCGTCGCGCCAACGGTGCGTGTACGGTAACGCGCCTGTTGTTCGCGCGTGCAGCCGCCGATACCGAGCTTTGAAAATGGCTTCGCGTATTCAGCTCATCGTGCGCCGCGGCGCGCAGGACCGGTTTCAGAAACTCAAAGAAAAAACGAAGGAACTGCCGGTGAACGTCGTGTGGGACGCCCGGAAGGACGACCGCCGGCGGGCGTCGGCGGACGTCACCGAGGATCGCCGCGGCAGCAATCGGCGGGGGACACCGCCGTTCACCTGGGACGCGGGCGATTTCGTCGTCGTCGCGAAGAAGCCGCGCGCGAAGAAGCGCTGACATTCCTCGAACGTCTCGTTCGTTATCCCTCGCGATAGTGATCGTGCAGCTGCACCGGCGCGTGCGCGGGGCGGATGCGCAGGTTGATCGCCTCCACGAAAATCGAGAAGCCCATCGCGAAGTAGATGTAGCCCTTCGGGATGTGGAAGCCGACGCCGTCGGCGACCAGCGTCAACCCGATCATCAGCAGGAACGACAGCGCCAGCACCTTCACGGTGGGGTGGCGCATCACGTAATCGCCGATCGACTTGGCGGAGACCATCATGATGGCGACGGCGATGACGACCGCCGTGATCATGATGGAGACGTCGCTGGCCATCCCCACCGCGGTGATGACCGAGTCGAGCGAGAAGATGACGTCGAGCACCATGATCTGCCCGATCACGGCGCCGAAGGACGGCGCCACGTTCGTGGTGCCGTGCCCTTCCTCGCCTTCGAGCTTGTCGTGAATCTCGACGGTCGCTTTCCACAGCAGAAACAGACCGCCGCCGATCAGGATGAGGTCGCGCCCGGAGAAGCCGTGATTGAACGCGGTGAACAGCGGCTGGGTGAGCCGCATGATCCAGGTGAGCGACAGGAGCAGCAGGATGCGCATCCCCATCGCGCCGGCGAGGCCGATCGTCCGCCCGCGCTGCTGCTGTTCTTTGGGCAGCTTGCCGACCAGGATGGAAATGAAGATGACGTTGTCTACGCCCAGCACGACTTCGAGGAACGTGAGGGTGACGAGCGCGACGAGCCCGTCGGCTGTGAGAAAGGCATCCATCCGATGAACGTTATCAGATTCCTACGCGTTCACCAGATCACGCCGACGGCGCCCGATTCGCGGATGGCGTTGTCGCGCGTCACGAGCGACAGCCCCGCGGTCTGTGCCGCGGCCACGATGAGCCCGTCGAACGGATCGCGCGTGAAGCGCAGCTCGTCGGCGAGAAAGACCTGCTCGGGGGTGAGATCGAGCGGCTGATAGGCAGGGTTGCTGAAGAGATCCTCGAAGAACGTCCGCGTGCTGCGGCGCAGGTTGATGCGCGCGACACGGGCGAGCAGGCTGCACTCCCAGATGACGGCTGCCGGGACGTACAGGATGGCGTCGCGCCGCTCGCACCGCTCGAAGAATGCGGCGGCGCGCGGGCCCAGACGCCCGCCGCCGGCCGCATGGAAGATGAGCGGATGCGTGTCGGTGACCGCGCTGTGAGGATCAGCCACGCGGCTTGCGCCTTCCAAGCGACGCGTTAAAGGCGCGGCGCACGGCGGCATCGGCCTTTTCGAGTAACGGATCGGACGGATCGACGTCGATGGTGCCGGCGACCGACCGCGTCTGTCCCGCGCGGTGACCCTGCCGCGCGGCCGTGACGAGCTGATCGATCATCTCGCTGACGCTTTCACCCGCAGCGCCGGCGCGCCCCTTCAGCCACGCGACGTTGTCGATTTCCAACGTGATGGAGATGGCTCGCCTTGCCATAGACGGCCGCAGGATATCACATATGAATAGCATAATATAAGCGCATGGCGGCGCGCCGATCTCGATCCGGTGAAGGCGCTCAGGTATCAGTAACGCGTAGCGCCTGTGCTACAATGCCGTCTATGAGTCGGCGGATTACGCAACGGGAGCTGCGCAACGAGAGCGGGCGAATCATGCGGGCGCTCGACAAGGGGAAGGCATTTATCGTCACACGCAATGGCGTGCCGGTCGGCGAGCTGATCCCGCTGCGACAGCGGATGTTCGTACCAACCGAAGCGGCCCTTGCCGCATTTGCCGGCGCACCGCGCGTGTCGCCGGCCCGATTTCGAAAAGATATCGACGCCCTCGTCGATCAGGATCCCACGCCGCGTGGCTGACTCGCGCCACCTTCGGGGGCTGATCGACACATCCGTTGTGATCGACCTCGAGTCGATCGAACCCACCGGTTTGCCCTCGGAAATCGCCGTGTCTGCAATCACCATGGCCGAGCTTGCGGCAGGACCGCACGCGACTCCCGATCCGGCAGAGCGCGCCCGGCGTCAGGATCGGTTGCAGCGGGCCGAGGCCACCTTCGAGCCGCTGCCGGTCGATATAGCGGTGGCTCGTGCGTACGGCCGTGTTTACGCGGCTGTCGCCGCGACAGGCCGCAAAGCGCGAGGCCGACGCGCGGTGGATTTGTTTATCGCGGCGACGGCCCTCGCCGCGGGCCTGCCGTTATACACGCGCAACCCGGGCGATTTCGCCGGCCTGTCAGAGTTGATCGAAATCGTCGCGATTTGAAAAGCTTGATTAGTTGATTCGATAAAGCTATTCTAGCGTTATGAAAAAGGCCAGTATCACCGAGGCCAAGAACAACCTGAGCGCGCTCATCGACAGGGTCAAACGCGGCTCGCCGGTGCTGATCGTCGACCGGGGCCGCCCGGTTGCGCGGCTCGAATCGGCCGCGGGCGATCGGGGCGGCGATGATGGGGGGCGGCTGGACCATCTGGTCCGCGCCGGCGTCGTGCGGGCCGGGCGCGGGCCGTTTCCCAGGGCCCGAATCGCCTCAGACCCTCCGCGCGCGCGAAAGGCGTCCGCCGTTCAGGCCCTTCTCGAAGAGCGGCGATCCGGCCGATGAAGTTCTGGGACGCCTCCGCGGTCGTGCCGCTGCTGATGAGGGAAGAGGCGACCGCGCGGCTGCAGAAGCTCGCGCTCGCCGATGCGGCGATGCTCGTGTGGTGGGGAACGGAAGTGGAATGCGCCTCGGCGATCGCGCGTCTCGAGCGCGACGGCGCGCTCGACGAGCCGGCGGCCATCGACGCCTTCGACCGGCTGCGTCAGTTGTCCGGCGCGTGGCACGAGGTCGAGCCGGGTGACCCGGTCCGTGAAGCGGCCGTCCGATTTCTGCGGGTGCATCCGCTGCGCGCCGCCGACGCGTTGCAGCTCGCCGCGGCCTTTGTGGCGGCCGAGCGGCGGCCGCCAACGCTGGAGGTGGTGACGCTCGACGATCGGCTTGCCGCCGCCGCCCGGAAAGAAGGATTCGTGCTCGCCCTGACGTAGAATGGAAAGCGGAAAGGATCCACATATGAATCGCCGAACATTCTCAAAGACCGTCGCCATGGCTGTCGCCGCCGGCGCGCTCGCGCCGCAGGACCTGTTTGCCGCGCAGGCGCGGAAACTCAAGATGGGCATCACCGGGCTCATCTTCAGGGCCACGCCGAACGAGCCGCAGAACCTCGATCAGGCGCTCAAGGACATGTCCGAGCTCGGCTACCACTCGTTCGAAACGTGGGGCTCGGTGCTCGAGCATCACGACAAGGCGGGCACGCTCGGCGCGATGATCCAGAAGTACGGCATCCCGCTGCGGTCTGCCTTCATGGGGGTGACCGTCCACGATCCGGCGCGGCTCAAGGAGAGCATCGCGCAGGTGGTGCGATGGGGACAGGTGCTCAAGAAATACGGCGGCACCTTCGCCGTCGTCAATGCCGGCGGCGTGAAGCGTGAGGCCTTCGATTTCAAGGCGGCGCTGCCGCACATCATCACCGGCCTGAACGAGCACGGGAAGGCGCTGGCCGACATCGGGCTCGCCTCGGGCCTGCACCAGCACACCGGCTCGGCCGTCGATGGACCCGACGAAGTGTACGCCGTGATGGAGAAGATCGATTCGAGGGTCTTCAAGTTCGCGCCCGATACCGGCCAGTTGCAGAAAGGCGGCGGCGACGCGGCGAAGATCGTCAGCGACTTCAAGTCGATTACCGCGCACATGCACCTGAAGGACTACTCAGGCTGGGAGCATTTCGGGGGCTACACGCCGCTGGGCGAGGGGAAGGTCGATCTGAAGTCGATTCTCGCGACAATGGAGGCGGCCAATCCGAATGCGAACATCATGCACGAGCTCGACGGCTCGGCGAACGCGCCCTACACGCCGCGCGAGACCGCGGAGCGCAGCAAGAAGTATCTCCAGACGCTGGGGTATCAGTTCCTGCGCTGATGTGCTGTTCCGGACGGTAGATTCCTGGCATGGGCAGGTCAAGATCGGACGATTGAGGTTGACTGGTGGCGGTGCGGCACCCGCGTGCTGTTCGAACAGAGACCGACAATAACTTCACGGATTCCGTTCGAGCGCCGTGAGGCGCGTCTCGTGTTCGTCCAGCACCTTGGCATGATGGACGACGTGAAGCTGGATGGCGGCAATCTGAGAAACGCCGTCGGCGACTTTCTGAATCTTCTCTTCAAGCCCTTCCGCGACGACATTGAAATGTCGTTTGATTTCCGTGGCAAAACGCTGCAAGTCCTTCTTGGTTGCGTACCGCCGGAGGTCTTTCTTGGTGGCGAACCGCCGCAGGTCTGCCTTATCCGCTTTCGTTCGCTCCAGCCGATCGAAACGGCGGTCCATGTGGCGCTTCAGTTCGGCAATCGTCATGGGTTCACGCAGGGACGAAATCATACCATCGTCGAATTGCGAGAGCCGTGCCGATGTGGGTTCGTGTCAATGTGGCGAGAATCCGGAGCCCATCTTCAGAGCTGCGCAGATTTCGCCACATGCTCATGGGCGCACGCAGCATAAACTGCCACCTTTCCAGCGGGTCTCGCACGTCACCGATCCCGAGACCACGCCGAACAATTCCATCGCCGCGAGGAGGAGCGCGCCGATCGCGAACGATCAGCGTGGTGCGCGCGATCGTGGCGGTGATGGCATGTGTCTGCGGAAGTCGTTCACATCCCAGGCTGTGGCGCGCAAAGTAGAACCAATGGCTTGCCGTTGTATCATTCTCGCGTGAGAGTCTCGACAGTCCCGGAACACAGGTTACAGCATCGATTCGGCCACGCGTGGGTCGCGCTCACGATCGTGCTCGCATTGCACGTCGCAGACGAAGCGCTCACCGATTTTCTGCCGGTCTACAACCCGATCGTGCGCAACGCACGAGCGCGGCTCGGCTGGTTTCCGATGCCCGAGTTCACATTCGGCGTGTGGCTGGCCGGCCTGTGCCTGCTGGTGGTGGCGCTGCTGGCACTCTCGCCGTTCGCCTATCGCGGGTCGCGCGCGCTGCGCGTGGCGGCGTATCCGTACTCCGCACTCATGTTCCTGAATGGGGTTGGCCACCTTGCGGGATCGATCTACCTCGACCGGTGGGCGCCAGGCGCGACGACGGCGCCGCTCCTGATCGCGGCATCGATCTGGCTGATCGTGCGCGCGCGCGCTGCCCGTTAACGTTTCGCCTTCACGGTTCCATTCCTCGAACGTTCTGACTCACGTGGAAACGCTCGCATAATGACCGT
>CAYHHH010000197.1:1292-5655 GCA_964356125.1 uncultured Bifidobacteriaceae bacterium | reverse complement strand
GCGATTCGCGGAAAACGGATCGGCATGATCTTCCAGGATCCGATGACGTCGCTGAACCCGTTCATGCGCATCTCGAAGCAGCTCATGGAAGTGACGCAACTGCATCTCGGACACTCAAAGAAGGAAGCGCACGAGCACGCCGTCCGCATGCTCGAGACGGTGGGCATTCCCGATGCGCGGCGGCGCGCCGACGGCTATCCGCACGAGTTCTCGGGCGGGATGCGGCAGCGCGTGATGATTGCGATGGCGCTGTCGTGCAAGCCGGAGCTGATCATCGCTGACGAGCCGACCACGGCGCTCGACGTCACCATCCAGGCGCAGATTCTCGAGCTCATCACGAAGATCAAGAAGGAGACCGGCACGAGCGTCATCCTCATCACGCACGATCTCGGCGTCGTCGCAGGCACGACGGAGTATGTCGTCGTGATGTATGCGGGACAAATCATGGAGCGCGCGCCGACGCTCGAGCTGTTCGCGCGGCCCGGCAATCCGTATACAAAAGGCCTGCTGGCCTCGGTGCCCGACCCCTCGCTCGAGGCGCGGCAGGAGCTCTATCAGATTCCTGGCCTTCCGCCCGACGTTGCGCACCTGGGCCCCGGCTGCCCGTTCGCGCCGCGATGCGCCCGCGCCGAGACGGTCTGTCACGAGACCTTCCCGCCGTTCGTCGAGCTGACGCCCGACCATCATTCACTGTGTCATTTCGCCCACGAGGTCCATGGCTCCGCTGGTCTCAATCGCTGACCTGAAGGTCCACTTCGATCTCGGCCGCGGCCGCGTTGTCAAAGCGGTTGACGGCGTGTCGTTCGATATTCTTCCGGGCGAAACGCTGGGGCTCGTCGGAGAATCGGGCTGCGGAAAAACTACGCTCGGCCGCGCCGTGCTTCGGCTGGTGGAACCGACGAGCGGCCGCGTGATGTTCCGCGACGTCGATATTTCGAAGTTGTCAGGCTCTGAGCTGCGGCGCACGCGCCAGCACATGCAGATGATTTTTCAGGATCCGTATGCGGCACTCGACCCGCGCATGACCGTCGGGCAGATCATCGCGGAGCCGATCGAGACGTTCCGCCTCGCCGCCGGGGAACAGAAGCGCGAGCGCATCCGCGAGTTGATGAAAACCGTCGGGCTGAGCGAGCGCTTCATCAACCGCTATCCCCACGAGTTCTCAGGCGGACAGCAGCAGCGCATCGGCATTGCGCGCGCGCTCGCCGCCAATCCGGACTTCATCGTGGCCGACGAGCCGATCTCGGCGCTCGACGTGTCGATCCAGGCGCAGATTCTCAACCTGCTCGAGAAGCTGCAGCGGGAGCGGCATCTGGCGTATCTCTTCATCTCGCACGATCTGCGCTCGATTCGCCACACCTCTCATCGCGTGGCGGTGATGTATCTGGGAAAGGTCGTCGAGCTGGCGGAAGCGCGCGAGCTCTATCGACAGCCGTTGATGCCGTACACGAAGGCGCTGATTTCCGCGGTGCCGGTGCCCGATCCGGTCGCGGAGTCGAAGCGGCGCAGGATTGTCCTCGAAGGCGACGTGCCCTCGCCGATCAATCCGCCGTCGGGCTGCCGCTTCCACACGCGGTGCCCCTACGCGGTCGCGGCGTGCAGCCAGTTCGAGCCCGTGCTGGCCGAAATTCAGCCAGCCCACTTCGCGGCGTGCATCCGCATCAGCCCGGAGGAGCCCGACATCGATCGCGTCGCCCCGGGCGCGACGCCCGGGCTGGCCGGCGGGTCCAAAGAGCAGGACCCGCCCTACGTACGGACGTAGTAGGCCGGGTCTTGCTCTGTAGACCCGGCGCACGCGGTAGAATATCCGCACCTCGATGAAGCTGATCATCGTCAAGCGTGCCAAGCCCGATGTGTATGCGAAGCTGAAAAAGCAGTTCGAGGATGAGATTGGCGTCGAAGTTGTCTTCGAACGGCGGACGAGAGAGCGCCGCCGCATGCCCCAAAACCCCGGCCCGGAGCGCCGATCGCGCGACCGCCGGCAGTTCGTCAAGCCCTTCAACGGCAAGGACTACGTCGTCATCTACATCTCTGGCTAGGCTGGCTGGTGGCTAGTGGGGGTGGGGTGTGCCCGGCGTCGGGGCCGAGGTTCAGGAACGTCAGCGCCTCAGGATCAGAGTTCCCTCAGGGATTAGGGATCTGGGATTAGGGATTTGATACGCCGATAGTCGCAAGTCGACAATCGCAAGTCGTCAGACCCGCGCCGAAGCGATAGCCCGGCGTTCTGAATTTGTGTTACACTTTTGACATATGAGTCATACAATCACTATTCGCCTTACGAAAGAACTGGCGACGTGGCTGGAGGACACGGCATCGAGCACAGGAGTGTCGCAGGGCCGGATCGTCCGCGAACAGCTCGAGCGGGCGAGAGCCGGCGGCACCGAGCGGCCGTTCATGCGGCTCGCTGGATCGGTCAAGGGCGCCCGTGACCTGTCTTCCCGTAAAGGCTTCTCGCGCTCATGAAGGGCATCGCAGACACGGGCTTTCTTGTCGCATTCGCCAACCGCCACGACAGTCATCACGACTGGGCCGTTGGTGTCGCAGAGCAAATCACCGAGCCGCTCCTCACCTGCGAAGCTGTTCTCGCCGAAGCGGCGTTCCATCTCCAGAACGCGAAGGTCGTCCTGGCATTGGTGCGCGAAGGGCTCGTCGATGTGGCGTTCGACTGCCGGGATCATTGGACGCAGCTGGAGGCGCTGGCCGCCCGGTACGCCGACCGCAAGCCAGACCTCGCCGATCTCTGTTTGATCCGCCTCAGTGAGCTTCACCCGCACCATAGCGTCATCACCGTCGATCGCGAGGACTTCAAGGTGTACAGGCGCAACAAGCGCGAGGCCATTCCCATCATCTGTCCGCCCGTCTCCTAGCATCACTCCGCGCGAAGCATTAAAGCCGGCGCAATACGAGCCACACGCACCGCTGGCAGCCACGACGCGCCGAGCGCGATCGCAAACAGCAACACGGCTATGGCTCCGACGGTCGTGCTGCTGGCATTCGTCGCGATGACTGGAAAATCTGCAGCCACCGATCGGAGCGCCAGCACAATCAGGACAACTCCGGCCGACACACCGATCGCCGCCAGCGCAACCAGCGGGACAGCGATTCCAGTCCCAATCCCAAATCCCTAATCCCAAATCTCTCAGTACGCCGTAGAATCCCCTCGCATGAGCGTGAATCGCCGCAGCTTTCTGAAGTCCGTCGTCGCGGCGCCTGCCGGTGTGGCGCTCAGCAGGGCCGCCGCGCGACAAACCTCCAAGCCCTCCGACGTCATCGTCGTCGGCGCCGGCGCATTCGGCGCCTGGACGGCGTATTACCTGCGGCAGCTCGGCGCACGCGTGCGCCTCGTCGACGCGTACGGTCCCGGAAACTCACGCGCGACGTCGGGCGACGAGACGCGCGGCGTACGCAGCTCGTACGGCGACCGCGGCATTCGCGCGGAGCTGTGGACCACATGGGCGAATCGCGCCATCGATCGATGGGCGGCCTTCGACGCCGAGTGGGGGCGCGAGATGAAGGTGCGCCTGTTCTTCAACACGGGCGACTTCATTTTTCGCCCAGCACCAGAGGTATTCACCGAGCGAACCCAGGAAATCTGGAAGCAGCTCCGCATTCCATTCGAGCTGCCGAAGGTCGAAGACGTCGCGCGCGACTATCCGCAATTCGATCTGACGAAGATCGCGTTTGCGATGTACGACCCGCGGGCCGGCGTCGTGCGTGCGCGCCGCGCGTGCGAAGTGATCGCCGAAGCGTTCCGTCAATCAGGCGGCGACGTCCTGATGGGTCATGCCGCGCTGGGTGCGCGCGACGGCGAGCGGCTGCAGAGCATCCGCACGAGCGGCCCTGCGGCGACGCTCAGCGCGGCGACGTTCGTGCTCGCGCTCGGGCCATGGTTTCCGAAAGCGTTTCCCGAGCTCATGGCGTCGCGCATCCGGACGCCGCTCGGGCACGTCCATTACTTCGGCACGCCGCCGGGCGACGACCGCTTTACGTTTCCGAATATGCCCAGTTGGAATTTCCCTGGCGTGACGGGATGGGCCGCGCTGCCGCCCGACAATCGCGGCTTTCGCGTGCGGCTGCGCGGATCCGCTCCGACGGACCCGGACACCAGCGACCGCGCGTTCGATCGCAGCCACGATGCGCTCGCGCGCGCCTTCCTCGCCGAACGCTTTCCGCAGATGTCGAAAGCGCCGCTGATCGAGACACGCGCGTGCCACTACGAGATGAGCGCGTCGGGCAACTTCATCATCGACCGCTTCCCGGGATTTTCGAACGTGTGGGTCGCGGGCGGTGGAACGGCCGAAGGATTCAAATTCGGTCCTGTTATGGGTGAATACATCGCTAAACGTGTGCTCGGCTTGGAGGA
>CAYHHH010000197.1:0-1192 GCA_964356125.1 uncultured Bifidobacteriaceae bacterium | reverse complement strand
CTCGCTGCGCGTTCAACCGCGGGCGCTGCCCGACCGAGCGCTCCCACACGATGCCCATGTCGACGTTCGCGGTCGGCTCTCCACGCCCGGCGTTGCGCCCGACGCCCGCCGGGCGTTCGTTCGTCTGCCCGTCACGGTTCTCGTCGAGGCCGGTCGTGATGTTGTAGCGCGACGCCGACTGCGCGCGAACGTTCATGTTCAGCCGGAAGCCCGCCTTCACGTCGGTGTTCATCGACGCGAACAGCCGGTGGCGCACGTCCTGCCTCGACGGCCCCCATTCCTGCGACAGATCGAAGCTGTTCGGCGGCAGCGACAGCGCGCCGTCGGTCTCGTTCCATGCCTCACCGAGCGTGTAGCCGACGTTCGCGCTGAATCGGCGCGGCCGATGGTTCAGCATCACGTTCAGCTCCAGCGACTCATTCCGCGATCGCGCCGTCGACTCGAGCTGCGTGAGATTGCGCAGCGTCGTGTCCGGGCGCACGCCGCCGATGGGGGCGTTCAGGTCGCGGCTGCGGAACAGGTTGCGCCCGATCTGATGCGAATACGTGGCGCGCAGTCTCGCCCAGCCCGTCAGTGTGCGATCGACCCCGACCGACGCGCGCCGCGTGTACGGCATCACGATGTCGTGATGCGCGCGCACGATGCTGGGCGGCTGGCCGGCGAGCGGAATGCCGCCCAGAAACGGATCGGGAAAGCCGGGATTCGATATGACGATGTCGCGCTGCTGTTGCCCGTTCGCCCACAACGTCTGCTCGTAGAGCCCCCCCTCGAAGAACTGCGGCCACACGCCGATGCTCGATCGCAGCGTCGTCTTGCGGCCGGGCAGCGTCCAGCTGATCGACGCGCGCGGCGAGAAGTTCGTCCAGTCCGACAGCCGGGTCTGCATGTCGTGCCGGATCGCCCCGCTGATCATCACGCTGCGGCTCACGCGATAGCTGTCCTGCAGATACCAGCCGAAGCGGTACAGCGAGTAGCGGCCGTTCGGGCTGATCGTCCGCTGCGTGTAGGTGGTCGGAGTGCCCGCCTGATACATCTCGAGGCTGGCGAACGTGAACGTGCCGTTCGTGTTCCGCACCTCGTCGACGCTGTAGCTGTTGCCGGACATCGTGGCGCCGAACGCCATCTGGTGCGCCTTCTTCACGGTGAACTCGAGCTCGTTCTCAATCTGGAAGTCGCGCGTTCGGCGGCCGCC
>CAYHHH010000196.1:0-5689 GCA_964356125.1 uncultured Bifidobacteriaceae bacterium | reverse complement strand
CCGCCAACGTGCTGCACACCATTCCGCAGGCGCTGCGCGACCGCATGGAAGTGCTCCAGCTCGCGGGTTACACCGAGCAGGAGAAGACGGAAATCGCCAAGCGCTTCCTCGCGCCCAAGGCCATCGAGGGCTGCGGGCTGAGCGAGAAGAACATCATCCTCACCGAAGAGGCGATCCAGACGATCATCCAGCGCTACACGCGCGAGGCTGGCGTCCGCAACCTCGAGCGAGAGCTGAGCTCGATCTGCCGCAAGGTAGCGCGCAAAGTGGTGGTCGAAGGCCACACCTTCCAGGAGAAGATCACGGCCGAGAAGGTGACCGAGTACCTCGGCGTGCCGCGCTTCCGCCCGTCGATGGCCGAAGAGAAGGAAGAGATCGGCGTCGCCACAGGCCTGGCGTGGACCGAAGTCGGCGGCGAGATTCTCGTGACCGAGGCGACGCTCATGCCGGGCCGCGGCCACCTGACGCTCACCGGCAAGCTCGGCGACGTCATGCAGGAGTCGGCGCAGGCGGCGATGAGCTGGGTGCGCTCGAAGGCCGACGAGCTGGGCATCCCGAAGGAATTCAACAAGAAGACCGACGTGCACATTCACGTGCCCGAAGGCGCGATTCCGAAGGACGGTCCCTCGGCCGGCATCACGCTGGCGACCGCGCTCGTGTCCGCTCTGACGCGCGTGCCGACCAGGACCGACGTGGCGATGACCGGTGAAATCACGCTGCGCGGCAAGGTGCTGCCGATCGGCGGCGTGAAGGAAAAGGTGCTCGCGGCTCACCGCGCCGGCATCAAGACCATCATCATGCCGAAGGACAACGAGAAGGATCTCGCCGACATCCCGAAGAACGTGCTCGACCACATGAACATGTATCTGGTCAGCCACATGGACGAAGTGCTGAAGATCGCGATGGCCGGCCCGATGCCGGCGGCGATCTCACCGGAAGTGGCCGTCGTCGCGGACGTCGACGTCGAGACGGACGACACAATTACGCACTGACGCAGTCAGAGCAGAGAGCGAAGAGAGGGTCGAGGACTGAAGGCGTGAGCTGAGAAGCTGGTTAAGCGCATCGGTCCTCGCCCCTTGTGTTTTGATCGCCGACTGCGCCGCGCCCGCGGAGCAGTGGCCGCCCCTTCCCTTACCGGTCGCCTACGGATCAAATCCAGGATTCAAGTCGGCATCGCTCGAACCCCTGCCTCTTCACCTGGCCATTATCAGAGACCAACTCGACGAGGTTCGACGGTTGCTCGAAAGCGGCGCCGATCCGAATGCGCGGTGGGGGGATTACGGAGATCACTTCCCTCTCGAGGCGGTCATCATCTGGGGCCCGTCGGTCGGACAACCTATCACGAACAGAGCAGCCATCGTGGCACTGCTGCTGAAACACGGTGCCGATTCGAACGCGCGCTGGTGCCCATTCGAAACCCGTCACTCGTACGACACGAGATTGCCTCCTTCCTGTACCTCGGCAACCGGTATCACGCCGCTGATTGCGGCCGCCATGCTCGATCAAGCCGAGACCGTGGAGTTGCTGCTGACAGCGGGCGCTGATCCGCACATGATCTCCGCATCCGGGGCGACCGCACTCGAGCGCGCGCGCAGCCGCCGCGTGATGGCCCTGTTAGCCGACGCCATGTTTCCAGGGAGCGCAAATCCGGAGTCCGATGCACTGAAATATCTGAACGAGCACGACGCCGGCACGGCCACAGATCCTCCCGGCCCTGCTGATGAGACGCCGCTCACGCGGGCCATCGCCAATCAAATACCGTTTGAGTTCATCGTTCCGCCACCGCCTCCGCCACCACCGGGGAAACCTGGCGAGTTGGGCGTTGCATATAATCGCCGGGAAGGCCGCGTGGCCCTGCTGCTGCGATTCGGGGCCGATCCGAACCGCCGGCTGACGTGGGGCGCAGTGGATTGGACTCCCCTGTCGCTCGCGATTTTTCACAGTCTCCCGCATACGGTCGACATCCTCTTGGAACACGGCGCAGACCCGAACGCACGATGGTGCGTGTCGATCACGCGGATTCGTGACGAGGCGCCCGCGCCGCACCCGTCATGCACCTTGCAGAATGGGATCTCGCCGCTGATGTACGCGGCATCAATGGGACGTGCCGACGTGACAACCCTGCTGCTTGAATACAGGGCTGATCCTGCGGCCCAGGACTGGGCGGGACGAACAGTCTCGGACTATCAGCGCTTTGGAGCAACGCGCCGGTAGGCACGGCGCGTCCCGGCGCTGTAATATAAGCGCATAGACACGCAGTTCGTTCTTTCGGCAGCTTCACCCTCCCAGTTCCTTCGCACCGGCATCCCCGAGATCGCCATGGTGGGGCGATCGAACGTCGGCAAGTCCACGCTGATCAACGCGCTCGTCAAGAAGAAGGTCGCCCGCACGAGCGCGGCGCCCGGCAAGACGCGTCTCGTCAATTACTACTTAATCGACTCGGCGCTGTATTTGGTCGATCTCCCAGGCTACGGATATGCGCGCGGCGGACACGAATCGGTCGAGGCGTTCGAGCAGCTCACTCAGGCGTACTTCGACCCCTCGACGCGTGAGGAGCGCCGTATCGCCGGCGTGCTGCAGCTCGTCGATTCGCGCCATCCCGATTTGCCCCAGGACGCGGCGGGCTACAACTGGCTCCTCGCTGTGCAGGCGCCCATGGCCATCGTCGCTACGAAGATGGACAAGCTGAATCGATCGGAGCAGGCCGCCACCATGCGGACCTTGAAGAAGCACTACGACTCCCCCGTCCTGCCGGTGTCGGCCGTCAAAGGCGACGGCCTCGGCGAGATCTGGAAAACCATTCGGGGGTGGAGCGCGAAATGAAATCGTATTCAGCCGCGGTCGCAGGGCTGCTCCAGGAGTTCAGCTGGAACCCGTGGTTCCTCGAGACGTACTGGCCCGAAAACGCGCAGCGCGTGAAGTTGATCGTCGAGCTGGCGTCGAAACCGAACGAGGCCGCGCGCGAGGGGCCGCGTACCGTGCTCGAGGTGGGGTGCGCCAACGGCTACATCGCGTGCCTGTTCAACGAGCTGGGGTTTCAGGCGTCCGCGATGGACTCGTACGAGGAAGAGAAGCGGGACGCGATGTTCGCGCGCCGCGACATCGCCTACACCAAAGGCAATCTGAACGACGCGATTCCGCTCGCGAGCTTCGACGACAGCTCGATGGACGTGGTGGTGCTCGGCGAAGTGTTCGAGCACATCCTGAATCATCCGGCCGGCCTGCTGCAGGCGGTGTTTCGCATTCTGCGCCCCGGCGGCAAAGTGATCCTCACCACGCCGAATCCATCGACGCTCGCCAACAGCATCCGCCTGCTCGGCGACGGTTATGTCTTGTGGGGCACGCCGTCGTTTCTGCGCGACGTCAAGCTGCAGGGTAATACGGTGATCGACAAGGGCGATATCCATTACCGCGAATACCCGGCGTGGATCGTGGCCGACCTCATGAAAGAGATCGGCTATCGCATCGACAGCATCCAGTACTACCGCGCCGGCATCGCGCCCACGCACTCCCCCGGCAAGAAAGCGGTCAAGACGCTGCTCGCGCTGAGCGGCCTTTCGAAAACACGCCCGTTCGCGCTGGGCTATATCATCGAGGCAAGGAGGCCGGCATAACATGCGCAGTCATTGCTCCCTGCTGCTGGCGCTGGCGGTGCTCGTGGGATGTTCTGCTCCGGAGGCCCCGCGTCCACCGCTGAACCCCGAAGACGCGTGGCTCGCCGACACATATGGACCCGAACGCGCCTCCCAGGGATTGGAAGAGTGGATTATCCGGGATTTCTTCCGCGACCGGCGCGAGGGGGTGTTCGTCGACGTAGGAGCCGCCGACTACAAGGCGTTCAGCAACACGTGGTACCTCGAACAGGAACTGGGATGGTCGGGAATCGCCGTCGACGCGATGGCGGAATACCGTGAGGGCTACGAACGGCATCGCCCGCGCACGAAGTTCTTCAACCTGTTCGTATCCGACGGATTGTCTGCCAACGCCACTCTGTTTTTCGGAAAGGACAAATGGGTGTCGTCGATGGATCGTGCGTTTACTGAGAAGTGGGGAACAGTCGAGGGATCAGTGGACGTGCCGACCGTCACGCTCAACGCCCTGCTCGATTCGCAACACATTTCCTCGTTTGATCTTCTCTCGATGGACATCGAACTGGCCGAGCCGAAAGCGCTGGCTGGGTTCGACATCCGCCGGTTCAAGCCGGCGCTGGTCTGTATCGAGGCCCATCCCGAGGTGCTCCAGGACATCCTCGAATACTTCACCCGGAACGGTTACGTTCTGGCCGCGAAATATCTTCGTGCCGACACCATGAGGAACGTCTGGTTCGTGCCGTTGGGAACGGCCTTGAAACCTTTTCCGCAATCAGCCGGCCACTAAGGGGCGCCGATGAAGCACAGAAGATTTGGCAGGACCGGGTGGCAGGTAGCGGAAATCGGCTACGGCATGTGGGGCATGGGCGGATGGACCGGCTCGGACGATGAGGAGTCGCGCCGCTCGCTCGATCGCGCGGTCGAGCTCGGCTGCAATTTCTTCGATACGGCCTTCGCCTACGGCATGGGCCGCAGTGAGAAGCTGCTCGGCGAGGCGCTGAAGCGCCACGCGGGGAAGAAGCTGTACACCGCGACGAAGGTGCCGCCGAAGAACCTCAAGTGGCCAGGCCGCGCCGAGACGCCAATCGCCGACGTCTTCCCCGCCAGCCATATCGTCGAGATGACGGAGAAAAGCCTCGCGAACCTCGGCACCGGCACGGTCGATCTGCAGCAGCTTCATGTGTGGAGCGATGCGTGGGCCGACGATGACGGATGGAAGCGGGCGGCCGAGGAGCTGAAGCGGCAGAAGCTGATCAACGCCTTCGGCATCAGCGTGAACCGCTGGGAGCCGGCTAACGTGATCAAGGCACTGCGAACCGGGCTCGTCGACTCGGTGCAGGTGGTCTACAACGTTTTCGATCAGAATCCCGAAGACGAGCTGTTCCCTGTCTGCCGCGAGCTCGACCTCGCGATTATTGCGCGCGTGCCGTTCGACGAAGGCAGCCTCACGGGCACCCTCTCGACAGACAGCCGGTGGCCCGAGGGCGACTGGCGGAACATTTATTTCACGCCCGAGAACCTCGCCGAAACCCTCGCGCGCGTTGAGCGCGTCAAAGAAGTCGTGCCCAGCGGCATGGACCTGCCGGAGATGGCGTTGCGGTTCATCCTGTCGGAGCCGGCCGTGTCGACGATCATTCCGGGAATGCGCAAGCCGACGCACGTGGAGCGGAACATCGCGGCGAGCGACGGCGCGGCGCTTCCGCCCGCGGCAAAAGAGGCGCTTCGGAAACACCGCTGGGATCGCACGCACGTCATACCGTGATGACGATCCGCTCACGCGCGCCCGCTTCTTCCTGCTTGCGACCGCAAACCGCTGATTCAGAAGCGCTTAACCCTGTGCTATAATCAGGGTTTCCTGAAGGGGGTTTCGTCGTGAAAGAAGGCATTCATCCGAATTATCACGAGGTAGAGGCCCGGTGCGCCTGCGGTGCGACCTGGAAGACCAAGTCGACCAAGAAAGAGCTGCATCTGGAAATCTGCTCGAGTTGCCATCCGTTTTTCACGGGCCGGCAGAAGTTGCTGGACACAGAGGGTCGCATCACGCGGTTCACGAAGAAGTTCGGCGCGCAAACGGTGGCCAGCCGCAAGAAGCCGGCCGC
>CAYHHH010000195.1:0-5863 GCA_964356125.1 uncultured Bifidobacteriaceae bacterium | reverse complement strand
CGAATGAACGACGATCGACTCAATTAACCCGTCCACTGAATCGGATCAGGTCCAACCAGGATGATCTTCATTTCACGAACGGCCGTTTCATTCGAGAGGTGGTCGGACAGAACTGACCAGCGCACTGCAGCTACCCCTTGTATGTCTGGCGATTTAGCCAGCATCGCTTCGGAATAGTCCATCAAGAGATCTACCCGGAGCATCTCCTTTCCGCCCCAGGCCGCGAGCTGTGAGTCCTCATGGTCAAATGCATCTTGAACGGTCGGCATGGTATTTCCTCAGGCTGAATCAACTTGTGCTGTCCCGTACCGCAGCGCAGAGTACAAGCGCATAGCTGACGATGCAAATCGTGAACAGGGCAACAGCTACGACTAGCACGGTCCCAGCACAGCCCGACGGCACGAGGGAGTCGGTCAGGCTGAGCAAGCTGACCGAGTAAAGCAACGTGACGCCGGTAAGTGCAGTAGAGAACCAGAAGCGTCTCAGTTTCGCGCCTGAGCGTGGCGAGGTAAGGCTTTTGGCTCGACACTGCCAGAATCGCCGACTCGCTGCGATCGTACACATCTTGGAACTTGCCTTCCCGGCGCAGGCGCACCAGTCCTGCCGCTTTTGCGACAGGCCGAGCGGCGTCCGCGATCTGTGCGGTCGTGAACTGTAGCTTGAATACGACGAATGCAGCCATCAAGGCGAACGCTCCCGACAACGTCTGCGCGATAGTGCTCAGGGTGTAGTACAGCGTGTTCACTGTGCTTTCCCTAATCGCCGCGATGGCGCCCTCAAGCATCAGCATTCTCCGCGCCGGGACGGTAGCCGCCCAACCTGATTCGGCAACATTCGATGCGCCATTTGCGAGCGGCTGTCGCAGTCTAGCGCGACGGCAGAGCATTCAAATTTGTCTGACGAAGATGACCACTGCGTGCATGAACGGCGCAGGTTCGTCCCGGTCTCCTCGTTCATGGGTAGTGGGCTACTTTCAAAGTAGGCCCTAATCAAATGGAGCGTCTGGTAAGACCAGATTTCGGAGATGTTCCCTAGCATCCCCCTTTTTCGGTCATAGCCATCGCATCCTCCCGCGCCTCGTTGATGTTCGCGCCCTTGCCGCATGCCACAAGACGACGTGAATAATCCGTGACGCGCAGGGTGGTTATGCCGTCTTTGACGTCCGCACTGAGATCGAAAATTCCTAGCTTCATTTTGATCATCACTCCTTATGCCGCTTTCTTGGACTCCGCAGCTTCGAGTAGCGCGACCAGATCCGCCACGTCCCAAAGGCGATCCGTCACACCTGCGGCCATCGCTGGCGTCACCCTGAGTGTCCGATGGATCTTGATGAAATTGTACGCGAAAGTAACCCACTACCGGATGAAGCCTTCATCTACGCGAAAGCGATCGACCTCGACACGTACGAGCGGCAACGGGACCGGCTGCGCCAGGAACTCACGCTCACGTAGATTGACCGACACTCCGTGGAGCTCGATAAATTCGACGTAGAAGGCATTCTGGCCTTCGCAGAACGCGTTTTACCGAGGACGTCGGACCTCTGGGTGCAGGCCTCGCTGAATCACAAGCAGCGGCTGCAGCAGCTGTTCTTCCCGGACGGGATTGCGTTCGACGGAAAACGATTTGTTCGAACCGCCGTAACCACGCACGCGTTCAATTACCTAACGTGCGCCGAAGGATCCGAGAATCAGGTGGCGTGCGTCTCGTGTTCTCAACGCCATAGGAACCCAGAATCGAAACTTGGAACCCGAACCTGGAACCGGAACCGGGAACCAGGACCCTACCTCCCGCAGAGTTCTACTACCAACCTTTCGAGCAGCGCTCGCGGATCTCCCGCAGAAGTTTTGATGGCGAGATCCGTGCGGAAGACCGCTTCAACCGCAGAGCTCACCTTCGGCGCGGGCACCTTGGTTCTGACAAACCAGGCGAGCTGCCCCAGAATCATGTACGGCACCGCGCCGTTGTCCATCATCAACCCGAGCTCGCGCAGCGCATCGCCAGCCGAGCCGCGCGCGATGGCGTTGGTCACACCCCAGTCGTCCTGCGAGGTCGCCGGCGCCACGACCTCTTTCACGTCAGCTTCGGTGATCGCCTTGTTGCCCGCCGCGTACAGCACCAGCCGCTCGACGTCTGAACGAAGCCGCGACACATCCGGGCCGACGCGATCGGCGACGAGCCTCGCGGCACGCGCGTCGATCGTCAGCCCTTCCTTCGCGACGCGATCCTTCACCCACTTCGCCGCTTCGACGGCATCGGCAGGGCCGGTGCACTCGACGACGGTCGCTTTCGAGAGCAGCTGCTTCGCGAGGGAGCGCCGCTTGTCGACCGCCTCGGCCACCATCACGAGGCAGCACGTATCGACCGGAGCCTTGACGTAGGATTCGAGCGTCTCGAGATCGCGGGCGCTCGCCTCGCTGTCTTTCTTGGGATTCAGCAGGCGCTCGGCGTGGAGCAGCAACACGACGCGACGCGGCACCATCATCGGGAGGGTGTTTGCGGCATCCACGACCTGGGCGCCTGTCGTTTCGCCGCCGTACAGACGATCGACGTTGAACGCGCGCAGGTCGGTCTCGACGAGCTCGAGAAACTCCCCCGCCAGCGCAATCTTTGCCGCCTCGTCCGCGCCGACCAGCACGTAGATCGGCGCCACCTGGCCGGCGGCAATCTGCTTGCGGACGTCAGCCTGGGTGGCGGCTGCCAATCAGAAAGCTTCCAGGATGGCGCTCACGATGGAGCGTGAAAATTCGTTGCTGATGCGCTCGAGCGCGTTCGATTCCTGCGTGAAGAACGACGACGGGTCGACGAAGCCGGTGGGATCGTTGGAAATCGAGCTCGTCGCGTCGTACTCCTCGCGAATCGAGATGGCCGGATTGCTCCACAGGACCACGTCTTTCGCCACATCGCGGAGCTGAATGTTGGCCGTCACGGTAATCGTATAGCGTGACGCCTGCTGCTCTGCGGAAAAGTTCGTCGGCACGATGCGAACGTCGGTCACGGCGCCCACGAGCACGGCATCGGCGCCGAGCGCCTCGGGGACGATCTTGTAGTTGCCGCGGCCGATGAACTCGGTGCGCACCTTGTCGGTCACGAGCTGCGCCATCTGGAAGAACGAGGTGTGGTTCTCGAACGACGGGATGCCGATGACGCGAATGTAGGCCGGCAGAAAATTGCCGCGCCCCGCCAGGGCGTATCCGCACCCGCTCGACGCGACCGCCGCCGCCAGCACACACACGACGAGCGCGCGCCTATGCCACAACGACATTAATCAGCTTTCCCTTCACGATAACGACCGATTTAATCGTCTTCCCCTCGATGTGCGGCCGCACAGCCGGGTCCGCGAGGGCGCGCTCGCGCAGCTCGCTCTCAGGCGTCTCCGCGGGAACGGTCAGGCGGCTGCGCAGCTTGCCGTTGACCTGCACCGGCACCACGATCTCGTCTGCCCGCGCCACGGTCTCGTCGAACGACGGCCAGGACGCGTTCGCGATGCCCCCTTCGTGGCCCGTCATTTCCCACAGCTCCTCTGCCGTGTGAGGAGCGAACGGCGAGATCATGATCACCAGCGCCTCGATGGCTTCGCGCATCGCCGACGAGGATTGCGGGCGCACATGCGCCGCCTTGAGCGTCGGGTCGCCAAACACGTACATCTCGTTGACGAGCTCCATCAGCGCCGAAATGGCCGTGTTCAGGTGGATGCGCTGCTCCACGTCGACCGTCACGCGGCTGATGGTCTCGTGCGTCTTTCGCCGCAGCTTCTTTTCAGCGGCGTCCCACGACCCGGCGTCGACACCAGCGATCGGCGCCGCGGCCCTGACGCGATCGCTCCACTGATCGACCACGCGCCAGACGCGCGCGAGGAAGCGCCAGCTGCCTTCGAGGCCGGCATCGCTCCACTCCACTTCCTTTTCCGGCGGCGCCACGAACATCACGTACAGGCGCAGCGCGTCGGCGCCGACCTGCTGCAGCATCTCGTCGGGATCGACGACGTTGCCTTTCGATTTCGACATGACAGCGCCCTCTTTCAGCACCATCCCCTGCGTCAGCAGGTGCTTGAAGGGTTCGCCGTCTTCCACCATGCCGAGATCGCGGAACACACGCGCAAAGAACCGTGAATAGATGAGATGGAGGATCGCGTGCTCGACACCGCCGCTGTAGAAATCGACCGGCATCCAGTACTTCGCTTTCGCCGGGTCGAACGGCTGCGCGTTGTTCTTCGGATCGCAGAACCGGTAGAAATACCACGACGAGTCCACGAACGTGTCCATCGTGTCGGTTTCGCGGCGCGCCGTGCCGCCGCACTTCGGGCACGACACGTTCACGAACTCGGGCACTTGCGCCAGCGGTGAGTCTCCCCGGCCTGTAAAGTTCGATACCCTGGGCAGCTCGACAGGCAGCTGCTCGACGGGCACAGGCACGATGCCGCACGCCTCGCAGTAGACCATCGGAATAGGGGTGCCCCAGTACCGCTGGCGGGAGATGCCCCAATCCTTCAAACGGAACTGCACGGTCCGTTTGCCGACACCCTGCTTCTCCACCCACTCGCCCATGCGCGCCAGCGCGGCCTCAGATGCCAGGCCGGTGAACTCGCCAGAGTCGACGAGGCGGCCGTAGTCTTCGAAGGCGCTCTCGATCGTCGTCGGGTCCCCGAGAGCTGGATCGGGGTGCACAACGACCTTGATCGGCAGCTTGTATTTCGTGGCGAACTCGAAGTCGCGCTGGTCGTGCGCCGGCACTGCCATGACCGCGCCGGTGCCGTAGTCGCCGAGCACGAAGTTCGCGATCCAGATGGGGATGCGCTCTTCCGTGAACGGATTCCTGGCGTACCGGCCGGTGAAGAATCCTTCTTTTTCGATCTCGCCGGTGAGACGCTGCGTGCGATCCTGGGTGCGAAAGGCCGTGGCCTTTTTACGGAACGCCGCCGGATCGTCGGACAGCGTCGCGAACGTCTCCACCATCTCGTGCTCGGGCGCCAGAAACACACATGTCGCGCCGAAGATGGTGTCGACGCGCGTCGTGAAGACCTCGATGGTGTCCGAGACGGCGGTGGAGTCCTCCTCCGCCAGCACCAGAAACTTCACGCGGGTTCCCTGCGATCGCCCGATCCAGTTCTTCTGCATCGTCAGCACTTTGTCGGGCCATTGGCCCAGCTGCTCGATGCCCTTCAGCAGGTCGTCCGCGTAGTGCGTGATCTTGAAGAACCACTGCTCGAGGTCGCGCGTCGTCACCGGCGTGCCGCAGCGCCAGCACCCGCCATCGACGACCTGCTCGTTGGCGAGGACCGTCTGGTCCTTCTCGCACCAATTCACCGACGAGCGCCGGCGGTACGCGAGCCCGCGCTCGTACATCTTGATGAACAGCCACTGGTTCCACTTGTAATACGTCGGCTCGCAGGTGGCGAACTCGCGCTCCCAGGCATAGCTGATGCCCAGGCGCTGGAGCTGCCCCTTCATGTGCGCGATGTTGGCCAGCGTCGACGTCTCGGGATGAATGCCGCTCTTGATCGCGGCATTCTCGGCCGGCAATCCGAAGGCGTCCCAGCCAAACGGGTGGAGCACGTTGTAGCCGCGCAGGCGCTTGGTGCGCGCCATGACGTCGCCGATGATGTAGTTGCGGACGTGTCCGACGTGCGCGTGACCCGACGGATACGCGAACATCTCGAGACAGTAGTACTTCGGGCGCGAGGGATCTTCAGTGACTTCGAACGCGCGCGCGCTGGTCCACCGTTCCTGCCACTTCTTGTCGAGCGCTTGAGGTTTGTAGTCCGCCACGTCCGGTCATTATAGCTTCCAATATTTGCTCTGCGCCGACCGCACCTGGGCGATGGCCATGCGGGCGAGACTACACGGCCGTCGCGGCGGTTTCCAGC
>CAYHHH010000194.1:0-5878 GCA_964356125.1 uncultured Bifidobacteriaceae bacterium | reverse complement strand
TTCGAGCAGAAGCCCATGACGTACTCCACGGCCGCCCGGTTGTACCAGCAATCACCACCGAAACGGAAACCCGTATTTGATGCAGTCGGGCACGTTGCGCAGGTTTTTAAGGGATCTTTGGAAGGGACAGGTTAATCAATAGGGCATCAGATACACGACGACCCCGGTGACAGACACGTACAGTCAGATCGGGAGCGTCCGGCGGGCGAGGCGTGCGCGTCGCGTCGGCGTCTCGGCGGGTGTAAAATGATTCTCGCTAGCACCCGGAGGGCACCCATGCGCATGCGCTCACGAACGATGCAGGCCAGATGTTCGGCGTTGACGATCGTCCTGGCTAGCGTGTGCGTTCTGGCTGGCATGTGGGTCCTGTTCCTGGCCGCCGCTCCACGGACGGCGGCGCACGCCGACGACCTGCAGGCCAGAGTGCAGCCGGCCGCAGCCGCTTCCGAGCTTGTGTGGGTCAAGACTGGCGGACCGCTGGGCGGGCTGGGCTACGACATCCGCGCCCGGTCGGACAACGGCGACGTCATGCTCGTGACCGACAATTCCAGCGGCGTCCACCGGAGCGAGAATGGCGGCCAGACGTGGGTCGCATCGAACAACGGCATCGAGGTACGCGCCGGCGTGAGCTTGGAGGGCATTCCGGTGTTCAGTCTCACGATCGATCCCCATGACAACAACATCGTTTGGTCGGGTACGCAGGGTCGGCTCGGCATCTACAGGTCCGGCGACGGCGGCAGGACATGGGTCCGTAAGGTCAGCGGTGTTGCGGGAGATTTCGGGGTCAGCGTCCGCGGCTTCACGGTGGACCCTCTTGACTCACGCATCGTCTATGCCGCCGTGGAGCTGTCGAGCGTCGCGTGGGCGGGGCGTTCGATCGCAGGCAGAGAATTCGACTTGACCAAAGGGATGGTCTACAAGACCGTCGACGGCGGCGAGCACTGGACCGCGATCTGGTTCGGCGACAACCTCGCCCGCTACGTGTGGGTCGATCCGGATAATTCCAACATTCTCTACGTGTCCACCGGGATCTTCGATCGCGAAGCCGCGAACTCCGACCCGGCCGCCAACGTCGCGGGTGGCGTTGGCATTTTGAAGAGCACTGACGGCGGCCAGACGTTTCGGGCCCTCAACCAAGCGAACGGACTCGGCAATCTCTATGTGGGGTCGTTGTTCATGCACCCGACCAACCCGCGCATCCTGCTGGCGGCCACAGGCAACAACCAGTACTCGTCTGGCGCGGGCGTGTATCTCACCACCGACGGGGGCGAGACTTGGACGCGAACTCTGTCTGAAGGCACCACACCGTTCGGCGCCGTCGAGGTCTCGACGGCATCGCCCGAAATCGTCTACGCCGCCGGTGGCAGTTTCTACCGCAGCGGCGACGGCGGCCTGACATGGAACCGGTACTTCCAGCGCACGAATCCAGGCTCCACCTCCAGCTTTCCTATCTGGGGACCGCCCGGGGTTCGGGCGGGATTCGCCATCGATCTGGAGGTGGACCGGCGCAATCCGATGCGTGTCTTCGCCAACATGTACGGGGGTGGGAACTTCCTGAGCACGGACGGCGGGGAGACATGGACCGATGCCAGCCGCGGCTATACCGGGGCGATGATGTTGAGTGTCGCCATCGATCCGGCCGACCCGGCCATAGTCTATTCGGTCGCGCGCAGCGGGGTCTTCAAATCGACGGATCGCGGCGCCGTCTGGCAAGGCCTCAACTCGGCCAGCCTGCCGAGCGAGTTGGGCGCCGTCGTTGTTTCACCGTTCAACCGGCAACAGGTGCTGCTGTCCGATACGATGACCGGCAAGCTGTGGAAGAGTGACGATGGGGCCCGAACGTGGGAGCTTACGCTGGATTATGGCAAGACCATCGCGACGATTCCGGTCGCGAATGTCAATGACCGTACGCAGGGGTTCGTGTCGCTCGCTTACGCCCCGTCGGATGCGCGAATTGTCTACGCCGGCATGGCGATCCGTTTCTGCTGGACGTATCACGACTCGCGCGCTTGCAGTGTCCCGACGTGCACGCGCCTGCATCAATCGACGGATGGCGGAGCGACCTGGCAGATCACCGCTGGCGAGGGACTCGGCCTGCCGAGTATTCTGGCGCTCGCCGTGCATCCCACGCACCCCGACATCGTCTACGCCGGGACCGGCGACGCGGGTGTCTTCAAGACGGAGAACGGCGGCAAGACCTGGGTGCCGATCAACACGGGTGTCTCGTCGCGTTACATTCGGTCCATCGCAATCGACCCGGTGTCCCCGAACACTGTGTATATGGGGACCAACGACGCCGCTGTGTTCAAGAGCACCGATGGCGGCGCGTCCTGGCGGGCGTCCAAGGCGGGTTTGATCCCCAACGCGGGCATCCGGGCGCTGGTGCTCGATCCGACGAACCCGTCCACACTTTGGGCCGGAGATCAGTTCTCGGGCGTCTACCGGTCGGTTAACGCCGGCGAGACGTGGGCCCCGATGAACGTCGGACTCAGCAGGCACGCGATCTTGGCAATGGCAATCTCCAACGATGGCCGCACGTTGTACGCCGGCACCGAGGGCGAGGGCATGTTCCGGCTTGATATCCCGGCTGCCCTGTCGGTCCGGCGTCAGGAATAGCTGTCCGTCTGCCATGCGTGGGTGGGCGATGGCGTCGGTCGCGGCAGCGGGGTTTGCGGCCTGGTTCGCTTCGGTTCCGCCGCCGGCGTCTTCCGGAAGCGGTGCCGATGGGATATCGGGAACCGTCGTCGGGGATCTTGGCCCGATTGCGGACGCGGTGGTTCGGATCCGTACGACCAGCGTCCAGACCAGAACCGATGCGCGGGGCCGCTTCATGCTCGACGGCGTTGCGCCGGGCACACGTGTCGATCTCACGGCCTTCTCGGCCGGTCACTATATTGGTGGGCCGGTGGCGGCGACATCGGGTGACCGCGACGTGAAGATTCAGCTGGCTCGTTACACGTCGGATGACCATGCGGATTACCAATGGGTGGGCGCCCGGCGAAATGGCAACGCGTTCCATTGCGAGAACTGCCATTCCGATGGTCTTCGCCCGGATTCGCTGCTGCCGTTCGACGAATGGACGCGCGACGCCCACTCCAGTTCGGCGGTAAATCCGCGATTCCTCTCCGTGTACAACGGCACGGATCTCAGCGGGGAGCACCGCAGTCCGTCAACGCGGTACGTGTTGATTCGCGACTACGGAAGGACGCCGCTGCCGCCCGACCCTGCGCAGCCCGACTTCGGTCCCGGCTATGCGCTCGACGGCCTCGATACTCCGGGCAACTGCGCCGAATGTCATGCGCCAGCGGCGGCGGCTGGCGCGCCGACCTATTCGATCGAACCCAATGCCGTGTCTGGGACCGGTCGCGAAGGCGTCACGTGCGATGTGTGCCACAAACTCCTCGCCGTGAAGCTTGGCCCGACGACTGGCGTGCCTGCTGAGAACATGCCCGGCGTGCTGTCGATGGTGTTTCGTCGGCCGGGGCCAGATCGTCAGCTTTTCATCGGGCCGTTCGACGACGTCGCGGGCGACGATACGTTCGCACCGATCCAGCGATCGAGCGACGCCTGCGCGTCATGCCACTCGGCCCAGTTCTGGGGCGTGCCGATCTATGACTCGTACGGCGAATGGCGGCGAAGCGCGTACGCCGATCCGGTCAACGGCCGGACCTGTCAGGACTGCCATATGCCCAGGCGCGGTGCGACGCGTTTCGTGCGACCTGACAAGGGCGGCCTCGAACGCAGGCCCGATACCATCTTCAGTCACCAGATGCCCGGCGCGGCCGACCCTGACCTCCTGCGCAGCGCCGTGAAGTTGGACGTGCGGGCACAGCGTCGCGAAACCCGCATCGAGGTCGACGTGAATCTGACCAACGTCAACGCCGGCCACGCCGTGCCGACGGGTCATCCGGCGCGGAACATGCTGCTCGTCGTGGATGCGGTGGACGCGCAAGGGCGGACCCTGACGTTTGCGGGCCCGCAGGTGATTCCGGAGTGGGGTGGTGCGGGATCAGCGCCCGACGACTATGCGGGCCGGCCCGGGAAAGGCTACGCCAAGATCCTCGAGGATCGATGGACCCGTGTCGTGCCGACTGTCGCTTACTGGCGGCCAACCAGCATTCACGCCGACACGCGCCTCGCGGCGCAGGCCACCGATGTGACGCACTACTCGTTCCTGTTGCCGCAGGTCGCCGGCGATGTGATCATCAACACAAAGGTCGTCTTCCGCAGAGTGTTCAAGAGCCTGGGTGACGTGAAGCGATGGAACTCACCGGATATTGAGATGGCCTCGATGCAAGTGTTGGTTCGTCGGGGGCCACCGGGGCCGTCGGCGGCGTCACCTCGGTAGGGTCGGGAATCGCGGCGCCCCACCCCCCGCGAAGTCAGCACTTACTTAATAATCAGCGGCGACGGCGGTAGGCCGGTCGTGGGTTTGGTCGGATCCAGCGGGTCGCGAGTCGGATCGCCGATCGGCGGCAGGTCAAAACCCGGCGCACCGACGGCTGAGGTGTCGCGCGCGACTTTCAGTGGGCTCAGGTCCGTGTCCGCCAGATCGAGCACGCGCACGATATGCGGCCTTCGGTGCGGCTCGTGTCGCTGGCCAGCTCAGGATGCGTGGACGATGAGCCGGCCCGACTGCGGCTTGCCGGTCACGAGCGCCTTCAGTTGTTTCAGCGGTCGCATCGACGGCGTGTGTTTCACGTCGCACCGCGGGAATCCCGCCGAGGCGAGCATCTGCCGGAGACACTCGATCGTCGGGATGGCGGTGAACTCCCACCGAGCCTCGACGGCCTTGTCGTCGCCGGGAAAGAACGAGATCAGCGGCCACTTGCCGTGTGTGGCGGGGATCAACGTGTGTGTCTCGCAGATCAGGGTGCCCGCCGTCACCGCGCGCAGCTTGTCGAGCGCCAGAATCGGTGACCGCAGGTGATAGAACACACCCAGGAACAGCACGAGATCAAACGTGCCGATGACCTTCGGATCGAGTTCTTCGACGGTCATCCGCCGATGTTCGACCTTCGATCGCAGGGTCTCATGCGCCAGGAGGAACCCGTCCTTGCCGTGTGTGGCCCAGGCGTAATCGTCGATGGCGAGGATACGATCGGCGCCGCGGCGCTCACACTCAAACGAAAAAAACCCATCCCACGCGCCAATATCGAGCACCGTGCGGCCACGCAGATCCTCGGGAATCCGCAGGAGTGCCACGCGCCGGGAATACCGCCGCTGAATATGCCATTCAGGCCTGGTGTTCAGGCCGCCGCCGAGATCAATCGGATGACACCACTTGATCGCGGCGGCGCGCTGCTTCACTGCCTCATGGCTCTGGTTGGTCACGGGTGCATGGGACATAGGCGTGCCGCAACGATTCTAGCCGCTATTCGGGCAGGGTGTGGCGCGCTTGGGTGATGTGCCCCGGCGTCTGGTAGGGGAGGTTACGTCAGGGCCCCGTCGCGATCGTCGGACACGCTCTGCGTGCTGTCCGTGCCACGCCGCAATCGTCCTGAGCGGAGCAGTCGCTGGTAGGCAGGGAGCACCTTGCGCGAGAGGAACGGATTGGGAGCCGGTCGCGAATCGACCGGCTCGATGCGGGCGATAGCGGTACCTCGATCGGTGACGATCAGTCCCCCGACCCGGCTCGCGTCACGGATCAACGAGCCCGTCTTGTCGTGAAGCTCGCGCAGACTGACCCGTTTCATGTGTCTCATCGTGTCACACGGCTAGCGCGAGTACGCCACCTTGCCGCCGACGATGGTGTAGACCACCGTCGTCGACGGGATCTCATCCTCGGCCACGGTCATGATGTCTTTCGACAGCACGGTAATATCGGCCAGCTTGCCCGGCGCCAGCGACCCCTTGAGCAATTCCTCTTTCGCCGCAA
>CAYHHH010000193.1:0-5917 GCA_964356125.1 uncultured Bifidobacteriaceae bacterium | reverse complement strand
GCAAGCTACCACGTTAGGTAGCAGCCAGCCGCTTCATCTCATCTCCGTGTTGAGGTGCGAGATAAGATCGGCGCATGGATAGGCGGACCTTCCTTGCGATGCCGGCGGTGTTTTTCGCGCAGGCCGGCTTGAAGAGCCCTCTTGATCTCCGATCGATCGAGCGCGGGCGCGTGCTGCGCGCGGCGAGCCAATACCTGCGCGAGCAGCCCATCACGATTACCGCGACAAGCAGCCCGCGCAGCGCGGGCGGACGCCACGATTTCTTTTCAGAAGGGGATTACTGGTGGCCCGATCCGAAGAATCCCGACGGTCCCTACATCCGGCGGGACGGCGAGACCAATCCCGATAACTTCGCCGGCCATCGGCAGGCGATGGTGCGCCTCAGCCTGCAGGTTCCCGCGCTCGTGGCGGCGTGGCGCGTGACCGGTGAGCGGCGCTACGCCGATCACGCGGCTCGGCATCTGCGTGCGTGGTTCGTCGATTCTGAAAGTCTGATGAACCCGCATCTTCTCTACGGGCAGGCCATCAAAGGGCACTTCGCGGGGCGCGGCATCGGCATCATCGACATGCTGCATCTCGTGGAGGTCGCGCGTGCCGCGAGCGTGCTCGACCCATCGATGCCGCAGGCCGATCGCGCCGGCGTGCGGCGTTGGTTCAGGAACTATCTCACCTGGATGACGACGCACCCGTACGGGATTGACGAGCGCAACGCGCAGAACAATCACGGCACGTGCTGGGTCGCGCAAGTGGCGGAGTTCGCGCGCTATATCGGCGACGCGACGTTGATGGCGTACTGCCGCAACCGCTACAAGACGGTGCTGCTGCCCGTGCAGATGGGGCCTGACGGGAGTTTTCCGCTCGAGCTCGCGCGCACGAAACCGTACGGTTACTCGCTCTTCAATCTCGACGCCTTCGCCATCGTCTGTCAGATTTTGTCCGGGCCCTCAGATAATTTGTGGACCTATGAGTTGCCGGACGGCCGGGGGATGCGAAAAGCGATGGAATTCATGTTTCCGTATATCGCCGATAAATCGCGCTGGCCGCACAAATCGGACGTGCAGTACCACCAAAACTGGCCCGTTCGGCATCCCAGCCTGCTCTTTGCGGGGCTTGCGCTGAAGCGGCCGTCGTACGTCGACCTCTGGAGAACACTGGAGGCGGACCCGACGGTCGACGAGGTGATCCGGAATTTTGTTGTCCGGCAGCCGTTGATTTGGATCGATCCCGCCTGGCTATATCGGTAAAGTAAGGCCACTTTACCGGTCAAGTGCGCCAATTTTGCTTGACACGCCTTCCCCCTGATCGGTTACTTTAGGCCCACAAAAGTTTCCTACGCCACACATACCGCCAAGAAGGGGGAGGGTATGAGGTACTTCAGGTCAATGCTCGTTTTGGTGCTGTTGCTGTGCGCTGTGAGCGCGTCAGCACAGACCACGTCAGGTTCAATTTCAGGCAGTGTCGTCGACGCACAGAACCAGGTGGTTCCGGGTGCCGACATCGTTGTGACCAACCAGGCCACGCAGGAAGTGCGCCGCACCGTCACGAACGAGGTCGGGCTCTTCGCATTCCCTGCACTGCAGCCTGGTCCTTACACCATTCGCGCCGAGCTCAGCGGCTTCCGGCCGATTGAGATTCGCGACAACATGCTGACGGCTAATAACCGTCTTGCGCTTCCGCCGCTTCGACTCGAAGTCGGGTCGCTCGCGGAAGCTGTCACCGTCAGCGCCGTCGGCGAAGTCGTTGCGACCACGCAGACATCGCATCAGGCGATGCTCGATATGGGCCAGGTCGAGAACCTGTCGATTCGCGGACGCGACCCCATGTCGCTGCTGAAAATTCTTCCGGGCGTCCAGTTGCTATCCAACGACAACGAAACGGTCGGCGGTGGCTACCAATCGCCGGTGCCGAGTCTACAGGGCGGCCAGGGGCAGACGGTCTACATTGACGGCATCAACGGTGGTGACGGCGGAGGCGGCGCGAACCTGAGCGGCACCACGGTCATCGACGCGATCGCCGAAGTGAACGTGCAGATGAGCGCGTACACGGCGGAGTACGGCTTGAAGGGTGGCTCGCAGATTAACGTCATCACCAAGCACGGCGGCGCTGAGTATCACGGGACCGGCTATTGGTACCGGCGCCATGAAAACTGGAATTCGACCAACTACTTCAACAAGATCAACAATCGGCCGAAACCGCAGTATCGGTACTCGAATCTCGGCGGCACATTGGGCGGTCCGATCCCGAAGGTCAAGGGTATTAACCCCGACGGGAACCGGCTCTTCTTCTTCTATGTGATCGACGATACGCAGGCACAGCGCGTGCAGCCCCTGAAGTTCTATCAGATGCCGACCGCGCTCGAGCGCGCCGGCGACTTCTCGCAGTCGGTGACGCCGAGCGGCGCGCTGATTCCGGTGAGGGATCCGCTCACGAACGCGCCATTCCCCGGCAACCGGATTCCGGCGAATCGTCTCGATCCGCGAGGGCAGGCGTTCCTGAACCTGTATCCGCTGCCGAACACGACCGGCGTGAGAGGCTACAACTATGTGACGCAGGAGCCCAGTATCGATTGGCCGCGCCGGCAGCACATGTTCCGCGGCGACTGGCGCCCGACCGACAGAGATTCGCTCGCGGTGAAGTATCAGACGTTCTACACCAGGTCTGTCGGCATCAACGTTGACGGTGCCTCGGCGCGGTGGGGTTTGGTGCGGCAACGCTATGACTTCGACGTCGACATAGCCAAGATCGATTACACGCGCATTTTGAATTCGTCGACGATCCTCGAGTTCTCGACCGGCTTCTTCAACAGCATCGAGAATGGACCTCCAGAGGACGACACCGCGTTGCGCGGCATTCAGCGCGCGACCTATCCCCAGCTGGCGAGACTCGGCCAGTTTGCGGGGCAGAACAATCCACTGGGTCTTATTCCCAGCGCGGTATTCGGCAACATTCAAAGTGCCGACCGCTCGCAGAGCAACGACGGCGGCACCGCGTGGGTTACCTACGATGGCCGGTGGCCGATTTACGGCAACGACATCGCGATCAACGCGTCGGTCAACCTGACGCACACGCGCGGCAGGCACACGTACAAGATGGGCGTGATGCGCGAGGACGAGCTCTTCAGCCAGGCGCGCTCGGGCTTGTTTGGCGGGCAGTTCAACTTCGCGGATGACAACCTGCATCCAAACCGGACGGGCTATGCCTGGGCGAACGCGGCCCTGGGACAGGTCCGAAGCTACCAGGAATCGCTGGGCCGCGTGCCCGACGATCGCCGCCAGAGAACGTGGGCGTGGTTCGTGCAGGACACGTGGAAAATCACGCCGAAGCTGACGATGGACATCGGCCTCCGCATGTACAAGTGGGGGCAGGCTCTCGCGCAGGGCGGCGAGAGTTCTGTGTTCGGTCAGGAGCGGTTCGACCCGACCTGGGGTGGCAACCCGCCGGTCTTTTTCCGACCGGTACTCTCCGGCGGCCAGCGCAGGGCGCAGAACCCACGCACGGGAGAAGTTCTGCCGGCGACGTTCATCGGCCTGATCGTGCCGGGGACCGGCTATACCTGCACGCAGGCCATTACGGCGCAGAGCCCGTGCTCGATCAACGGCATTGTGACGCAGCGAGACGGGAAGTATCTCGAGAATGGCGACGAAGGGTTCATCGAGCCGCTGCCCATCCAGTTCGATCCGCGCATCGGGATCGCCTGGGCGCTGAATCCCCGGACCGTCATCCGCGTTGCAGGCGGTTCGTTCCACGACGGCACCGGCGGCACGTACGGTCAGCAGGGTGACGGCAACGCGGCATACCGGTTGAACAGGACGATCTTCTACACCGATTTCGATTCGTACCTCACGGCGGGCGCGGCGCCTTCACCCGTGCCGAACACCGGCGGGCCGATCCGCAACGACGCCAAGCGGCCGAACAACATCCGCTTTACCGCCGCGATTCAGCGCGAAATCGGGAAGAACGTCGTTGTCGACGCGGCCTATGTCGGCAACCGGACGCGGTATCTGCAGCGCGACGAGAACATCAATCAGATCCCGTTCGGCCGCCGTTTCGACGCGGCGTTCCGCGACCCGACACTCACGCCGTCGGCGGCGAATCCGGGCGCATTGTCGGATCCGTACCTCAGACCGATTCTCGGGTACAGCGACATCAACATCTTCGAGAACATCGGATGGCAGGACTACGACTCGCTCCAGATGCAGGTAACCCGCCGGTTCACGGGCCGCTTCGAGATGGCCGGCAGCTACACCTGGGCCAGGGGCAGTGAGGATCGCAAATTCCAGAATAACCCGCTGCCGACAATCACCGAGCGGCGGGATCTCCAGGAGCACGTGCTCGTGACGAGCTACCAGTACGAAATTCCGCGCGCGAGCACGTTGTTCGGCGGCAACAAGGCCGTCGGCTGGATTCTCGACAACTGGCGCATCTCGGGCATCAGCACCTTCGGGACCGGCGGCCGTGGCGATATCGACACCGTGAGTTACAGCCCTGGATTCGAGTTCTCAGGCGGCGGCGAGAGCTGCGGCAACTTCAAGGTGGTCGGCGACCCGCAGCTGTCGGGCGGCGATCGCAACATCGATCGCTGGTTCAATACCGCGGCGTTCGCTCCGCTGTCGGGGCGCGGCGACTACAACACGAACTGCGATCGGTGGAGATTCGCGATGCCGGGATGGCACAACCACGATCTCACCTTCTTCAAGGACATCCGCCTGAAGGGGAACCAGCAGCTGCAGTACCGCTGGGAGATCTACAACCTGTTCGACCAGATCCAGTTCCAGGACGTGAACAGGAGCCCGACGTGGAATCCGACGACGGGCGCGCAGACGAACACGAACTTCGGCAAGGTGACCTCGGCCCGCACCGAGCGCCGCATGCAGATGTCGATTCGGTATATCTTCTAGCTGGTGGTTGGTGGTTGGTGGTTGGTGGAGTAGTACGTAGTGTCCGGCTTTAGCCGGACCCGGAACACGAAGGGGCGGCGGTCTGAAAGGACCGTCGCCCTCTTTTTTTTCATCTTCGGCGCGACGTTCATCGCCTACCATCCGGCGCTGCACGGCGGTCCGCTCTGGGACGACTTCGGTCACATCACGGTGCCCGAGCTGCGCTCGCTCGGCGGCTTGTGGCGCATCTGGTCCGAGCTGGGCGCGACGCAGCAGTATTATCCGCTGCTGCACTCCGCGTTCTGGCTGGAGCATCGGCTCTGGGGGGACGCATTTCTCGGCTACCATCTCGCGAACGTCGTGCTCCACGCGGCGTCCGCGTATCTCGTCGTGCTCATCCTGCGCCGCCTCGCGGTGCCTGGAGCGGTGCTCGCCGGGCTGATCTTCGCGCTGCATCCGATCGCCGTCGAATCGGTGGCGTGGATCTCGGAACAAAAAAACACGCTGTCGGCGTTGTTCTATCTCGCGTCGGCGTACGTGTATGTGGGCGACCCTGGCGACGGCGGGTCCAAAGAACAGGACCCGCCCTACGTACCGCACCCCAACGCGGCTGCCGCGTTGGGGACCCCGCGTAGGCCGGGTCTTGCTTTTCAGACCCGGCGCTACTGGCTCGCATTCGCACTTTTCATCTGCGCGCTGCTCACCAAGACCGTCACGGCGACGCTTCCCGCCGCATTGCTCCTTGTGTTCTGGTGGAAGCACGGGAAGCTCGACTGGCGGCGCGATGCGGTGCCGCTGCTTCCGTGGTTCGTCGTTGCGGGAATGGCGGGAGCATTCACAACATGGTTCGAGCGCGCGATTATCGGAGCAAGCGGTGAGGACTTTGCGCTGACGCAAGTCGAACGTGTGCTCCTGGCGGGGCGGGTCGTCTGGTTCTATCTCGGCACGCTGTTCTGGCCGGCGAATCTCACCTTTGTGTATCCGCGCTGGGACGTCGATGCGTCAGTGTGGTGGCAGTACGTGTTTCCGGTCGCGGCCCT
>CAYHHH010000192.1:0-5958 GCA_964356125.1 uncultured Bifidobacteriaceae bacterium | reverse complement strand
CCGGCTTCGTGGGCGCCGGCGTCAAGCCGACGCCGCTCAGCAAGGAAGAGGTCGAGCAGATTCTCGACCAGGTGAAGGAAGCGGCCGAGAAGCCGAAGCCGAAGTACATGTTCGAAAAGGGCGAGCAGGTGCGGATCAACGAAGGGCCGTTCACCAGCTTCAACGGGGTCGTAGACGAGGTCAACCTCGACAAGAACACGTTGAAGGTCATGGTGACGATCTTCGGCCGCGCGACGCCCGTCGAGCTCGACTTTTTGCAGGTGGAGAAGATCTAACAGAAGATCACAAGATCAGAAGCTTCTGATCTTCTAGTCTTCTGTTTAAAGAATTTATGGCGAAAAAAGTACAAGCAATGGTGAAGCTCCAGATTGCCGCGGGCAAGGCGACGCCCGCGCCGCCGGTGGGCACCGCGCTCGGCCCGCACGGCGTCAACATCATGGACTTCTGCAAGAACTTCAACGCGAAGACCGCCGGCCAGGAAGGCTTGATCATCCCGGCCGTCGTCACGATCTACGCCGATCGGTCCTACACGTTCATCACGAAGACGCCCCCGGCGTCGATTCTGCTGAAGCGCGCGGCGAACATCGCCAAGGGCTCGGCCGAGCCGAACAAGAACAAGGTCGGCACCGTGACGGCGAAGCAGGTCGAAGAGATCGCCAAGATCAAGCTGCCCGATCTGAACGCGGAATCGCTCGAAGCGGCGATTAAGACAGTTGCTGGTACGGCCCGGTCAATGGGCCTCGATGTCGTGCAGTAAATAGCTCTCAGCTAATAGCGAGTGGGAGAGCCATCGCGGCTCGTTTGCACCACAGGAGGTTGGACAGTGGGTAAGAAGTTCGAAGCCGCCAAGAAGCAGGTTCCTGAACATCCCTTGACGATTGAGGATGCGATTCCCCTGCTCCAGAAAGTCAAATTCGCAAAGTTTGACGAGACCGTTGAGCTGACCGCGCGCCTGGGCGTCGATCCGAAGCACGCCGACCAGATGGTGCGCGGCACCGTCGTGCTGCCGCACGGCCTTGGCAAAAGCAAGAAAGTGCTCGTCATTGCCGGCGGCGACAAGCAGAAGGAAGCGACCGACGCGGGCGCCGATCACGTCGCGGGCGAGGAAGTCGTCGAGAAGATCAACGGCGGCTGGATGGATTTCGACGCCGTCGTCGCGACCCCCGACATGATGCGCGCGGTGGGCCGTCTCGGCAAGGTGCTCGGCCCGCGCGGCCTGATGCCGAACCCGAAGACCGGCACCGTCACGTTCGAGATCGCCAACGCCGTCAAGGAAATCAAGGCGGGCAAGGTGGAGTTCCGCGTCGACAAGACCGGCATCATCCACGCGCCCGTGGGCAAGATCTCGTTCGAGGCCGCGTCGCTGATGGCCAATACGCACGCCCTGCTGGACAGCATCGTGAAGGCCAAGCCGGCCGCGGCGAAGGGCAAATATCTCAAGAGCGTCACGCTCTCATCGACGATGGGACCTGGCATCCGCATCGATACGGTGCATACCGATGTGGTGAAACACTAATGGCTGTCACACGAGCGGCAAAACAGGAAGAGCTGACCCAGCTCGAGCACGATCTGAAGGGCACGGACAGCGCGATTCTCCTGAATTACAAGGGGCTGAACGTTCCGCAGGTCACCCACCTGCGCCGCGAGCTGCGCAAGGTGAAGGCGACCTACAAGGTCGTCAAGAACACCATCGCGCGGCGCGCGATCAAGGGGACGGCGTTCGAGACGCTCACCGAGCACTTCGTCGGCACGACGGCCATCGCCTACACGTCGAAGGACCCGGTGGCGCTCGCCAAGACGCTGACGACGTTCGCGAAGACCGCGCCGTCGCTGCAAATCAAGGCGGCGGTCGTGCAGGGGCGCAGCATCAAGGCGGCGGAGGTGACCGAGCTCGCCTCGCTGCCGGGCAAGCCCGAGCTGTACGCGAAGCTGCTGTTCCTGCTCAGCGCTCCGATGGTGCAGTTGGTCAGCGTCCTCAATGCTGCGCCGCGTGACTTCGTCGGAGTCTTGTCGGCCTATGAAAAGAAGAAGGCCGAATCGTAACTGCAGGGATTAGGGATTTGGGATTAGGGATTGGGACAGCGACGAAAACGCTGCACCGAGCAGCGAATCGCCGCAAACATTGTCGAGCGACCGTAGGTCGCGAGATACAGGCGGTGGGGGTGGGGCCCCACGGCAAACTAATAGAAGTTGGCGAGCCGAGACATTAAGGAAAGAGGAGATTGAGATGGCCGAATTGAATCAGCAGCAGGTGATCGAATACATCAAGGGCATCAGCGTCCTCGAGCTCTCGCAGCTCGTGAAGGCACTCGAGTCCGAGCTTGGCGTGTCGGCGGCGGCAGCGATGCCGATGGCGATGCCCGGCGGCGGCGGCGGTGCGGCTGCTGCGCCGGCGGCCGAAGAGCAGACCGAGTTCAACGTGTCCCTCGTGAGCTTCCCGGCCGACAAGAAGATCAACATCATCAAGGTCGTCCGCGAAGTGACCGCCCTCGGCCTGAAGGAAGCGAAGGACCTCGTTGAGGCCGTGCCCAAGGTGCTCAAGGAGGCCGTGAACAAAAGCGAGGCCGAAGCCATCCGGAAGAAATTCGACGAAGTCGGCGCGAAAGTCGAGATTAAGTAACACGACGCGCGCGACAGGACTCCAGACGCCGGACTCCGAAAAGGGGTCGGGAGGGGTTTTCACCCAATGCAGGGGAAACCCCTCCCGACCCCTATTCGGAGCTTCGGTGTCCGTCATTTCTTTGCATTTTGGCGTCGGCATTCCCACTGGCCTTGACTGGCACGCAGCGTGGAACCCGAAGCCGGGAGCCTATTAGATGTACAGCCCCAAGAACGTCTACCGCGAGCGAATCGACTTTTCGAAGATCAAGACCACGGTTCCGATCCCGAACCTGATCGAGATTCAAAAGAAGTCCTACGAGCGTTTTCTGCAGATGAACCGGCTGGCGTCCGAGCGTGAAGACGCCGGGCTGCAGTCGGTGTTCAAGTCGGTGTTTCCGATCAGCGACTTCCGCGAGAACTCGTCGCTCGAGTTCATCGAGTACTCCATCGGCAACTGGGAGTGCAAGTGCGGCAAGCTGCAGGGACTGCACCACCTGCGGAAGCCGTGCGCCGGATGCGGCAACGTGCTCATCGCGGATCCCTACGGCGATCGCGAGGTGCTCTGCAACCGCTGCGGCCGCCCGAACATCGTCGAGGGCGATGTGTGCGACATCTGCGGCAACACCGTCGCGCTCAAGCTGAAATACGACGTCGACGAGTGCCAGGAGCGCGGCATGACCTTCGCCGTGCCCTTGAAGGTCACCATCCGCCTCGTCGTCTGGAACAAGGATCCGGAGACGGGCGCGAAGACCATCCGCGACATCAAGGAGCAGGAGGTCTATTTCGGCGACATCCCGCTGATGACGGAGAACGGCACGTTCATCATCAACGGCACCGAGCGCGTCATCGTGTCGCAGCTGCACCGGTCGCCGGGCGCGTTCTTCCACTCCGAAGACAAGACGCTGTTCGTCGCGCAGATCATCCCGTATCGCGGCTCGTGGGTGGAGTTCGAGTACGACGCGAAGAACCTGCTGTATGTCCGCATCGACCGGAAGCGGAAGTTCCTGGCGAGCGTCTTCCTCCGCGCACTCGGCCTGCGCGGGCACGACGAGATCATCCGGAGCTTCTACACCGTCGAGAAGATCTACATGCGGAAGGACTCGAAGTTCTGGGCTGTCGGCGAGAGCCTCGTGGGCCTGCGCGCGGGCAAGGACATCTCGATTCCGAAGTCCGACATCACGATCACCGCGGGCAAGAAGATCACCAACTCGGCCATTGCGGCGCTCCGCAAGGCCAACGTCGAAGCGATCGAGATCGCGGACGCCGAGCTCGAGGGGGGGTTCGCCGCCGCCGACATCGTCAACCCCGCGACCGGCGAGGTCATCCTCGAGGCCAACGAAGAGGTCACGCCGCGCGTGATTTCGATGGCGCAGGAGAACAACATCGATCGCATCGAGGTGTTCTTCCCCGAGAAGGACGAGGTCGGCCCGATCATCTCGGCGACGCTCAAGAAAGACCCGATTCACACGCACGAGGAATCGCTCATCGAGATCTATCGCCGTCTGCGCCCGGGCGATCCCCCGACGCTCGACAGCTCGCGGTCGCTCTTCGAGAACATGTTCTTCAACCCGCAGAAGTACGACTTCTCGCGCGTCGGCCGCCTGAAGCTGAACACGAAGCTCGGCCTCAACACGCCGCTCGACGAGAAGATCCTGCACCCGCAGGACTTCTACGAGGTGATCAAATACCTGCTCAAGCTGCGCAAGAACCCGGTGAACGTGGACGACATCGATCACCTCGGCAACCGGCGCGTGCGCTCGGTCGGCGAGCTGCTCGAGAACCAGTTCCGCATCGGACTGGTCCGCATGGAGCGCGCGATCAAGGAGAAGATGTCGGTCTACCAGGAAATGGCGACCGCCATGCCGCACGACCTGATCAACGCGAAGCCGGTCATGGCCGCGATTCGCGAGTTCTTCGGGTCGTCGCAGCTCTCGCAGTTCATGGACCAGACCAACCCGTTGTCCGAGATTACGCACAAGCGGCGTCTCTCGGCCCTCGGGCCCGGCGGCCTCTCACGCGAGCGCGCGGGGTTCGAAGTGCGCGACGTCCATCCGACGCACTACGGGCGCATCTGCCCGATTGAGACGCCGGAAGGCCCGAACATCGGCCTCATCTCGTCGCTGTCGTGCTACGCGCGCATCAACGAGTTCGGCTTCATCGAGTCGCCGTACAGAAAAGTCAAAGAGGGGCGTGTCGCCGACTACGTCCTCATCACCAACGGCGGCGGCACGAAGTTCAAGACCGGCGAGATCGTCGAAGTGAACGAGGTCGTCGAGGAGAACGCCGCGTCGAAGGGGCGGAAGAAGCGGGCGGCGGAATACGAGCCGCACTCCTTCTATCTGTCGGCGTGGGAAGAAGACCAGTACATCGTTGCGCAGGCGAACGCCGAGCTCGATCCGAACGGGCGGTTCGTCGGCGAGCGCATCAACTGCCGCCAGGCGGGCAACTTCATCCTGGCCCAGCGCGACAGCGTGCAGTTCATCGACGTGTCGCCCAAGCAGCTCGTGTCGGTCGCGGCGTCGCTCATCCCGTTCCTCGAGAACGACGACGCGAACCGGGCGTTGATGGGATCGAACATGCAGCGCCAGGCCGTCCCGCTGCTGCGGGCGCGGGCGCCGTACGTCGGCACCGGCATGGAGCACATCACCGCGCGCGATTCGGGCGCGGTCGTGTCGGCGCGACGTGCGGGCACCATCGACTACGTCGACTCGCTCCGCATCGTCGTCCGCGTGGAAGGCGAGCAGAGCGAAGAGTACCCGACACTGAGCAAGGAGATGGGCGCCGACATCTACAACCTGACGAAGTTCAAGCGCTCGAACCAGAACACGTGCATCAGCCAGAAGCCGATCGTGCGTGTCGGGCAGAAAGTGCACAAGGGCCAGGTCATGGCGGACGGTCCGTGCACGGAGCTGGGCGAGCTCGCGCTCGGCCGCAACGTGCTCGTGGCCTTCATGCCGTGGCGCGGCTACAACTTCGAAGACGCGATTCTCGTGTCGGAGCGGATGGTGAAGGACGATTACTACACCTCCATTCACATCGAGGAGTTCGAGATCGAAGCGCGCGATACCAAGCTCGGGCCCGAGGAAATCACGCGGGACATCCCGAACGTGTCGGAGACGTTCCTGCGCGACCTCGACGAGAGCGGCATCATCCGCATCGGCGCCTACGTGAAGCCGGGCGACATCCTGGTGGGCAAGGTCACGCCGAAGGGCGAGACCCAGCTGACGCCGGAAGAGAAGCTGCTCCGCGCGATCTTCGGCGAAAAGGCCGGCGACGTTCGTGACGCCTCCCTGATCTGCCCGCCGGGCATCGAGGGCATCATCGTCGGCGTCAAGATCTTCTCCCGCAAGGGCATCG
>CAYHHH010000191.1:3843-6001 GCA_964356125.1 uncultured Bifidobacteriaceae bacterium | reverse complement strand
TGGGCGAGAACGATCACTACAAGCCGCTCGCGGTGGTCTTGCGAAAGCTGATCGCAGACGAAGCGATCGGCGAGATGGTGTTCGCGCATTTCACGACGATCGCGAGGCGGCTGAAAACCGCCAATGACTGGCGCAACGACGAGCGCCTGGCCGGCGGCGACGCGTTCTTCGAGGAAGGCATCCACTGGCTGCACCTGGCGGGAAGCCTCGGCCCGAAGATCGTCTCGATCGACGGCTATCGGCCGTCGGTGTCGCGCGAAGGCCCGGACACGCGCGCGAAAAGCATGATGGTGGCGTTCCGGTACGACAACGATGCTGTGGGCTCGCTCTACTACTCGCGCGAAATTCCATCGCTCTTCAGAGGCGTGCGGCTGTCGAAGCTGTACGGCCGCAAAGGGATCATCACGTTCGAGTCCAACGGCCTGTTCGTGCTCGTCAGAGGCCGCGGCGTGCCGCGGCTGGTACTGCCGGGCTTCCGCGACATCCGCGGCTATCAGGCGATGTACCGCGATTTCCACGCCGCGATCACCGACGGCCGCGCGCCCGAGATGAGCCTCGAGCGCGCGATCGACGATCAGCGCCTGATGGACGACGTGTACGCGAGGCTTCAGCCGACGGCGTGATGCCCATCGACTCCGCTCAGGGCAGGCGCCACCACTATGACGTTGTCATCATCGGCAGCGGTGCGGGCGGCGGCACCATGGCGTACGCGCTCGCGGACACCGGCGCGCGCATTCTCATCCTCGAGCGCGGCGATTTCGTTCCGCAGGAAGCCGAGAACTGGAGCCCCGAAGCGGTCTGGAAGCACCTGCGCTATCAAACCACGGAACGCTGGCTCGACGAGCGCGGCCGGGAGTTCCGCCCGTACACGCACTACAACGTCGGTGGCAACACGAAATTCTGGGGCAGCGTGCTGTACCGGCTGCGCCGCGAAGACTTTCAGCCGCTCGAGCACATGGAGGGGATCTCCCCCGGATGGCCGATCGACTACGACACGCTGGCGCCCTACTACGAGCGCGCCGAGCGTCTGTATCATGTGCACGGCGAGCTCGGAACCGACCCGACTGAACCCGCGCGCGGCACGTTTCCACACCAGCCCATTCCCCACGCAGAGGCGATGGCGACGATCGTCGACCGGCTGCGCGCACAGGGGCTGCACCCGTCTCCGCTGCCGCTCGGGATTCGCGACGGCTGCGTCCTCTGCAATACCTGCAACTCGTTCGCGTGCAAGGTGCACGCGAAAAGCGAGGCCGACGTGTGCTGCGTGCGCCCGGCCATCGAGCGGCCCAACGTCGACTTGTGGACCAACGCGTACGCGACCCGATTGATCACCAATCCTCGCGGCAACAAGGTCGACGCGGTCGAGGTCGAGATCCACGGCGACACGGTTCGTGTCGAGGCCTCCGTCGTGGTGGCGTCGTGCGGCGCGGTCAACTCCGCGGCGCTGCTGCTCCGATCGGCGAGCGACACACATCCGGACGGGCTCGCGAACTCATCGGGGCTCGTCGGCCGCTGCTACATGGCGCACCTTGCGACGATGATGCAGGGATTTCATCCGTTCCGGAAGAACGCGACCGTGTTTCAGAAGACCGTGGCGATCAACGATTTCTACTTCCACGGACCGAACACGACATATCCGCTCGGCCAGATCCAGTCGCAGGGCCGCACGCACGGCGTGATGGCGCAGACCGTGGTGCCGCAACTCCCGCTGTCGTGGTACGAGTGGTGGGTCGCCCGCGGCGTCGACTGGCTGGCGATGTCGGAAGATCTGCCGGCTGTGGAGAATCGCGTGACGCTCGACGCGAAGGGGCGGATTCAACTGCTCTACCGCCCCAACAATCTGAAGGCGCACCGCATGCTCGTGACGGAAACGCGGCGCATTCTCTACAGGCTCGGGTTCTGGATCGTGATGACGCACTCGCACGGAGCGAAGAACACCACCCACCAGTGCGGCACGATCGTCTTCGGCGACAACCCGCGCGAGTCGGTGCTGGATATGTACTGCCGCGCGCACGACGTCGAGAACCTGTTCGTCGTCGACGCGTCGTTCTTCCCCTCGTCAGCGGCTGTCAATCCCGCGCTGACGATCGCCGCGCAGGCGCTGCGCGTCGCCGATCACATCCGCGAGGAGTATCGGTAGGGCGCAACGGAATATCGG
>CAYHHH010000191.1:0-3743 GCA_964356125.1 uncultured Bifidobacteriaceae bacterium | reverse complement strand
GAATATCGGTAGGGCGCAACTTGAGTTGCGCAGTGGAGATGCTGTGAAAGCGCGATCGTTCAGCCATGCCGGCATCACGGTGTCGGACTTCAACACGGCCGTGAAATTCTACTGGGACGTCTTCGGCTGTCCGCTGGTCGGCGTCGCCGATACACCGCCCGATCGCGTGCGCACGTTTTTCGGCGTCGCGCACGACGCGCCGACGTGCAAGATCGGATGGATTCGCGTGCCGGGCGGCGGCGTCCTCGAGATCTTCGAGTTCCAGCCGCAACGGCCGCCCGGGCCCGTGCCGTGGAACGGCGTCGGGCTGACGCACATCTCGTTCAACGTGACGAACCTGCAGAAGTGGCACGACTATCTGGCGTCGAAGGGGGTCGAGATCGTCAGCACGCCCGAGCGATCGCCTCGCGGCCACTCGTTCTTCTTCGTGAAGGACTTCGACGGTAATCTGATCGAGCTGATGGACCTCGGCTACATGTATCACGTGCTGAACTGGCTGGGCCCGCTCGGCGGATGGATCTTCCGGCGCGGCATGTACAAGAAATACTACGAATCGGGAAGAGTCGGATGAGTCGAAGGAGTCCCGGAGTCTCAAAGGAGTGACGTATGCGCCTTGCCATTCGGACCATGGCTTTTGTCCTGCTCGTTGCGCCGGTCTTCGCGGCGGATCATCCGGATGTCCGCTTGTGGAAGGCCGACGAGCTGAAGCGGCGGGATGCGGCGCTGTCAAAAAGCGTCGGTCCCGATCACTCGGCACGGGAAACGCTCGCCGACTTTGGCGACCACCGCGTCCGGTTTCTCTATCGCGACGCTGACGGCTTTCCCGAGCAGCACGACAACATCGTCGACCTCGTGTTCGTGCAAAGCGGCGAAGGAGTACTGCAACTCGGTGGAACGGTGATCGACAAGAAGGCAACCGGCAGTCCCGGCGAGTTCGTCGGTTCCAGGCTGGAGGGCGGATCGCGTCATCCGCTGGGGGCCGGAGATGTCATCCACATCCCAGCGAGCGTTCCGCACGCGTTTCTTGTGAAGAAGGGAACGCACCTCACATACGTGCTGGTGAAATTCCCCGAGCAGTGAGGGACTATTGTTACCAGCGCGCGACGCCCTGCAGTGCCTGAAAGACGGCAACACCCGGTTCGTGTCGAACGTCCGGAACCACGATTCTCTGGCGGGTGAAGCGCGCCGCGCGGAGGTCGCCGCCGGCCAGGAGCCGTTCGCGATCATTCTCGGGTGCTCCGATTCGCGCGTGCCGGCGGAAATCATCTTCGATCAGGGCCTCGGCGATCTGTTCGTGATTCGCGTCGCCGGGAACATCGTCGCGCCGTCGCAGATAGGCAGCGTCGAATTCGCCGCCGAGCGCTACGGCACGCGCCTCGTCGTCGTGCTCGGGCACTCGCAGTGCGGCGCCATTCTCGCCACCATCGAGGAGCTGAATCGGCCGACCGGCAACCAGTCGAAGAATCTGCATTCGATCGTCGACCGCGTGCGGCCGTCGGTCGAGCCGCTGCTGCGAACCGAGCTGCGGCACGATCCCGACGCGCTCGTGCGCGACGCGGTGCGCGCCAACGTGCGCGTCTCGGCCGGGCATCTGCGGCATGGCTCGGACATACTCGAGCACCTCATCGAGAAAGACGGCCTGGTCGTGGTGGGCGCCGAGTACTCGCTCGAAACCGGCCTTGTCGATTTCTTCGATTCCTAATCGGGGGCCCGGTGCCTCTGGAAACCGCACGCCCGATTACAGAATTGGGTGTTCCATCCCGCCACATCCCCTGATTTCAGCCTGAATTCGCCCATTTGTGCGGGCATTTCGATTGCTGTCTTGCGCAACTGAAGTTGCGCCCTACCGTTTCCTGGGCCAACAGACACCGGTCGGGCCCCTGGGCCAACAGACACCGGTCGGGACCCTGGGCCAACAGATAACCGGTCGGGACCCTGGGCCAACAGATAACCGGTAGAGCTCGACTTCAGTCGAGCCGTTAACGCGTTCAAGGAGGACAGCGATGCGTCCGAACATGATAGTGGGAGCAATCTGCCTGATCAGCGCGGCGGCGTTCGCGGCGTGTCAGCCGTCTCAGTCTCTCGACGCCGCGGTGAAAGACGAGCCGTTGACGCTCGAAGCGCAGCAGCCCGTGCCGAAAGCGGCGGCCAGGAAAGCCGTTGCAAAACCCGCCGCGAAATCACCGGCCGTCTCGAATGCCGTCGCGTCGAAAGACGCGGTGCCGGCCAGCACCCCCGTGATGGACGAGGAATCGATCTCCACGACGATCACCGGATGTCTCGTGCTGCGCGATGACGGAATGTTTCAGTTGAAGGACAACGACGGAGAGCACGCGCCGAAGGCGCGCAGCTGGAAGTCGGGCTTCATCAAGAAGGGCTCGGCGACCATCGACGTGTTCGACGCGGGCAACCGCCTCACGCTTGGCACGCACGCGAACTATCGCATCAGCGTGTCGGGCACGCTGACCGATCGCCAGCTGCGGGCGCGCTCGATACGCGCGACCTCGGAGCAGTGCGACTAAGCGCTCTCCATGTCTCGCCGCAGAGTCGCTGAGACGCAGGGTATTCGTCAAAAGAAACTCTGCGCCCCAGCGTCTCTGCGGTGAGGCAGAGCAAGACCGCCTCCGATATACTCACTCCATGCGCATTCCTCTTGTCGTGGCTGTGCTCGCCGTGTCTGCGGCGAGCGTGTTGGCTGAATCCGCCGCCGGCATCCGCTGGACCGCGCCGGCGAGCTGGAAGCCGCAAGCGGCGCGCCCGATGCGCGCGGCGACCTATACGATTCCGCTGGCGGCCGGCGATCAAGGCACCGCCGAGTGCGTGGTGAATTACTTCGGGCCGGGACAAGGCGGCGGCGTCGACGCCAACATCGAGCGCTGGCGAGGCCAGGTCCTCGGAGCCGACGGCAAGCCTGCCACTGGGAAAACCGACAAGCGCACGGGACGCGGCGTGCCGATCGCGGCGATCGACATCACCGGCACCTACACCGGGATGGGCGGGCCGATGATGGGTGGATCGAAGCCGGCAGCCGGCTACCGTCTCATCGGCGCGATCGCCGAAGGCCCCGGCGGCAGCGTGTTCTTCAAGCTGACAGGACCGGCGAAGACCATCGCGGCCCAGCAAAAGAATTTCGAGCAGCTGCTCGCGTCAATCCAGGTCGATAAATAAACGCCGGGTCTGAAAAGCAAGACCCGGCCTACGATCGGTACGTAGGGCGGGTCCTGTTCTTTGGACCCGCCAAGTTTGTGGCCAACCTCATCGTTCTCGTCCACTTTCTGTTCGTCCTCTTTGTCGTGCTCGGCGGGCTGCTCGCGCTTCGGTGGCCGCGCGTGGTCTGGCTGCACGTGCCAACCGTCATCTGGGGCGCGCTCATCGAGTTCTCCGGGTGGATCTGCCCGCTGACGCCTCTCGAGAACCGCCTGCGGGCCGCGGCAGGCGACACGAGCTACGAAGGGGACTTCATCGCGCACTACATTCTGCCGGCGCTCTATCCGAATGGACTGACGCGCAACGACCAGCTGATGCTCGGCGGTCTCGCGCTCGGCATCAACGTCGCCATTTACGCGCTCGTGCTCGCCCGAAGAAGGGGCAAGGGGTGAAGGGTAAGGGGCAATCACCCCTCGCCCCTTGCCCCTTGCCCCTTACCCCTACTTAAAGACATATGATCGGGCACGCATGAACTGGGATTTCCAGGGATGGCCGGCATCGGCGCGATCGGCGCTGCTCACCGTCGGCGTCATCGC
>CAYHHH010000190.1:0-6046 GCA_964356125.1 uncultured Bifidobacteriaceae bacterium | reverse complement strand
GCGCTACTCCAAGCCGGGTCGATATCTCGACGTTCGTCGTGTGGCTGTTCCAAATAACACAAGTGCGCTGTCCGGCGTGCCGCCGGGGGCCGTGCGCTGGTGCGGGATCGTGAACGCCTATGCGGACCCGAGGCTCGAGAGCCTGTCGCGTCCCTCGGTGCTGACGCTCGGCGAGCAGGAACTAGGCGATTGTCACCTTGCGCGGGTGCTGCGAGTTGTCCTCGAGGAACGTCTTCTTCGATTCGAGCTCTTCGAGCGTCGGCTGCACGCGACCGTTGACATCGGTGACGCGCGACACGAGCGTGTGCTCGCCGGGCGCGGGATTGTCCCACACGTACGTGAAGAGCTTCCACGAATACTTCGCGCGAGTGGCCGGATCGAGCGTCGCCGGCTGCCACGGTCCGTCATCGACGCGGACTTCAACGGACTTCAACGGCGTGCCGTCGTGCAGTACGACGCCAAGCGCGGTGTACCGAGTCCCGTTGTTCGTGAGGCGCGCGAGGAACGATTTCAGATGCATCTGCGTGATGCCGGCCTCGGTCCACTTCACTTCGCCGTCGATCGTCTCGCCACGCAGCGTACGGTAATGACGCGCCTGGAACTTGCCGAGGTAGGCGTCCTCCTGCGCGTGAATCTGCGCGAGGAACTTGACGTTCGCCATCCCGTACCAGCCGGGCACGACCAGCCGCAGCGGCGATCCCTGGTGGCGCGTCAGCGGCTCGCCGTTGAGCCCCCACGCCAGGAACGCGTCGGAGGACACGATCTGCTCGCGCGTCATGCTCCGGCCGTACTGCTGTTCGACGGAGAACTTCTGCGTCCGGAATTCCACTTCTTCCTGGCCGCGATCGGCGCCGAAGAACACGATTTCGCGGGCCTGCGGCCGGAGACCGCCGGCGCGATCGAGCACCGCGCGCAGCGGCACGCCCGTCCAGCGTCCGTTGCCCGACAGCCCCTGCAGCGGGCGCCGGCTGCCCGAGCACTCGAAGCCGGCGATGAGCTCGGTGCTGCCGGCCTTGCGCAGCTCGTCGAGCGACAACGACGCCGGTCGAGTCACCAGCCCCGACAGCTTCAGGCGGAACGTCGCCGGGTCGACAGCGGGATGGCCGTAGTGCTGCGTCGTGAAAAACTTGTCCGCCGGCGTGAACGGACCGTCGATCGTCCGGATGTCGTATTGACGGTTGACGGGCCCCGGCGTCGGAAACGTCGCGGGCGCGTCGGCGAACGGCACCAATGTCTCGCCCTGTGCGAGCACGGGCATGACCCACTCCGGGATCCCGAGCGCGCCCAACCCCGCGGCCGCCAGCGTTCCCCGAAGCACTTCACGTCTCGTGTATGGCACCGTCATGGCAGATATCCTCCGGCGACATGCTAAGCTGCGCGCGGTTGTGACGCAAGACCGATCCGATCTCCCCGCGATAACGTTCGAGCACGTGTCGCTGGCATTTGACGACAATGTGGTGCTGCGCGACGTCAGCTTTTCCGTCGGCGCCGGCAGCACTCTGTTCCTGTTGGGGGCCAGCGGCTCGGGAAAGTCCGTTGTCCTGAAATTGATCCTCGGCCTCCTCAAACCAGACTCCGGCGTCATCCGCGTCAGAGGGCAGCGCGTCGACAACCTGTCGGAACACGAGATGCTGCAGATTCGCGGAGACATCGGGATGCTGTTTCAGGAGACCGCACTGTTCGATTCGCTGACCGTGGCGGATAACGTCGGGTACCGGCTGCTCGAGGAAATGGGCATGCCGTACGAAGAGGCGCGCCGCCGCAGTCAGGAAGTACTCGGGTTCATCGGTCTCGCGGATTACATGGACCGGATGCCGTCAGAGCTCTCCGGCGGCCAGCGCCGGCGCGTCGCGATCGCGCGGGCCTTCGCGTCGAAGCCGCGGCATCTGCTCATCGACGATCCCACCTCGGGGCTCGATCCCATCACGTCCAAAACGGTCGACAACGAGATCGTCAAGCTCAGGGATCTGGAGCATGTCACCTCGATCGTCGTGACACACCAGCTACAGGATGCGTTCTACATCGCGGGGCACGCGGCCGTCCCCGACAACGACCGCGTCGCCATCGTCGCGGCGGATCCCGGCAAGGCCGATGAGGCCGAGTTCCTCATGCTCGCCGACGCACAGGTGTACTTCGAAGGCAACCTCGCCGCGCTCCGGGCCTCGACCGATCCGTACCTGAAAAAATTTCAGGACTGATCCCTGCGCTCGCCAATCACCGTTCAGGCGGCTCGAATCCCAGCACGCTGGGCATTTCCGAGACGACGATGTCGTTGACGAGGCGGCGCAGGCCCGGCACGTGCCGGATCGCTTCTTCCGCCTCGAGTTGCTGAGACGGCAACCGCACGCTGCCCGTCAGCGTGGCGACGCCATGGTTGACGTGAATATGGACCGTGGCTGGAATGGCCGGCCGCTTGTCGAGCGCATGCCGCGCCTCGACGAAGATCTCCGCATCCGGCCGATGCGTCACAGGAGTTGAGGGCTTCATAGGTCTCCTCCGGTTATGTGGGCGCGGCCGCGCGCGCCTCTTCGGCCTCGACAACAAGGCGCGTTGTCCGAAGCACAGCGTCAGGGTTGAGCGACATGCTGTGGATGCCGCAATCGACAAGAAACTTCGCGAACTCCGGGTAATCGCTCGGCGCCTGCCCGCACAGGCCGATCTTTCGTCCGAGCCGCCGGGCGTGTTCGATCGCCTGCGCAATCAGTGTCTGGACGGCCGCGTTGCGCTCGTCGAAGATGTGCGCAACGATGGCGGAATCGCGATCGACGCCGAGCGTGAGCTGCGTCAGATCGTTGGATCCGATGGAGAAGCCGTCGAAGCATTCCGCGAACTCCGGCAACAGAATCACGTTGCTCGGAATCTCGACCATCATGTACAGCTCCAGCCCGTTCCGTCCCCGCTCGAGGCCGTTGGCCGCGAGCTCGTGCAGCACCCGGCGTGCCTCGTCGACCGTCCGGCAGAACGGCACCATGATCTTCACGTTGGTGAGCCCCATCTCGTCGCGCACGCGCTTCAGCGCGCGGCACTCGAGCGCGAACCCCTCGCGGAATCGCTCGTCGTAATAGCGTGAGGCGCCGCGGAACCCGATCATCGGGTTTTCCTCGTCGGGCTCGAATCCGGCGCCGCCCGCGAGCCGCGCGTACTCGTTCGTCTTGAAGTCGCTCAGCCGGACGATGACGTCTTTCGGATAGAACGCAGCCCCGAGCATGCCGACCCCTTCGGCGAGCTTGTCGACGAAGAATGCCGTCTTGTCCGTGTACCCGGACGTGATCCGGTCGACGTCAGCGCGCGCCTGACCGGTCAGCTGGGCGTAGCGCACGAGCGCCATCGGGTGCACGCCGATTGCCGTGCTGATGATGAACTCGATGCGTGCGAGACCGACGCCGTCGTTTGGAATGAAGGAGAGCGCAAAGGCTTCGCCGGGATTGCCGACGTTCATCATGATCTTCGTTTCGGGCCGGCGCAGCGCGGCGAGATCGATGTGCTCGACGTCGAAGCGCCGCGCCCCTTCGTACACGAAGCCGGCATCCCCTTCGGCGCACGACACCGTGACGAGCTGTCCGTTCGGCAGCGTGGCCGTCCCAGTCTCGGTCCCCACGATCGCAGGCACGCCGAGCTCGCGGCTGACGATCGCGGCATGACACGTGCGGCCGCCGCGGTTGGTCACGATGGCGGCAGCTTTCTTCATGATCGGCTCCCAGTCGGGGTCCGTCTTGTCGGTCACCAGCACTTCGCCCTGCTGAAACTGGCGCAGGTCGGCGGCGTTCGGGATGAAGCGGACCGGTCCGGCGGCGATCTTGCTGCCGATGCTGCGGCCGGTCGCCAGCACGCGGCCGCGTTCGCGAAGTCGATACTGCTCGAGCGTGTGCACCGGCTGTCGAGCGTGCACGGTCTCGGGGCGCGCCTGCACGATGAACAGATCGCCCGTGAGTCCGTCCTGCGCCCACTCGATGTCCATCGGTGTGGGGGTACCACGCGCGCGGCTGTAATGGTCTTCAATGGCGCACGCCCAGCGCGCCAGCGTCAGAATCTGCTCGTCTGTCATCGCCACGCGCGCGCGATCGGCGGCCGAGACCGGCACGGTCTTGACGCCGCGGCTGCCGCCCTCGTCGTAGACGAGCTTGAACTCCTTGCTGCCGACCGCTCGCTGGAGGATCGGGGCGAATCCCTGCCTCAGCGTCGGCTTGAAGACGTAGTACTCGTCCGGCGTGACCGACCCCTGCACGATCGGCTCGCCCAGGCCGTAGGACGCGTTGATCAGCACGACATCGCGAAACCCTGTATCGGTGTCGAGCGTGAACATGACGCCAGAGGTCGCGAGGTCGGCGCGCACCATACGCTGCACGCCGATAGACAGCGCGATCTGGAGCTGATCGAATCCTTTGTCGGCGCGGTACGAAATCGCGCGATCGGTGAAGAGCGAGGCGAACGATCGGCGGCACGCATCGGCGAGCGCCGCGCGGCCCCGCACGTTCAGATACGTCTCCTGCTGGCCGGCGAAGCTCGCGTCCGGCAGATCTTCCGCCGTGGCACTGCTACGGACGGCCACGTCGACGGCCGCCCCCTCGCCAAGCTGCTCGTAGGCCGCGAAGATGTCCTGCTCGAGGTCGGCCGGCATCGCCGCGCTGGTGATCTTCTGGCGGATGGCGAGGCCGCACGCGGCGAGCGCGGCGAGGTCGGCGGTCTGCAGCCCGCGCACCGCGGTCGCAATCTCTGCCTCCAGTCCGCTGGCCCGCAGGAAATGGCGGTAGCCGTCTGCGGTGATCGCGAAACCATTCGGGACGCGGACGCCGGCGGTCTGCATCTCGCGGTACAGCTCGCCGAGCGAGGCGTTCTTCCCCCCGACGAGCGGCACGTCACTCAGGCCGATGTCGCTGAACCAGCGGATGAATACAGGCACGCCGTACACACAGCAATGACGACGCCAAGGACGGCGTGCAGATATGTTGAATGCCGCCGCCTTCGTGCTCGAGCCGCGCGGGAAAAATCCAGCGGCGCATCGCGAAATTCCGCTCCGCCGCCCGCCGCGACACCGCAAACGCCCCATCCTCGCGCGGTATTCGATTTGCAGCCCGAGAGGGTAGTTGAACCATGACTCGTGGTGGCAGGCCCATCGTCGTTCCGCTCGACGGCTCAACGGTCGCAGAAGCCGCGCTGCCGATTGCGCTGGAGATGGCGGCGCTGCCGAAAGTCGAAGTGACGTTTCTTCACGTGATCGAGGCGCCGGAGAGGGTCATCGGTGATGGCGAACGAATCACGATCGGTCGGCAATGGGAGACCGAGAAGCGCCGTGCGTGCGAGTACCTCGACAGTCTCCGCTCGCGTCCGGAGTGGCAGGTCTGCGATGTCGAGATCGCCGTAGAGATGGGGAAGCCGGCGGAGACCATCCTCGACTTCGCCGACGCGCTCCGGGCGGCGTACATCGTCATGTCGACGCACGGGCGATCCGGCGTGCAGCGCTGGGTGTATGGGAGCGTTGCCGATAAGGTGCTGCGCGCGGCTCGCACCACGGTCGTGCTCGTACGGGCCGGGAACCGGGGCGATGCACACGATTGAAATTCCCCGTCTCGAGTGGAGCCGTCGGCTGGACGAATTCAGCCGTGCGCACGAGGGATGGCCTGTGTCACTGGACATTCTGGCCGACACCATCGGCGCCCAGCGGGAATTCTGTCTCTTCAGCCTCGCGGGTGTCACTGCGGAGCCGAAGGAAGGCGGAACGATCTCGATTACCGCGGCCAGGCCCGAGGGTGGTTTTTTCACGCACACGATGCAGTCGCCGGTTCACGTCTTCATCGAAGAGACCGACGCGGGCGACGAGGCCGCGCTCGAAGTCGAGTCCGCCGACGGTGTCAAAGCCATTCTGCAGTTCAGGGTAGGGCCCTCGGCGCACGGCCTGGCTCGGGGCCGCTGCGGCGAACGTTGAACGCGATTGCGAGTTGCGGCCGTCATGCTGCGGAATCTTCCACAGGCCATCGGGGAAAACACGCTGCGCCAGCCTGCCATTACCATCGTCGGCTGACCCGGACGCCGACGGCGCCGCGTGAGA
>CAYHHH010000189.1:0-6100 GCA_964356125.1 uncultured Bifidobacteriaceae bacterium | reverse complement strand
ACGCCGGACGGAGAGTTGCAGGCCTTCAGCGCCGTGTGCACGCATCTCGACTGCACGGTGCAGTACCAATCCGATACGTCGCAGATCTGGTGCGCCTGCCACAACGGCTTCTATGACCTGGCGGGGAACGTCGTATCCGGGCCGCCCCCGCGCCCACTCGAGCGCCTCGTCGTCAATCAGCGCGGCGACGACATTGTCGTGTCCAGGGTGTGATGCAGAACATCATCGATTGGATCGATAAACGTCACGATCTCTCGGGCCTCCGGCACTTCATCGCCGAGAAGGGGGTCCCGATCCACGCGCAGGAGATCTGGTACTACCTCGGGGGCATGACGCTGTTCCTGTTTCTGGTGCAGGTGGCAAGCGGGATTCTCCTGCTGCTCTATTACCGCCCGAGCGCTGACGAGGCCTTCGAGAGCGTCCAGTTCATCGTCACGCAGGTGGAGTTCGGCTGGCTCGTGCGCAACATCCACAGCTGGTCGGCCAATCTGCTGATCCTCGCGGTGTTCGGGCATCTGTTCAGCGTGTTTTTCCTCAAGGCGTACCGGAAGCCGCGCGAGCTCACCTGGATTACCGGCGTGCTGCTGCTCTTCGTGATGCTGGCCTTCGGCTTCAGCGGCTATCTGCTGCCCTGGAACGAGCTGGCGTTTTTCGCGACGAAAGTCGGCACCGGCATCGCGGGGGCCGTCCCGATCATTGGTGGACCGCTGATGCGATTCATGCGCGGCGGTGACGATGTGACCGGGGCGACGTTGTCGCGCTTCTACGCACTTCACATCGCGATTCTTCCGGCCATCGCGACGATGCTCGTCGGCGCGCATCTCCTTCTCGTGCAACGGCAGGGCATGAGCGTGCCGATTCCTGTCGCACAGCGCATGAAGAGCGGAGAGCGCGTCAAGCAGATGCCGTTCTTCCCGGATTACATCCTCAGGGATGTGCTCCTCTGGTATGTGGCCATCGCCCTGCTCGCGGCCCTGTCGGCCTTTTATCCGTGGGAGCTGGGTCACAAAGCCGACGCGTTCGCGCCCGTGCCGCCGGGCATACGGCCGGAATGGTACTTTCTCGCGACGTTCCACACGCTGAAGCTTCTGCCGAGCCACATTCTCGGAATGGAGGGAGAAGTCGTGGGGGTCGTCAGCTTCGGCCTCGCCGCAGCGGGACTGCTGCTGGTGCCGTTTCTCGATCGGCGCGCGGCCCTGGACGAACCCAGCCCGCTCTTCACGGCGCTCGGCCTCGGCGGACTGGTCTATTTCGTCGCGCTCACCATCATCGGCCACCTGGCGTCCTGATATGAGAATCACATTGCGATGCGCGGCGAGGGTGATGGGGCTGCTGGTGTGGGGGAGCGTCATGAATGCGCCGCACGCATCGGCTCAAGCGCCAGTGCAGGCGCCCGTCGACGGCTGCGTGACGTGCCATGCTGCCCTGCCGCAGCCCGCGCTCTCGAGCCCGGTTGCCGCGTTCCGCACCGACGTCCACAACGAGCGTGGTTATCGCTGCGTCGATTGCCACGGGGGCGATCCCACGACCGAGGACAAAGCACGCGCCAAGGATCCGGCGCGGGGGTACCGCGGCAAGCCGGTCGGCACGCAGATCGTGACGACCTGCGCCCGCTGCCACAGCGATGCCGCGCTCATGCGCACGTTCGCGCCCGCACAACGCGTCGACCAGGCAACGGAATACGCCACGAGCGTTCACGGCATCCGGCTGGCCGCCGGCGATCACAAGGTCGCGACGTGCGCCACGTGTCATCACGCGCACGGTGTCCGCCGAGTCAAGGACGCGCGCGCCCCGGTGTACCCCACGAATGTGGCTGCACTCTGTGCGAGCTGCCACTCGAACGCCGAGCACATGAAGGGCTACGCCTCGTCCGCCGGGGCTTCGATTCCGACGAATCAGCGCGAGGATTACGAGAAGAGCGTGCACTTCGCGGCGCTCACCAAACAAAACGATCTCTCGGCGCCGACCTGCAACGACTGCCATGGCAATCATGGCGCGACGCCGCCGGGAGTGGGATCGGTGAGCAACGTCTGCGGCACGTGTCACGCCGTCTTCGCTGAAAAGTTTGCGACGAGCGCGCACAGCCAGATCTTCGACCGCGCCTGCGTGGAGTGCCATGGCAATCACGCGGTGCTGAAGACATCTGACGAGCTGATGGGCACGTCGAAGGACACGGTGTGCTGGTCGTGTCACAGCGAGAAAGACGATGCGGGCTTCGTGGCGGCGGGCAGAATGCGTGCGAGCATCGAGAGCCTGAAAGCCTCGCTGGAGGCGAACAGCGAACTGATCGCGCGAGCGCGAAACGCCGGCATGGAAGTGGCCGCCGAAGAACTGGCATTGAGCGAGGCGCGTACCAAGCTCGTGCTGGCGAGAACTGAGATTCACGCGTTCAACCCGGCGTCGCTCGATTCGGTCGTCGCCGAGGGGACGAAGATCTTGAGTGGCGTCGACGAGGGAGGACAGCGCGCATTGTCCGAGCTGGCATTCCGGCGCCGCGGGCTGTTCGTATCGCTCGCGGCGATTCTGCTGTTCGTCATCGCGCTTGGGCTGAAAGTCAGAAGCCTCGGGAAGGCCGGCGCAGACGCGGCGCCACGATAAGCGCCGTACCGTAGAAGGCCATCGCGATAAACAGGGTCGCGGGACGCGAATGCACGAAGTCCTGGGCCACCATCTTCAGCCCGATCCCGACCAACAGCGGATAGACCAGCCATCCCCACTCGCGGAATCTGGCATGACGTCCGATCCACGCGACGAGGAGCGTCGCCACGGCGAGCACGCCTGTGCGGACAGTGGCAAGCACACCCAGATCCACGCTGCCATCAGCCCGCCCTCCCGCGGTAAATGCGAGATAGCCGACCGCACAGCCACCGGCAGCCCAGACGAAGATCAGGATGATGACGAATCTGAGTACGCTCGCGAATACTCCGCCGTCCGATTTCGGGTCCGCCGCCGCGAGTAATGCCGACAACGCGCCAGCGGCGAGCACGACGAGCATGACGGCACTGGGAAAGGCCCATGGCCCGGCGACACCAGCCGCCAGCGTCCCCGCGCAGTACCGCAGCGCGTCGGACACAATGCCCGCCGCCGCCAGGTACGCCGCGCCGTGGAGCAGCATGAACAGTCGTCCGACACGCGACCACAATCCCGTGGCCAGCACGGCGAGCACCGCGAACACGAATACGAGCCGCTGCTCGCCGAGGACGAGCGTAAAGCCCGCCAGCACGAGCACAAGCGCCAGGGTCGTGTAGAAGTACACGTTCCGCCCGCGGTCTTCCCGCCCCGCAAGAAACACGAACGCGACGCCAAAGCACGCCGCTCCGAAGATCAGGCTGCCCATCCCGAGGCTGGTCGGAAGGGTTCCGGTGGCGCGCGTCAGGGACACCGCGCCGCCGAAACCGACCACCAGCGCAACAGCGGTTTGCACGACCTCGAAAGGAATCACATTGCGGCCGCGGATCAACGTGCGGATCACGATGCTGATCACGTAGGCCCCGAGCAATGCCAACTGCACCAGCATGGCGACGTGGGGCGAATCGTGGCGTTCCGGCGCTAACGCGCGCAGGGTCACACCCAGGACGACCATGTCGGCGGCCAGCGCCACCGGCCAGCGGAGCGCCCACCACTCGAGTGCGTAACCCATCCACAGGGTCGCCACACCCAGGGCGATGAGATAGAGCGCGAACGGCACGACGACGCCGCTCTGCACAAGGATGACGATGCTGGTGGGCAGCGCGATCATCACGGTGACCCACGCGACGGCGTGCAGACGCCGACGCCACGCGACAAACAGCAGACCAGCGGTCAGGACAGCAATGGCGAAGGCACTGCTCGCGCCGGTCAGTACTTTGAACCTGGTCGTTGCCTCGAGCAGCAGCGGGAAGGCGACCATGGCGGCCGCCAGCGCATGGAACACCGCGCTCGGCACTTGCCCACGTTCGCCCGCGCGGTCGGTCAGGAACAGCCAGGCCAGCCCGTACGTGAACCCCATGGTGACGCCGACAGCGGGCGCCAACACTCCCGAGTCAGTCATCGCACGCAGGAAAAACCCGCCGGCTAGAACGAGGACCAGCCGACCGATGAGGGAAAGGACGACTATTGGATCGCGCCAGTCGCGCGTGGTGGGACCGAGCGGCAGAACCTCAGGCCGGATGTCTGCCGGCTCCTCCGCACGATCCTCAGCGTCGCCAGTGGTGCCGCTGAGGCCCTTCGCTTCCAGAGTGTCGAGGCGAAGCTGGATTGCCCGCATGGCCGACCGCAATTCGTCGACCGCAGATTCGAGACCGGCGATCCGATCGTCCACGATCCCTCCCTCTCGCGGGCTGACTATTCGACCTCGTGACAGGTGCTGCAGTCCTGGCCGATTTTCTTGCCGTCCTTCGCCGTGTGGTTGTCGTCGTGACAGCGGAAGCAACCAGGGGAATCCATATGGCCGGCGTTGTCCGGATAGGTGCCGAACTGTACGTTCATTTCCGGGAACACATTGCGCCGGTAGACCGCCTGCGTGCCCGTCACGGCCTTCTCGACGTCCTGCCGTCGCGTCATGTAGATCGACTCATACGAGCCGCGATAAAAGTCGCGCAATGCCTTCGCGATCGCTTCCGTCGCCGCGTCCTCGGTGGGATAGCTCCCCTTCAGCACTTTCACCGCCTCACGGCGGGCGAATGGAAGGCTCGAGGGAATCTCGGCGCGCGCCATTGCGGCGTTGACGGCGCCCTCAGCCGTTGACGCGAGCTGATGGCTCGGACGGTTGTGGCAGTCCATGCAGTCCATGCGCCTCAGCTCTCTGTTCGCCAGTTGATCCGGCGTCACCCCCTCGGCGACGTACTCGCGCACCGCGCCGGTGCGATCCTTCACGCGCACCCAGGGGATCACCTGGCGCTGGTCGTCGGTCGCGATGTAGTCGATCTCGTTCGCCGTATCCGCGTGCCAGTGAATCCCGGAGGCGGCTCCCGATGGATCGATGCCGCCGCCCACGTGCATCCGCAGCGTCGTCACCGACTCGGTGTTCTTCTCATCGTCGCCGTACTCGACGATGCGCAGGACTTTGTCGCCATGAAATTTTGCCGGCCAGTGGCACTGTTCGCAGGTGTCGCGCGCCGGCCGCAGGTTCTGCACGGGGGAAGGAATCGGCCGCGAGTAGGTGCCGAAGCTCACGGCGAACAACTGGCGCGTGCCTGACAGCTTCGACCTGGCGAACCAGGTGGCGCCCGCCCCGATGTGGCATTCGACGCAGGTGACGCGCGCATGCGGACCGTCCTGATGCGCGGTGGCCTCTGGCTTCATGACGCTGTGGCATGTCTGGCCGCAGAACTGGGTCGAGTCCATGTATTCGACGCCGCGATACGCAGCCAGCGACACGATGACGATGTTCGCCATCGTGAGCGCAAAAATCCCTACGGCGATCCGACGGTGATCAGCGTTATTCAGATCGATGCGCGGCCACTGCAGCTCGGACGGTTTCTTTCCGGCGGCGCGGCGACGGCGCTCAATCCAGGCGCCGAGTGGGATCAGGAGCAGCCCGAAAATGAAGAAACCGGGGAGGATCAGGAAGAAGACGATGCCCATGTACGGGTTGGTGTGCCAGCCGAACAGGTCGGCGAAGAACACCACCAGAAATACGACGGCGCTGATCGTCGTCAACACCATGCCCGCGACCGACAGCGGACTGCGAATCAACGGGACAGTTCGAACGATTCCGGTCTCTTTGGGCATGCGACTGTCTCTACCGTGTGAGAAGTGCGAAAAGAATCAGGCCCACCATGATAAGGCCCAGCGTTACGGCCACCGCCCCAATCGACCGGCCCACGATGTAGACCCATCGCGGCGCGGCCGCCGACGCCAAATCGTCAAGGCGCCCGAGCTTCGCAAGACGCGCGTACTCGTCCTGCCGCTCCTCGCGCATTTCTCGCGCGGTCACCCGGCCGGTGAAAATCACCGAGTCCATCGGGAACTTCTCAGGTCGCAGATGACCATTGAAGAAATGAATGGTAAAGATGAAGCCTACGGCCAGCAGCGCTTCTTCGCCGTGGACGAGCATGGCGATATTGAAGAGCCACCCCGGCATGACGTGCGCGAACCGCTCAGGGAACCACAATACCAG
>CAYHHH010000188.1:0-6110 GCA_964356125.1 uncultured Bifidobacteriaceae bacterium | reverse complement strand
TCGCGCATCAAGATCATGGCGAAGCTCGACATCGCCGAGAAGCGGCTGCCGCAGGACGGCCGCATCAAGATTCGATTCTCGGACAACGGCACCGCCAAGGACATCGACTTCCGCGTCTCGTGCCTGCCGACGCTGTTCGGCGAAAAGATCGTCATGCGCTTGCTCGACAAGGACAAGCTCATGCTCGACATGACCAAGCTCGGTTTTGAGCAGGAATCGCTGACGAAGTTCGAGGCGGCGATCCAGAAGCCGTGGGGCATGGTGCTCGTCACGGGCCCGACGGGAAGCGGCAAGACCAACACGCTGTACTCCTCGATCGCGAAGGTCAACACGCCCGAGACCAACATCATGACGGCGGAGGATCCGGTCGAGTTCAACCTCCCGGGCATCAACCAGGTACAGGTGCGCGAGAACATCGGCTTGAACTTCGCCGCGGCGCTGCGCTCGTTTCTGCGCCAGGACCCCAACATCATCCTCGTCGGCGAAATCCGAGACTTCGAGACCGCGGAAATCGCGGTCAAAGCGGCGCTCACGGGCCATCTCGTGCTGTCGACCCTGCACACCAACGACGCGCCGAGCACGATCAACCGGTTGATGAACATGGGCATCGAGCCGTTTCTCGTGGCGAGCTCGGTCAACCTCATCTGCGCGCAGCGCCTCGTGCGCCGCATCTGCGCCAACTGCAAGGCCGATCATCCGACGCCGGCGCAGGCGCTGGTGCAGGCCGGGTTTTCCGCGGAGGACGCGAAATCGGTCGTGCCGAAAAAAGGCAGCGGCTGCGAGAAGTGCAACCAGTCGGGTTACAAAGGGCGCGTCGGTCTCTACGAAGTGATGGACATCACCGACGAGCTGCGCGAGCTCGTGCTCGTGGGCGCGTCGGGGCTCGAGCTCCGGCGCAAGGCGATCGAGGAAGGCATGCTGACGCTGCGCATGAGCGGGCTCCGTAAAGTCAAGGACGGTCTGACGACGATAGAAGAGGTAGCGCGGGAGACGGTGAAATAAACAAAGGGGCAAGGGGTAAAGGGCGAGGGGCAAGCGTTGCCCCTGACCCCTTACCCTTTGACCCTACAGCGAAGGACCCATATGCCGCCAACATTGCCGGAACTCTTGAAGATGACGGTCGACCTGCAGGGCTCTGACCTGCATCTGGCCATTAACACGCCGCCCCAGGTGCGCGTCCACGGCAAGCTTCAGCGGCTGGACATGCCGGACCTGACGCCGACCGAGACGAAGCAGCTCGCGTACAGCGTCATGACCGACACCCAGAAGAAGCGGTTCGAAGAGTCGCTGGAGCTCGATTTCTCGTTCGGCATCCGCGGCCTGGCGCGGTTTCGATCGAACGTCTTCAACCAGCGCGGCGCCGTCGGCGCGGTGTATCGGTTAATCCCCGAGCAGATCAAGGGCTTCAAGGACCTCGGCCTGCCGATGGTGCTGGCGACGCTCTCGGATCGTCCGCGCGGGCTCGTGCTCGTGACCGGGCCGACGGGCAGCGGCAAGTCGACCACGCTTGCCGCGATGATCGACAAGATCAACAGCGAGCGGAACGAGCACATCCTGACGATTGAAGATCCGATCGAGTACATCCATCAGCACAAGGGCTGCCTCGTCAATCAGCGCGAGGTCCACAGCGACACGAAGGGCTTCAGCGAAGCGCTGCGCGCCGCGCTGCGTGAAGATCCCGACGTCGTCCTCATCGGGGAGTTGCGCGACCTCGAGACGACCGAAGCGGCGCTCCGCATCGCCGAGACGGGGCACTTGACGTTCGGCACGCTGCACACGAACTCGGCGGCGCAGACGATCAACCGCATCATCGACATGTTCCCCGCGCATCAGCAGTCGCAGATCCGCACGCAACTGTCGCTCGTGCTCGAAGGGATCGTCTGTCAGGCGCTGCTGCCGAAGATCGGCGGCGGCCGGATCGTCGCGCAGGAAATCCTGGTGCCGACGCCCGCCATTCGTAACCTGATTCGCGAGGACAAGATCCATCAGATCTATTCGTCAATGCAGGCCGGCCAGGAGAAGCTCGGCACGCAGACGTTCAACCAGTCGCTGGCGACGCTCTATATGTCCCGGCAGGTGACGCTCGAGGCGGCCATGGCCGCGTCGTCCCTGAAAGACGAGCTCGATCAGATGATCACGCGCGGGGCGGGCGTCGTACATGGCGCGGGTCTCGGACCGCGACCCGGGATGCCGCACCGGCCGGCGATGCCGGGCGGGGTCGTTAAACGATAAGGGGTTCTTGACCCTTTCAGCGAAGAGAGTAAAAGTTATGCCGACATTTGCTTATTCAGGTCGTACACGCGGCGGCGAAAACGTCACCGGCGAGCGGGTCGCAGACAACGCGGACGCCGTCGTCGCTGCGCTGCGCCGCGAGCAGGTGCTCGTCACGCGCATTGCGCCCACGAAGGAGAAGGCCGCCGCCGCCGGCGCCGCGGCCGCGCCGAAGGCAGGCAAGCTCGGCAAGAAGGTCAGTCCGAAGAACCTGGCGGTCTTCGTACGGCAGTTCTCCGTCATGATCGACGCCGGTCTGCCGCTCGTGCAGTGCCTGGAGATTCTGGGCACCCAGGAGGAGGACAGAAACTTCTCGGCGACCATTCTGGCCACACGCTCCGACGTCGAAAGCGGCGCGTCGCTCGCCGACGCGATGAAGAAGCACCCGAGAACGTTCGATCCGCTGTTCACGAACATGATTGCCGCGGGCGAGGCGGGCGGTATTCTCGACACGATTCTGAAGCGTCTTGCGACGTACATCGAAAAAGCGGTGAAGTTGAAGGGGCAGGTGAAGTCGGCGATGATCTACCCGGTCGCCATCATCACCATCGCGGTCGTCGTCGTCGGCGTCATTCTCTGGAAAGTCATCCCGACCTTCGCGGCCCTGTTCTCCGGTCTCGGCGCCCAGCTGCCGATGCCGACGCGCATCGTCATCGCGCTCAGCAACTTCCTGGTCGCCTTCATGCCGTTCATCATCGTCGGCATCGGCGCGGTCGGCTACGCCTTCAAGACGTACTACAGCACGGTCGCCGGCAAATACAACATCGACAGGATTACGCTGAAGCTGCCGGTGCTCGGCCTCCTGATGCGGAAGATCGCCGTCGCGCGGTTCTGCCGCACGCTGTCGACGCTGCTGGCCTCGGGCGTGCCCATCCTCGACGGTCTTGACATCACGGCGCGTACGTCGGGCAATTCGGTCATCGAGGAAGCGATCTTTCAGACGCGGAAGAGCATCGAGCGCGGCGAGACCATCTCGGCGCCGTTGAAGGAGACGAAGGTGTTTCCGCCGATGGTGACGCAGATGATTTCGGTCGGTGAAACGACCGGCGCACTCGATACGATGCTCTCGAAGATTGCCGACTTCTACGAAGAAGAAGTCGACACCGCCGTCGCGGGCTTGTTGACGCTGCTCGAGCCGATCATGATTGCGTTCCTCGGCGGCATCGTCGGCGGCATCGTCATCGCGATGTATCTGCCGATCTTCGACCTGATCTCGCAGCTGGCGTAAGGACGCATCTTGGCGGAGCGCGATCTTCGTCGCAAACTGTTCTGGCTGATTGCCATTCGCGTCGGCATCAGCTCGCTGCTGCTCGGCTCGGCGATCTTCGTCCAGCTCACCTCGCCGGGGACCTATCTCGGCGAGCCGCTCTTCCTGCTCATCGGCGTCACCTACGCGCTCAACATCCTCTGGACGCTCACGCTGGCGTGGGCGGAGCGGTATCGGTGGATTGTCGACGTCCAGCTCGCGTGCGACGCGCTGATTGTCTCGGGCTTCATCGCCGTCACCGGCGGGATCACCAGCTATTTCGCCGCGCTGTATGTGCTGCCGATCGCGGCCGCGAGCAGCGTGCAGTTCCGACGCGGCGGGATGATGATTGCGACGCTCAGCGCGCTGCTGTACCTCGGCATCGTGCTGACGCAGTATTTCGGGCTCGCCGGGCTTCTCGGCGTTCCGCTGCTCGACTATGAGGAGACGCTGCCGCCGTTCCGCATCGTGGCGTACACGACCGGCCTCAACGTGTTTCTGTTTTTCTCGATCGCGTTCCTGAGCGGATCGCTCGCCGATCGCCTGCAGCGCGCGGGCGCGCGGCTCGAGCGCGCGTCGAGCGAGATCGCGGATCTCCAAGCGTTCAACCAGCACGTCATCGACAGTCTGTCGAGCGGCCTGGCGACGACGGATCGTCAGGGGCGGATCCTGACCTTCAATCGCGCTGCCGAGGCGATTACCGGGCATGCCGCGTTCTCGGTCGTGGGACGGCGGCTGGAAGAGGTGCTCGAGCTGCCGCCAAACGTTGCTAACGAGCTCGGACATCTGTCAGACCCGTCGCGGGGGCGGCGCGTCGAGACGTCGTACCGCACCGGAGACGGACGGCAAATCGATCTGGGGTTCACGGCAACTCCGCTGCAGACACCGGGCGGCAACGCCGGTTTGCTGTTCGCGTTCCAGGATGTCACCGACATCAAGAGGCTTGAACGGGATGCACGGCTGAGGCAGCGCCTTGCGGCCGTTGGCGAGATGGCCGCCGGCATCGCTCACGAAATCCGCAACCCGCTGGCGTCGATGTCGGGTTCGATTCAGATTCTGCGGCAGGAGCTTCCACTTACTGAGGATCAGGCTCAGTTGATGGACATCGTCTTGCGCGAATCGGAGCGGCTCAATGACACCATCCGATCGTTTCTCGCCTACGCGCGGCCACAGCGGTTCTCGATTGCGCGCCTCGACGTCCGGCGCCTGCTGAACGACGCCGCCCTGTTGTTGCGCAACAGCTCCGAGGTGCTGGACGGGCACCTCATCGAGGTGCGCGTGCCGCAGACCGACGTGGGGTTCGAGGCCGACGAAAACCAGATTAAGCAGATCGTCTGGAATCTGGCGACCAACGGCCTGCGCGCGATGCGGAACGGCGGACGGCTGACGCTTGGCGCACGCATCGACTCGGGCGGAAACGGATCGCAGGAGTCGGTGGTGATCGAGGTGTCGGACGAGGGCGTCGGGATTCCCGCGGAGGATCTCGATGCGATCTTCCAGCCGTTTCGCGGCACCTTCTCGAAAGGCACCGGCCTGGGGCTCGCGATCGTGCACCGGATCGTCAGCGACTACGGCGGAGAAATTCAGGTGGGCTCGACGCCGGGCAAGGGGACGACGGTCAGCGTGCGGCTCCCTGTGAAAGCAGTCGCCGCGGCGACGTAACGAAACGAAGAACCACATAACGAAAAGCGAATAGAGAATCGTGTCACTGAATAAAGAACTCGTGAACGGCGAACCCGGAACCGGAACCGGAACCCGGAACCCGGAACCTGGAACCAGAGCGAAGCTCCTCGTGGTCGACGACGAGCGATCGATGCGCGAGTTGCTGACGATCGTCCTTCGCCGCGAGGGGTACGACGTGACGCTGGCCGAGAACGGCCGCGCGGCGATCGATCAGCTCGAGCGCGGGCGGTTCGATCTGCTGATCTCGGACATCAAGATGCCAGACATGACGGGCGTGGACGTGCTGCGCGCCGCGAAGCGCATCGACCCAGATATTCTCGGCATCATGATCACGGCGTTCGCCTCGGCCGATACCGCCATCGAGGCCATGCGCCTGGGCGCGCACGACTATCTCAGCAAGCCGTTCGACGTGGACGAGCTGAAGATGAAGGTGCGCAACGCGCTCGAGCAGCGCCTGCTCCGACAGGAAAACGTACTGCTGAAGCGCGCCCTTGGAAGCACCCACCAGTTCGCGAACATCGTCGGCCGCAGCGACAAGATGCTCGCCATCTTCAAGCTGATCGAGCAGATCGCGCGAACCGACAGCACGGTGCTCGTCACCGGCGAATCGGGCACCGGCAAGGAATGGGTGGCGCGCGCGATCCACTTCTATTCGCTGCGGCGCGAGCGCCCGTTCGTGGCGCTCAACTGCGGCGCGCTGCCGGAGACGCTGCTGGAGTCGGAGCTGTTCGGCCACCAGAAGGGGGCGTTCACCGGCGCCAGCGCCAACAAGAAAGGCCTGATCGAGGCTGCGGAGAAAGGCACCCTGTTCCTGGACGAGATCGGCGAGATGACGCCGATGATGCAGGTGAAGCTGTTGCGCGTGCAGCAGGAGCGGAAGTTCCGCCGCCTCGGGGGCGTCGAAGAGCTC
>CAYHHH010000187.1:0-6237 GCA_964356125.1 uncultured Bifidobacteriaceae bacterium | reverse complement strand
GAAGCACGGCAACGGGCGCGGCAAGCCGGAGATCACGCGCTTCAAGGGTCTCGGCGAGATGATGCCGAAGGTGCTGTGGGAGACGACGCTGAACCCGAAGTCTCGGCGCCTGCTGCGTGTCGACATCTCCGATCAGATCGTGACCGATCGCATCATCAACGAGCTGATGGGCAAGGACGCCAGCGCCCGCTTCCGCTTCATCATGGAGCGCGCGGATGAAGCCGAGGAGCTGGACGTATGAGTCGACAGGCGACAGGCGACAGTCGAGAGTCGCTAGTCGACAGTCCAAAAGTCCAAAAGTCCAAAAGTCCAGAGTCCAGAGTCCAGAGTCACTGGTTACGGTGGCACAGGGCTTCAGCCCTGTCGGTAGTGTCCGGCTTCTTGACCCGCCGTAGCCTTGGCGAAGGCGGTCAGCCGGACCGTGTCTGTACAACCCCTCCATCGACACACACGGCAATCAACGACATCGATCTGATCACTTCAATCCGGCACGAGGCCTATGTGCCGATTGTCGACTGGCGACTGTCGACTGGCGACTGTCGACTGTCGACTGTGGACTGGCGACTGCTAGAATGACCGCCCATGTCGCAGTACCGTCACACGCAGGTTGGCTGGCAGGTCTACGGCATAACCATCCCTCTGACGCTGGCGCTGCTGTACGGGCTCCGTATTCGGGATGGCCAGGTGTTCGGCCTCGTGCTTGTCATTGTCGCGGCGGCATTCGCGCTGTTGGGATGGCTTACGGTCGACATCGACTCTCGCCGGCTGTTCATCAGATTCGGGATCGGCCTGATCAGGCGAAGCATCCCGCTCGATACGATTCGCGGGTTTGCGCCGCTCAGAAATCCCTGGTACTACGGATGGGGCATTCGCTTCACGCCGCACGGCATCCTCTATAACGTCTCCGGCTTCCAGGCGGTCGAGCTTCTGTTGGACGACGGGCGTCGGGTCCGGATTGGGACCGACGAACCGGATGCGCTCGTCCGCGCGCTGCAGAACGCGACTGCCGTCGCACCGTCAAAGACGACCGACAATTTTCCAAAAAATATCGCGTGGCGGCGACGTATCCGGCTGATCACCGCCCTTGTCGTGGCTATCACGGCGGCGCTGATTCTGGGGCAGATGTACGTCTACAGTCAGCCACCGTCAGTGAGGCTCACCGACGAGACCTTCTCTACCAGCCTCGGCTTCTATGGTGCGGAGATGCGACTCGCCGACGTACAAGGCGTTGAGTTGGCTGACACGCTGCCGCGCATACAAACCAGAACCAACGGCTACTCGGCCGGAGGGCTCCTGCGCGGGAATTTCAGGCTCGAGCAGTGGGGCAATGGCAAGCTGTTCATCAACCGCAACGTGCCGCCATATGTCGTCGTCCGCACCCGCGACACCTTCGTCGTCGTGAATTTCGCTGACCCGACCCAGACGCGCGATCTCTACGAGAAGCTTCCCCATAAATGATGGCCCACTGGATTTCGGTCCTCTTCCATCCGTTCGTCATGGTCGGCGTGATGGTGGGCGCTGCTGCGGCCGCGAGGCAGAGCGCGGGAGAAGCGCTGCGCAGCGTGGCGACCGTGGCGCTGTTCACGATTGTGCCGCTGGCGGTGCTGATGTGGCGTCAGGTGCGGCGCGGCCGATGGCAGAACGCCGACGCCTCCAACCGGGCGGAGCGCCCGATTCTGTATATCGTGGGCGGCATCGCGCTCGTCGCACTGCTCGCATACCTTCTGCTGCTTCGTCCGCGGTCGTTCATGGTTCGCGGCGTGGTCGCGACCTTCGGCATGATGGCGGTGTGCGCGGTCGCGACGCGGTGGATCAAAGTGTCCCTGCACATGGCGTTCGCCACGCTGGCCGCCACGGCGCTGGCGTTCATGCGATCGCCCGCCGGTTACGCGCTGCTGCTGGCGCTGCCCGTCCTGATGTGGTCGCGTCTCACGCTCGAGCGGCACTCGCCAGTCGAAGTCGCGCTCGGCACGATCATCGGTGCGGCCGCGGGCGCGGCCCTTCATTACCTGTGACTGCGCCGCGCGTGCACATTCGTCCAGGTTGCGCTGATGACGAGGCCGAGTTTCTCGCGGCCGCAGAGCGCAGCCGCGCGTTTCACCATCCGTGGGTCCAGGCGCCGAAGACACCGCAGGCGTACCAGGAGTACCTGTCGAAGCACAACGACGCGCGCGGTGTCGCGCACTTTCTCTGGCTCGCCGACCCGCGGGCGCTGGTGGGGGTCGTCAACATCAACGAGATCGTGCACGCCTGCTTCCGAAGCGCGTACCTTGGATACTACACATTCGTTCCATACGCCGGACGCGGACTTATGAGGGACGGTCTGGCGCAGGTCATCACGCACGCGTTCGGCACCATGAAGCTTCATCGGCTCGAAGCCAATATTCAGCCCGGGAACCTGCCGTCGAAGGCGCTCGTCGAGAAGCTGGGGTTCCGGCGTGAGGGGCTGTCGCCGAGGTACCTCAAGATCAACGGCCGCTGGCGCGATCACGAGCGCTGGGCAATACTCTCCGAGGATTGGTGAGATGGCCGAGTCGCTGACCGTCGAGGTTCGTCAAATGCGTCCCGAAGATACGTCTTCCGTGGCCGCCCTGACGACGCTGCTCGGATATCCGGCGACTGAAGATGAAATTCGCCGACGGTACGATCTCATCAAGGATCGCTGGGATGCGCGGTTGTTCGTCGCGCAGCACGCGGGTAACGTCATCGTCGGATGGATCCACGTGCAGGCGACCTATCTGATCGAGTGCGACGCGCGCGCGGAGATCTGGGGGCTCGTCGTCACTGACAAGGCGCGCGGCACCGGCGTCGGCCGGCGCCTTGTGGAAGCGGCGGAGGAGTGGGCCCTGATGCGCGGCCTCGACGTGATGGTGCTGAGATCGAATTACCTTCGCATTGACGCCCAGGGCTTTTACGAGCATCTCGGATACACGGTGACGAAAACGCAGAACGCCTTCCGCAAAAATCTGACGTAGCCCGCGTGAATCCCGCCATCTCGCTGACCGGCGCGACGAAAACCTTCGGCTCGACGGTCGCCGTGGACCACCTCGATCTCACGGCGCCGGCAAGACGACGACGCCAAGACGCTGGGACGCAGAGAAAAGCGATTTTGAACCCCAAAAACTCCGCGCCCCTGCGACCCTGCGGTGAGGCATAGAATTCCTACTTGACTTACAAATTGTAAGACCGATAATAACTGTGCTAAATGGACATTCCGAAGCTGTCACGCACGGAGCGCCTCATCCTGGAACTGCTCTCGGGTGAGGAGATGTTCGGCCTGCAGCTCGTCGAGCAGTCGAAGGGCGCCCTCAAACGCGGCACCGTCTACGTCACACTCGGGCGCATGCAGGACAAGGGGTACGTCGAATCGTGGACCGAAAAGCAGCCCGCCGGCGCAATCGGCCTGCCGCGCCGCCTCTATCGCCCGACGGCCTACGGCCTCCGCGTGCTCGCGGCGTGGGAATCGGTCGCGCGCACCTTCAGGCTCAAGCCGAGGCACGCCTCATGATGCCCGGCCGCATGCTCCACCGCCTGGCCGCGCGTCTCTGCAGCGCGAAAACGCTCGAGCGCGTGGTCGAGCCGGCGATCGCGGATTTGCAGAAGGAGTACGCAGCGGCCGAGTTCGGCTCCTCGCTTCGGTGTGCGCGGATATTGTTCGTCGGTTATCTCGCCATTCTGGAGGTGATGCTGATGTGCGCTCTTCAACCGTCGGCGGCCACGGATGATGAGCGACATGCGCTTGTCCGGACGTTCGTGTGGTCCTTGGCGCTGATGATCGCCGTCACCGGGTTATTGATGCTGCCGCCATTATCGGTCGTCGACCGCAGCGTCCGCTTATCGGCGTATCTCGTCGGGTTGATACCTCAAGCCGTGCCCTTGGCGATTCCCATCGGATTGACGTTTGGCATCGCCTTCGGCCTCGCCGGCCGCGCCGCCACGCGTGCGATGATGAAAGTCGTTCTGCTCATCGCGTTTGCCGCCTCGCTGGTGAGTTTCGTGACGTTAGTGTGGGTCATGCCTGCCGCCAATCAGGCGTACCGCGAATCGGTGGCGCGGGCGACAGGGCACTCGGGCCAACTCATAAAGGGCGCCTCAGAGATGACGTTGTCTGAGCTCGATCGTGAAGTCGCGATTGCGGCCGCAGCGGGGAATCCGAGGCGTGCAGACGGTTATGCCTGGTCCTTTCATCTGCGTTTTGCGTTGTCAGCGGCGTCGGTGGTGCTCGCGGCCTTCCTGTTCGCTACTGCGGGCAGCGGCGCCGCGTTGCGCGGTCTTCTTGCGTTCGCCGCATGCTTTGCCTATTGGGCGTTGATCTATGTCGGAGAGGGGCTCGCCGTCTACAGCCCGGTCGCACCCGCAGTCGCGGGCACGATTCCGGTGTTCATAGGCGCGTGGCTGCCGAATATTGTTTTGATGGCGAGCGCGATCGTCGTCGCGTCTTCGCGTTCGTCGCGTCTTCGTGGTTCATTGAATCACGCACAATGATTCCGGGCCGCATACTCCATCGCCTTGCCGCTGTGTTGTTCGCGCCGGTGTTCTGCGAGCGTGTTCTCGAACCGCTGCTTGCAGATTTTCAGCACGAGTGGCTCCACGCGGAAGGCTACCTGAGACGCACACTGACGCTCCTGAGCGGATACGGCGCGTTTTGGTGCGCCTTCGCTCTTCACGCGGCTCGTGCATGGCGACATGAGATCGCCGGAATGACGTGGCGGGATGCGTTTCCGTTTCCGGGGGTGATTGCGATCGTGATTGTTTTGATTGCGGTGTCTGAACGGTGGGTCCGAACTGGCGCCGCGTCGGGGGCGCGGTTCGATTTGATCGACACGCGGCTGATGTGGGCCACCGTTCCTATCGCGCTAATGCAGCGGTGCTGGCCGACATTGCGCGGCGTCCGTGGCTTTGCGGTCCACCTGACGATCGTTTCCGCGTCAGCGATGGTTCTGATGAACGCCGAGATCTTTCAACGGTCGCTGCGTGGCTGGGTGCCTCTTGTGATCTATCTGGCCATAGTGACGCTGGTGCAGCCCAAAAAGTCGCGCGTCTCAGTCGTCAAACCGTCTCACCGAGACTGAGCATTCTTCTTCACCCTCGATCTCCACGATCACTTCCATCGGCTGACAGCAGACCGCGCAGTCTTCGACGTACTTCTGCGTCGATCCGCCGCTCGGATCGACGTAGAGCTCGAGCGGCTCGCCGCAGTAGGGACAGTCAACGGAGATCTCCATCAGTCCTAATCCCTAATCCCCAGTCCCCAATCACGACGCAGCGACGGCATCCCTATCGTCAACGTGTTCGGAAATCCAGCGTTGCACCTCTTCCACAGGCCGTCGCTTACGCGCCGCGTAGTCTTCCAGCTGATCCCGGCCGATGCGCCCGAGCATGAAGTAGCGCGCCTGAGGGTGGCTGAGGTAGATGCCGCTGACGCTCGCCGCCGGCGTCATCGCGCAGCTTTCGGTCAGCTTGATGCCGGCGCGCTCCGCTGCGAGAAGCTCGAACAGCTTGATCTTCTCCGTGTGATCCGGGCACGCCGGGTAGCCGAACGCCGGCCGAATGCCGCGATATTTCTCGTTAATCAGATCGTCGGAGGTCAGCACCTCGGTCGCGCCGTAGCCCCACTCGCGGCGCACGCGCGCGTGCAGATACTCCGCGAACGCTTCGGCGAGTCGATCCGCCAGCGCCTTCACCATGATCGCGCGGTAGTCGTCGTTCTGTTTCTCGTACCGTTTCACGAGCTCGTCGGCGCCAAGGCCGCTGGTCACGGCGAATGCGCCGAGGTAGTCGGCGGTGCCGGACGAACGCGGCGCGACGAAGTCGGCGAGCGATCGATTCGGCTGCCCGCTCGGCATTGCTTCCTGCTGCCGCAGCATGTTGAAGCGCATCAGCTCGCTCGTGCGCGTGTCATCCGTATAAAGAATGATGTCGTCGCCGTCGCTGTTCGCCGGCCAGAAGCCGTACGCGCCCCGCGCGCGCAGCAACTTGCTCTCGATGATGCGGCCGAGCAGCTCCTGCGCATGCTCGTACAGCTCCGTCGCGGCGGCGCCATATTTCGGGTGCTTCAGAATCGCCGGGAACGATCCCTTTAACTCCCAGGTCGTGAAGAAGAGCGTCCAGTCGATGTACTTCGCGATATCGGCGAGCGGCTCGTCGTCCAGGAAGCGCCGGCCGGTGAATGACGGCGCCGCCACGCCGGTCCACTCCAGCTTCGGCGCATTCGCCCGCGCGTCGCGGTAGGAGAGG
>CAYHHH010000186.1:0-6616 GCA_964356125.1 uncultured Bifidobacteriaceae bacterium | reverse complement strand
CGATGGTCGCCACGCGCCTGAGCAGCTGGACCACCGGCAAGATCTACCAGTCGGTGATCAACAAGGAGCGCCACGGCGACTACCTCGGCAGCACGGTGCAGGTGATTCCGCACATCACGAACGAGATCAAGGACTGCATCCGCAAGGCCGCTGAAGGCCTCGACGTGCTGCTCGTCGAAATCGGCGGCACCGTCGGCGACATCGAGAGCCTGCCGTTCCTCGAAGCCATCCGCCAGTTCCGTCAGGACGTCGGCCGCGAGAACACGCTCTACATTCACCTCACGCTCGTGCCGTACATCGCGACGGCTGGCGAGGTAAAGACGAAGCCGACACAGCACAGCGTGCGCGACCTGCGCTCCATCGGCATCACACCCGACATGCTGCTCTGCCGCTCCGAGCAGCCGCTCGAGCAGGACATCAAGCGCAAGATCGCGCTGTTCTGCGACGTCGACGAAGAAGCCGTCATCACCGCACAGGACGTCAAGAGCGTCTACGAAGTGCCGCTCTACTACCAGCAGCAGGGCCTCGATGAGATCGTGCTCAAGCGCCTGCACCTGCCGGTGACGGAAGCCAAGATGGACGCGTGGAAGTCGCTCGTCGAGCGCATCCGCAATCCGAAGGACACCGTCACGGTCCACTTCGTCGGCAAGTACGTCGAGCATAAGGACGCCTACAAGAGCATCATCGAGGGCCTCTACCACGGAGGCTTCAAGCATCAGCTGAAGGTCGACCTCCGCTTCGTCGAAGCGGAAGCGCTCGAAGAGGACGGCGGCGAACATCTCCTCCACGGCTCGATGGGCATCGTCGTCGGCCCCGGCTTCGGCAACCGCGGCAGCCGCGGCATGATGAAGGCTGCAGAGTATGCCCGGACCACGGGCACGCCGTACTTCGGCATCTGCTACGGATTCCAGTGGGCGGTCGTCGAGTTTGCACGCGCGGTCGCAGGGCTCACCGACGCGGATTCCACGGAAGTCGTGGAAGACGCGCCGCACAAGATCATCTACAAGCTACGCGACCTGCTCGGCGTCGACGACCTTGGCGGGACGATGCGCCTCGGCAGCTACGAATGTCAGCTTGCGCCCGGTTCACTCGCCGCACGGCTGTATGGCACGAACGTGATCACCGAGCGCCATCGTCATCGCTACGAGTTCAACTGTCTCTACGAGCAGGCGCTGACCGACAAGGGGCTGCGTATCACGGGCCGCTCGACGGACGGCAAGTTCGTGGAGATCGTGGAGATCCCTGATCACCCGTGCTTCATCGCCGTGCAGTTCCATCCGGAGTTCAAGTCGCGTCCGCTGACACCGCATCCGCTCTTCGCGGGGTTCATTGAAGCGGCGCATTCGCGAAAGCTCAAGATGGGGACAAACTAGATGTCGCTCGTCGCGGTTCGCCCAGTCACCATTGCGCCCGGCGTCGTGCTCGGCGATCGCCAGTTGGTGCTGATCGCCGGCCCCTGCGTCATTGAAAGCCCGGATCACGCCGTGGAACTCGGCGGCCAAATCGCGGAGATCGCCAGGCGCGCAGGCGTCGCGTATGTGTTCAAGGCGTCGTTCGACAAGGCCAACCGCACGTCGTTCTCGTCGTTCCGCGGTCCCGGCATCGATGACGGACTGAAGACGCTGGCGCGCGTCAAGAAAGAGCTCGGGGTGCCGGTGCTCACCGACATTCACGACGCGTCGCAGGCCGACCCCGCCGGCGCCATTGTCGACGTGCTGCAGATTCCCGCGTTTCTCTCACGGCAGACGGATCTGATCACCGCCGCCGCAAAGACGGGCCGCGTGGTCAATGTGAAGAAGGGCCAGTTCCTCGCGCCGCTCGACATGAAGCACGCGATCAAGAAGGTCACCGAGACGGGCAACGACCGCGTGTTCATCACTGAGCGCGGCTACACGTTCGGCTACAACAACCTCGTGGTCGACATGCGCGCGTTTCCGATGATGCGCGCGCTCGGCTCGCCGGTGGTGTTCGACGTCACGCACAGCCTGCAACTGCCGGGCGGCGGCGACGGCGTCACCGCGGGACTTGCGGAATACATCGAGCCGCTGGCCAGCGCCGGTGTCGGCGCGGGTGTCGACGGTGTTTTTCTCGAAGTGCATGAAGCACCGAAGCGCGCAAAGAGTGATGCGCAAAACGCGTTGGCCCTCGCGCTGTTGCCGGCGCTGCTCGACCGGCTCGTGCGCATCAACGAGGTCGTCAAATCGTGAGTCCCAAGTCTCGCCCGAACGCCGCCCCCCCCGGCCCGAATCCGGACGAGAGCCTCGCGCTCGCGCGTGAAGTGCTCGAGACCGAAGCGCGCTCGATTCTCGGGTTGATTCCGCAGCTCGACGCGCGCTTCCCGGCGGCCGTCGAGATGCTGTATTCCTGTGCCGGCCGTGTCGTGCTGTCGGGCATGGGCAAGTCCGGCATCATCGCGCGCAAGCTCGCCGCCACGCTCTCGAGTACCGGCACCGCCGCGTATTTCCTGCATCCGGCCGAAGCGATTCATGGCGATCTCGGCGTCGTGCGTGATGACGACGTCGTGGTGGCGCTGTCGCACAGCGGCGAAACCGAGGAACTGGTGCGTCTGGTCGAGTCGATCCGTCGCACCGGCGCGCGTCTCATCGCGATCACGGGCGAGGACCAGTCCACGCTCGCGCAGACCGCCGACATCTCGCTGAGTTGCCACGTCTCCGAAGAAGCGTGCCCGCTCAACCTTGCGCCCACGGCCAGCACCACCGCGGCGCTCGCGCTCGGCGATGCGCTCGCGATGGCACTCGCGCAGCGCAAGGACTTCCGGCAGGAGAACTTTGCGAGTCTGCACCCGGGCGGCCGCCTGGGAAAGAAGTTGATGCGCGTCGAGTCGTTGATGCACGGTGGCGACTTGGTGCCGCGTGTCGCGCCGATGACGCCTGTGGCCGACGTCATTCACGAGATGTCCAGCAAACGCCTCGGCATGACGTCCGTCGTCGACACCGAGGGCCAGCTTCTGGGCATCGTGACGGACGGCGACCTTCGGCGCCACCTCACGAGCGGCGCCAATCTCCTTGAGCGTCAGGCGGCGGACATCATGACCAAGGACCCCGTGGCGATTTCGCCGAAGCTGCTGGCCGTCGAAGCGCTGCAGCAGATGGAACAACGCAAAATCACGTCGCTCGTGGTCGTCGACAGCTCGCGCCGTGTGATCGGCGTCGTGCATCTGCACGATCTCTGGCGCACGCAGATGGTGTGACGTATGGCTCCCATCAGCGCGATTGAATTCGGCGTCCGCGCCGCGAATATCCGACTGCTGCTCTTCGACGTTGACGGTGTCCTCACCGACGGTAGCGTCAATGTCGACGCCACGGGCCGGGACATCCAGCGCTTTCACATTCGCGACGGCGCGGCGATGGTCTGGGCGCAGCGCGCCGGACTGATGACCGGCGTGCTGTCGGGGCGCGCCTCGGACGCGACGTCGGCCCGAGCGAAGGACCTCAACATGGCGGTCATCGCACTCGGCGTGACTGACAAGCGGGCGGCGTTCACCGACATCCTGAAACAGCACCATCTGGCCGCGGAGGAAGTCGCCTACATGGGGGACGACCTGATCGATTTGCCGGTGCTGCGTGAGGCCGGCCTCTCAGCCGCACCGGCGGATGCCGCACCGGAAGTGAGCGCGGTCACCCACTTTGTCGCCTGGCATCCTGGAGGAAACGGGGCGGTGCGCGAGTTCATTGAAGCTGTGCTCAAAGCGCGCGGGCAGTGGGATGATGTCCTTGCGTCCTTTGCCTAACCCATGCAGCCCTACTACCCGTTGATTGGTGCGCTCGTCGCATTGCTGGCCGGCCTGGCGGTCGGCAAGGCGTGGGAGCGCTACAAGCTCATCGAAGGCCGTTGGATCGACCGGCGCCGGAAGCGCCAGGCCCCGCATTTCATCCTGGGCCTGAACTACCTCGTGGCCAATCAAGTCGATGCGGCGATCGAAGAACTCGAGAAGGCCGCAGCCATCGACCCTGGCGCGCTCGAAGTCAAACTCGTGCTCGGCAACCTCTATCGAGAGAAGGGACAGGTGGGGCGCGCGGTCACCGAGCACCAGGCGCTGCTTCAGCGGCCGAGGCTCGACCGCATCGAACACGCGAACGTGCTCCTCTGCCTCGGCCTCGACTACCGCCGCGGTGGCTTCATCGACCGAGCCGCCACGGCGTTCTCCGAGGTGCTGAGGCTCGACCCGGAGAACGAAGCGGCTCTGGCCAACCTGGAGAAGCTCCAGGAGGAGCAGCATCAATGGCAAGACGCCCTCGAGACGCGCACGCGGCTCGCGGCGTTGGCGGGAGCGTCCGAGCAGCCGAGGTCACAGGCCATCCTTGCGTTCCTCGAACACGAGATCGGCCTCCAGGCGCTGAAGGATCACCGGCTTGACGACGCCGCGAATCGGTTTCTCGCCGCCATCGAGCTCGATCGACTCGTGGTTCCGGCCTACCTCCATCTTGGCGACGTACGCCTGCAGCAGAATGACCCTGGCGCCGCGGTGACCGTTTGGGAGACGATGATCTCGGTAGCGCCAGAGCGCGCCTACCTGGCGTTTGAACGCCTCGAACGCGCCTACACCGCGCTCGGCGGCCCGGATCGGTTCGAGCAACTCTGCCGCCGGCTGATTCACGCCACCTCACGCGACTGGCGTGCACGCGTCGCGCTGGCCTCGCATCTCACGTCGCGCGGCGAAGCGCAGAAGGCTCTCGACGTGGTGTTCGAAGCGCTCGAGCACAATCCGCACGCCCTGGCGATTCACCAGTCGATCTGGAACACGCTCGAGGCGCTGCAGTTGCCGAGCCACCTCGTGGCACGCTACGTGGAGATCACCCGGACGTCGGTGTTCTACATGGATCCGCACCTCTGCACGCGTTGCCGCTACCGCAGCACTGAGCTGCTCTGGCAGTGCCCGCACTGCCACGAGTGGAACACGTTCGTCGAGGAGCGCATCACGCCCGCCACCGACAACGACGCGGAACTCCCGGCCACCGCTGAATAGCATGCGCCCCCGGCCTCTGCGGGTGGCGCTGACTGGGGGCATCGCCTCAGGTAAGAGCCATTGCCTGCGTCGGTTCGTGGCGAAGGGCGCGCCCGTCATCGACGCCGACGTGCTCGCACGCGAAACCATCGCGCCCGGCACAGCCGGCGCCGACGCCGTGATCGCCAGATTCGGTTCACTCGATCGCGCCGCGATCGGCGCCGTCGTCTTCCGCGATCCGCAGGCGCGTGCGGATCTTGAAGCCATCATTCATCCGCGGGTCTATGACGCCATCGACGCCTGGTTCACAGCGCTGCGCCATGCACCGTTCGGTATCGCGGACATTCCTCTGTTGTTCGAAACCAACCATGCCGGCACGTTCGACCGCGTGATCATCACGTCCTGCCGGCCGGACCAGCAGCGCGAACGGCTCATCAAGCGCGGCGCCACGCCTGCTGATGCGGACGCACGCATCGCGTCTCAGTTGTCGTTTGAGGAAAAACTGTCCAGGGCACGTGCGGCAGGCGTGCCGGTCGACGTGATCGACACCTCGGCCGCGCCAGGCGAGACCGACGCGCAAGTGGATCGGATTATCGAGCGGCTCGGCTCTCTGCCGCCACGAGTGTGTTCTTGAGCAGAAGCGCAATCGTCAGCGGCCCGACGCCTCCGGGCACCGGCGTCATCGCGCCCGCCACATCCCACACGCCGGGATGCACGTCGCCAACAACCGTCGAGCCGCGCTTGTCGAAATTCGCGAGGCGCTCGGAGCCTTCCCCGAACATCTTCGCGACCAACTGACGATCAGATGTCGGCGAGATGCCGACGTCGATGACCGTCGCGCCGGGCTTCACCATGTCGGGCGTCACGTAGCCGGGCCGGCCGATCGCCGACACCAGGATGTCCGCGTCACGCGTGAGCTCCGCCAGATTCCTGGTGCGCGAGTGGCAGATGGTCACGGTCGAATCACGCTGCAGCAGCAGGAGCGCCATCGGCTTGCCGACGATCTCGCTGCGCCCGATCACCACGGAACGGGTACCGGCCATCGCGATCTGCGAGCGTTCAAGCAACTCGATTACGCCGGTCGGCGTGCACGGCTGCAACACTACCCTGCCCTGCACCAGCATGCCGACGTTCACCGGATGGAATCCGTCAACATCCTTCGCCGGATCGATCGCGTCGAACACGTCCTGCGTCGCGGCCTTGCCGAGCGCCGCCGGGAGCGGTGCCTGCACCAGAATGCCGTCGCAGCTGGTGTCTGCGTTCAGCTGTCGGACCTGTCCCAGCACTTCGTCGCGGGTCGAGGTCGCCGGCATGCGATGCACGGTGACCTTGAGTCCCGTCTCGATGCCGGCCTTCTCCTTGGCGCCGACGTAGACCTTGGACGCCGGGTCATCACCGACGAGCAGGATGTGCAGGGACGGCGCGCGGCCGTGTGTGGACGCAAAAACGGCGACCCGCGGTGTGAGTTCACCGCGGATCGCCGCTGCGCAAAGGGTACCGTTGAGACGAATCGCCGCCATCAACGCTAGTGTATCTCTATCGCTCCGCGGACAGCTTGCTGTGGCGAATGCCGTAGCTGAAGTACAACACGAGGCCGATCGCGAGCCACCCGGCCAGTCGCAGCCAGTTGGTCCAGCCGAGGCCGTAGAG
>CAYHHH010000185.1:0-6669 GCA_964356125.1 uncultured Bifidobacteriaceae bacterium | reverse complement strand
GACGTGGAGTACCGCTTCATAGAAGACACGGGGACACGGAGGAACACGGAGAAGACGACCGACTCACGAGATGGGCGGTATCGCCGATTTTGCAACGCCATTCGACCGGCGGCGTTGAAGAAACTTCGATCTTTTTGCGCGCTCAGCGTTTTCTGCAGCAAAACATCGCGGGTCCCCGTTTGCAGCCGAATGTCGCATGCAGACGCTAAACCTCAACGACATCTCGTACCTGATCATTCAAGCCGCCATTGAAGTTCATCGAGCCCTTGGTCCCGGGCTGCTCGAGAGCGTCTATCGCGCCTGCCTGATATACGAGCTGCGCCAACGTCAACTGGCGTTTGTCGCGGAACAACTGGTGCCGCTTTGCTACAAAGGCGTGATTCTCGACAGTGCGTACAGATTCGATCTGTTGGTTGAGGATCAGATAGTTGTTGAAGTGAAAGCCATCGAGAGTGTGCTGCCGGTTCACGAAGCCCAGTTGCTTTCGTATCTTCGATTAATGGACAAGCCGCTCGGGCTGCTCATTAATTTCAACGTCTCACTGCTTACAGATGGGGTGACGCGACGAATGAACGGGTTTCGGGTCCCCGCGCTTCACACGAAGGAGCCCAAAGCGCAGAGCACGGAGGGATCCCAACACGAAGACACGGGGACACGGAGGAACACGGAGAAGAAAAATTGATCGTTTTGGTATTCTCCGTGCGTCTCCGTGTCGCCGTGCCTCCGTGTTGAGGCTGCTCCGTGAGCTAAAACTCCGGATGCCTCGGAAACTTCAGGTAAGGCACTCTCGCCTCGCGGCCGTCCGTATCGACGATGACGCTGTTATCGACGCGCAGCGCGTCCGGGGGATGGAAACCGTCGCTGCCGAGCTGAGATACGTAGTCGTCCTGCTCGACGCCGTCGCCGCTGACGCCGAGGCCGCCGACCAGGCGCCCATCCTTATATAAGGGCACGCTGCCGGCGAACCAGACGATGCCGCTCTGGTTGAAGTAGTTGCGGTTCGCGCCGCGGGCCCGCACCAGTGCCGACTGTTCCGGCGATCGATCGCGTGAGCGCTGCCGGCACGTTGAAGATGGCGTCGCCGGCAGGATCGATCGCGCATCCGCGATTGATGTTCTCGACCCCGTAGAGCGCGGCGTTCGGTGTATTGGGCACACCCGGCGGAAAGTGGATGCCGCTGATGAAGCGGACCGTGCGCGAAGACAGCGGCGCCTGATCGTGCGAGAACATCGCGCCCGCGCGGGCGCCGGACACGGCGTAGTCGGCCCCGCGCCCGCCGGCGTTCTCGCGCGCGTACGCCGCGAGGATGGCGCCGGTGCGATCGACGGCCGCGACAGAGAGCGTATTGTCGCCGGGCGTGTTCTGAGAGGAAACGTGCGCGGAGAGGCCGAGCACCAGAATGGCAATTGCGACGCGGCGCATGCCCGCCTATATTACCAATACCAATGGTGCGAAAAGCGGTCGCAGGGTTATTGATCGGCGCGTGCGCCGCCGGGCTCGTGCTGGCGCTCACCAGCCTCGAGGCGTTTCGCACCGTGGAGCTGAAGACCTACGACTGGCGCCTTTCGCACACGGCCGACCCCGCCACGGCACGCAAGGGCATCGCGCTCGTTGAGATCGACGAGTACTCGCTGAGAAACCTGCAACCGAACGTGGGACGCTGGCCCTGGCCTCGCATCGTGCACGGAACGCTCATCGACTACCTCCGTCAGGGAAAGCCCGCGCTCATCGTCTATGACGTGAACTTTGCAGAGCCAGACAAAAATACATTTCACATCGCCGGCGAGGCGATGTCCGGTGTCGACTCGGACAAGGCATTCGCAGACTCGATTCGCAATTCCGGCAATGTGATTCTGCTTGCGGACGCAACTTTCGAAGGCGATCAGACCGGCAATCCTTCGTGGCCCGATCAGGGATATCGCCTGAATGCGCCGGGGGTGACCGAGCGTCGTGTGGTGTTCGCGCCAGCCGCGGAGTTTTCGTCAGCCGCCTCTGCGCTGGGGCACAACCTGTTCATTCTCGATCCCGACGGACCGATGCGGCATGTCGTGCCGTTTGTGCGAACCGGAGATCGAGCGATGCCGTCGCTGGGCCTCGCGGCGGCGTTGCGTGTGGCCGGCGTTCGACCATCTGACGTGTCGGTCCAAGGCGATACGTTGCGCGTTCGCGATCGACAGATGCCGCTCGAATGGCGATATGTGAACAATCCGGACGGCCGCTACGGCTATTTGTGGGGGCTCATCAACTTTCGCGGTCCTGCGTTGCTCGCCGATTTGAAAAGCCGTCCGTATCCGGCCTACTCGTTTTTCGATCTGCTGCTGTCGGCGGAGCAGATCGCCGCTGAGAAGAAGCCCGACATCGATCCGGCAATGTTTCGCGACAAGATCGTGTTCGTCGGCATGGGTGCATCGGGGTTGTACGACGCGTTTGAGACGCCATTCGCGGGCGGCAAGATGCCTGGCATCCAGGTACACGCCTCCGTGGCGGATGACTTCCTCTCGAACCGCTTCATGCGGCCCGAATCGCGTTCTGTTCGGATCGCGCTGGTCCTGACGTTTGCCCTTCTTGTCGGTTTGATCGCTGCAATTGTGCCGGCATGGTGGGCGACCGCCGCGTTCGCGGCGATTGTTGCGGCGTTCGCGTTTGTCGCGACGCGGCAGTTCGCCGGCGGCACCTGGATCAACCTCACGCAGCCGGCGCTCGCGTCTTCGCTCGCCCTGCTCGGCGGTGTGAGCTACCAGTTTTTCTTCGAGGGGCGCGAGAAGCGGAAGATGAAGCGGCTGTTCGGCCAGTACGTGTCGAAGGACGTGTACGAGCAGCTGGTCGCGAATCCCGATCTCGCGCGTCTCGGCGGACAGCGGCGGCAGATGACGGTGCTGTTCTCAGACATCCGTGGGTTCACGACGGTCTCAGAAAAGGGGCAGCCGGAAGAAATTGTCGCGATCCTCAACGAGTACTTCACGCGCATGGTCGAGATCGTGTTCGCGCACAAGGGCACGCTCGACAAGTTCGTCGGAGACATGGTGATGGCGCTGTTCGGCGCGCCGCTCGACGATCCGAATCACGCCGAGCACGCGGTCGATGCGGCGTTGGAGATGATTCGCGAGCTGAGCCGGCTGAACGAAAAATGGACGGCCGAGGGGCGGCCGGCGCTCGACATCGGCATCGGCATCAGCACGGGGCCCATGATCGCGGGCAACATCGGCTCCGAGGCGATCATGAGCTACACCGTCATCGGGGACTCGGTGAATCTCGGCGCGCGGCTCGAATCCCTGAATAAGGAGTACGGGACCCGGATTATCATCAGCGAGGCTACACGCGACGCCCTGCCGGGCCGATATCTCTTTCGACCGCTCGGCGACGTGGTGGTGAAAGGCAAGACCAGGCCGGTGGCCATTTTCGAGGTCAAGGAGAACCAGGCATGAAACTGTCGATCGTCGTCATCGCGATTCTCGCTGTCAGCTCTCCGGCTTTCGCGCAACTCGGCGGCATCGGCCGCCGCGTGCAGCAGGCCCAGGAGCGCAAGCAGCAGTTCGATGACATGAACATTACGGAAGAAGAAGAGGTCAGGCTCGGCGGCGATGTCAGCTTGAAAATCCGTCAGCGTTTCGGCGTCGTGCAGAACGCAGCGGTCCACAAATACGTCACGCTCGTCGGGACGATGCTGACCGAGCAGACGAGCCGGCCGAAGCTGCCGTGGACGTTCATCGTGCTCGACACCGACGGCGTCAATGCATTCGCGGCACCAGGCGGCTTCGTGCACATCACGCGCGGCGCGCTCGCGCTCATCACGTCCGAGGCGGAGCTGGCCGGCGTGATGGGTCACGAGATCGCGCACGTCGCGCAGAAGCACACCGTGAACGCCATTCGAAAGAGCAAAGGCGCCCAGATCGGCGCCGGCGAGACGCTCTCGAACCGCGGCATGTTCCTCGACGCGCTGGCGAATCGCGCGTACGACATGGTGCTCGAGAACTCGTTCGATCGCGGCGACGAGCTCGACGCAGATACAGAAGGCATCATCCTCGTGCAGAAGGCCGGCTACACGGGCACCGGCTTGTCCGAGTTCCTCGCGCGGCTGGCGGAGCGCAACAAGGCGCAGAAAGAGAAGAACGGCCTGTTCGCGTCGCATCCGGAAACGCAGGAGCGCATCGGCAAAGTGAAGCAGCTGTCAGGATCGAAGCCGGGCGCCGTCGTCGCCGCGCGCTACACGTCGACGATCAAATATCAACCGACGGAGTTGACGAACGTTGCGACGATCGTCGAGGGCTCCGCGGGTCTGGCGGCAGGCAGCAAAGAGACCGCCAAGCCGGAAGAGAAGAAAGCGGAAGAGAAGAAGGGGGGTGGGTTCGGCCTCGGAGGCCTCACGAAGTCGGTGACCGGCGAGAAGCAATCGCAGCAGGTCGCGGCCTCAGGAGGTGCTCGAGGAGTGGGTGCGGATCGTCTCGCGAAAGGCGGCGACAACCCGAACCCCGTGAAAGTGGCGATTTCTCCCGCTGACGTGGCGGCATTCCGGAAGGGGATCGCCTAACCCGCGTGCCGCTCAGCGTCATCGCCGGTATTGCGCTCCTGTTGACGTCCCTTGGCCTGCGCCAGGCGACGATCAACAGGCACATCCGCGGCCGGCTCTTCCTGTCAGCCATCCTGTTCGCGGCCTACACGCTGGCCGCGAGCGCGATCTCCTGGTTGCCATTTTCCGCAGACACACGGGAAACGTTGGAAATGCTGCGGTTGATCAACCCGCTGTTGATCAGCTTCGCCGTCATCAACCTCCTCGTCGCGCTCGCGATCAATCCGTGGCAGGCCGATCGCATCCCCGAGCGCTTTCCCAACATCGTCCAGGACACGCTCGTCATGGCGGCGTTCGCGCTCGTCGCGACGCTCATTCTCCGCGATCGTGTCCTGGCGACGACGGCTGTTGGCGCCGTTGTCATCGGCCTTGCGCTGCAGGACACGCTGGGGAATTTCTTTGCCGGCCTGGCGATTCAGATCGAAAAACCGTTCCGCGTCGGCGACTGGGTGACCATTGGCGGCGAGGATGGGGTCGTCAGCGAGATTACGTGGCGCGCGACGAAGATGCGGACGAAGGCGGGGAATTTCGTCGTCGTGCCGAACAGCACGCTTGCGAAAGACACGATCACGAATTACTGCGAGCCGACGCGATCGCTGCGGCTGCAGGTCGACGTTGGCGCGAGCTATGACGCGCCGCCGAACGTCGTGAAGAACGTTATCGCCGACGCGGTTCGTGATGCCACCCTCCTGTCGTCCGACCGTGCGCCCGAAGTGCTGCTCGTGGAGTTCGGCGACTCGGCGCTCATCTACCGCGTGCGCTTCTGGATTTCCGACTTCGAGTCGGACGAGCGTGCGAAGGATCAGGTGCGCTCGCTCATCTATTACGCGTTCAAGCGCAGCGGGCTTTCCATTCCATTTCACATCGAAGTGCAGATGTCGCCTGAGGAGGCGGGTCTCGTGGCGCCCCGTGCGGCCGTCGGTGCGAAGGCGCTTGCCGATGTTCCAATGTTTGCACAGCTCTTGGATGCGGAGCGCGATCAGCTGCTGTCGATCGGGAAGCCGCTGCTCTTCGCGGCCGGAGAATCGATCGTCCGTCAGGGGGCGGCCGGCCGATCGATGTTCGTGATGCTGCGCGGCGAGGCGTCGGTCACCGTGTCGGGCACGCAAGGCGAGGTGGCGCGTGTGCGGGGCGGGGACGTGTTAGGCGAGATGTCGCTGCTGACCGGCGAAGCACGAAACGCCACCGTGACCGCCGCGACCGACTGCGACGTGCTCGAAATCGACGCCGAGGGCTTCCGAACCGTGGTGATGGCCAATCCGTCAGTCCTCGAGCACGTGACGAGCGTCACCTCGTCGAGGCGTGAAGAGCTCGATCGTCACCGCGAGACCCACGCCACGGCCGTCTCGACCGTCGATGCGCGGCAGACCCTCCTCACGCGCGTTCGCCAGTTCCTGCGACTCTGATCGACTCTCGCGACTCTTGCCGACTCCCCGACTCTTGTTCTTAGGTGATTCGCCCTCTCCGGTAGTAAACTTCATTGTTTAGTTAGTAGGCTTTTCCGCTGATGAGTACACCCGTCGCCCCCGTAAGCTTTGCATCGCTCGGACTACCCCCCGAATTAACCGATGTTTTAGCAGCCCTCGGCTATGAAGAGCCGACACCCGTGCAGCGGGAGACGATCCCGCTGTTGATCGCGGGAAGGGATTTGCTCGGCCAGGCGGCGACTGGCACCGGCAAAACCGCCGCGTTTGCTCTGCCGATGCTGCAGCGGATCAGCGAGGAAAAACGCCACACGCGACAGACCGCCGGCCTGATTCTGGTGCCGACGCGCGAGCTGGCGATGCAGGTCGCCGAGGCCGTGCACAAGTACTCGAAAGGGGTTCGGCTGTCCGTGCTTCCCGTGTACGGCGGAGCGCCGATGCACGGGCAGATTCGCGAGCTCGAGCGCGGCGCGCAGATCGTCGTGGCGACGCCGGGGCGGGCGCTCGATCACATCCGGCGGGGGACGCTCAAGCTCGAGACGCTTCGCGTGCTCGTCCTCGACGAAGCGGACGACATGCTCGACATGGGGTTCGCCGAGGATCTCGACGCGATCCTCGAAGCGACGCCGGCGACACGACAGACAGCGCTCTTCTCGGCGACGATGCCGGCGCGCATTC